>NZ_FTNV01000001.1:0-301419 GCF_900156535.1 Roseovarius nanhaiticus | reverse complement strand
ACCGCGTAGCATCTGCCGCTCGGTCGCCTGCCCCAAGCCGGTCGTGCTGTCGTGAAGATGGACGGCAATGGGCGCATCGGCGCCGCCAAGCGGGGTCCAGTCCGTGATCTCACCCGACAAAACCTGCGCCAGCTCGGGCGTGGTGATCTGCGTCACCGGATTGCCCGCCGAGACCAGCGGCACCAGCGCATCGAGGGCCAGAACGCGGCTGCGGCGTGCATCGCGCAAATCGCCAAGACCGATCTCTCGGCCACGGATCGCCTCGGCGCGGGTGACCTCGCGCAAGGACATGACCATGTCAGCCTCGCCCGCCAGCAGATCGGCAAAGCCTTCGTCGGTGTTGGTCAGCCGAATATGAAAGCGTCCGCGTGCCTCATCGGCCTCAGGATCGGACAGCGTGTAGGTGAACGCGATATCGGAGGTATTTTCTCGCGATAATTCCAGTCCCTGACGCAGCGCGAACGCCTCAATCAGGGCGGGCATCAGGACGCGGCCCATTGTGGGCGCGCCCGACAGGGTCGCTTCGGCCACATAGGCATTCAGATTGGGGCACCCCGGGCCCTCGCAGAGAACACCTGAGCCATCAACGGTCAATTCGCCGTAGATCGTATCGACGCGATAGAATTCTCCGTCAAAACCCAGAAGGTCGCCCGCAATTGTGACGTCGCCGTCGCGTGATGTGAGGGTCACGTCCTGCGCGGCCACTGGCGATCCGGCTAACAGGGCCAACAGACAAGGAAAAAGTGCGGCGAAACTCGCCGCACGTAGATGTTGCATTACTCTGCCCTCGGATCGGCCTGCGTATCAGTTGCGGGCGATCGTGAGGTCATTCAACAGATTTTTCAACACCAGAAAATCTCCGACCGCATCACATTCGGGCATCATCAGCACGACGTCCTGAACTTTGAGGGCGCCGCCGGCCTGCATTTGCAGGGCCTGGGTCTCGATATCGGTGTTGCAGTTCACGTCTGTCACCTCGGCCTCGACCTGCAGGGCGATGTCACCGTCGCGTCCGGCAAGCTGACTGGGGAAGGTATAAACCTCGGCCATCAACGCATCGGGCTGACCCGCGTCGCCCAGCCGTGTCAGAAAGCCCAAGTCGCCGCCCGCGGCCGCCGCGACATCGCGCGCCGCGCCAGACCAGACATGGCCCTCGCCGCCATAATCGGCACCAAATTCCAGCGCGTGCAGCTGCACGCCTGTCTCGCCCTGCCACTGAACGGCAACGCGTTGATAGATATCGAGGCTCTCGACCTCGGCATTCGCCACGGCGCCGTCACCATTGCTGAACGCCGCGATGAAGGAGGCATTCCGGGCCAGCGCGGGCACCAACATGCTGGCATGGCCGCCATCATCGGTCACTTGGGTGAACATCATGCCATTGTGATGCATGGTAAACCGCTCGCCCGGCGCACAGGGTGCATCCAGTGACAGCGCCACCATCGCCCCCGGCGCAACATCGGCGCGCAGTGTGTAGTCGCAGCTGAGGCTGGGCGCAGGCTCTTCCGTTGGAAGGGCGTCCGCCACCGTCGTAGCGGACGCATCATTCAACGCCGCTTCGCGGATCGCGGGGGGTTGCGGCAAGACATCGGGCGTGGGCGCCGTGGCCGGCAATTCGGGCGACGCGGCCGTCAGCGTGATTGACGAGAGCTGCACAGCCCCGCTTTGTCTGGTTCCCATGATGTCGCCAGATTGCCCAGCCAGCTGTGAGGTCCCGCCATCTTGCGCAACGGGTACAGCGGCTTGACGGGATTGCATGAAATGGCCAGCGCCCAGCGCCAAGGCCAGCGTCCCACATCCCATTGCGATCATCTTGAGCTTTTGCATCACGTATCTCCACACAGCTGAAAAAATTCGGGCCGTGCAGAATCGGTATCAAGCGAAAGGGGCGCCGGTGTGGCATGGGCGCGGAGTCATTCGGGCCGCAGCGTGGCGGCCCGAAGACACAAACGTCGAGTGTTAACGATCAGGCGATGCGGCCATGGCAATGCTTGAACTTTTCGCCGGATCCGCAGGGGCAGGCCGTGTTGCGGCTGGGATTGCCCCAAGTGGCGGGATCATTTTCATCGAAGCCCTCGCGCGCGGCCTCGGCGGGACGGGTGGCGGTGTCGCGGCCATCCTCCTGGGGCGTTCCTGCCGATGTCTGCGCCTCCAGCGCGGCACGCTCCTTCATCATCTTTTGCAAGAGCGCCTGCTGATCCGCCTCAGACACGGGCTGAACCTGACTCAGCTTTTGGGTCACGTCCTGACGCAAGCTGTCCAGCATCGACTCGAAAAGGGAAAACGCCTCGTTCTTGTATTCGTTCAGCGGATCGCGTTGCGCGTAGCCTCGGAACCCGACGACACTGCGCAGATGTTCAAGTGTCAGCAGATGCTCGCGCCACTTGGCATCGATGGTCTGAAGCAGAAGCTGCTTTTCGATCATCCGCATGTTGTTCGCGCCAAAGGCCACAGCCTTTTTCGCCATCATCTCGTTCGCGTGCTTCTCGATGCGCTCGCTGATATCCTCGTCGTCGACGCCCTCTTCGTCCGCCCAGGCCTGAACGGGCAGATCCATGTTGAGCTGTTCGAGGATGGCGGCGTGCATGCCCTCCATGTCCCACTGATCGGCGTAGGTCTTGGGCGGCATGTATTGATCGACCAGATCGTCGATCACCTCGCCACGCATGTCCTTGACGATATCGCTGAGATCATCGGCGCGCATGATGTCGAGCCGCTGCTTGAAGATCACCTTGCGCTGCTCGTTCATCACGTCGTCGAACTTGAGCAGCTGCTTGCGGATGTCGAAGTTGCGCCCCTCGACCTTGGCCTGCGCGCGCTCCAGCGACTTGTTCACCCAAGGGTGGATGATCGCCTCGTCCTCTTTCATGCCGAGACCCGACAGCACCTTTTCCAGCCGCTCGGATCCGAAGATGCGCATCAGATCATCGTCCAGCGACAGGAAGAACGAGGATTGGCCCGGATCGCCCTGACGGCCCGAACGGCCGCGCAGCTGGTTGTCGATGCGGCGGCTCTCGTGCCGCTCGGTCGCGAGGACAAAAAGACCGCCCGCGTCCTTGACCGCCTGCTCGTCGGCGGCATGCTCCGCCTCGATCCGGGCGCGGATTTCGGCGGGATCACCTTCCGGGTCGGCGGCAATCGCCTGCATGATCTGCATGTCGACATTGCCGCCAAGTTTGATGTCCGTGCCGCGCCCCGCCATGTTGGTCGCAATGGTCACGGCGCCCAGCTTGCCCGCGTCGCCGACGATCTGCGCCTCTTTTTCATGCTGGCGCGCGTTCAGAACGTTATGCGTGATGCCCGCGTCCGTCAGGAGCTGGCTGATCATCTCGGATTTCTCGATGGAAGTGGTGCCGACCAGCGTTGGCTGACCCTTGGCATTCGCTTCCTTGATCTCCTCGACGACGGCCTTGTATTTCTCGGCCGTGGTGCGGAATACCGCATCATCCTTGTCGATCCGCGCGATGGGCCGGTTGGTGGGCACCGCTACAACGCCCAGGCCGTAGATCTCGGCGAATTCATCCGCCTCGGTCATGGCGGTGCCGGTCATGCCCGACAGCTTGTCATAGAGGCGGAAGTAGTTCTGGAACGTGACCTGTGCCAGCGTCACGTTCTCGGGCTGAATATCCGCGCCTTCCTTGGCCTCGATTGCCTGGTGCAGACCGTCCGACAGGCGGCGGCCCGACATCATGCGGCCGGTGAATTCGTCGATCAGGACGATTTCCTTGTCGCGGACGATGTAATCCTTGTCCTTCTGAAACAGCTTGTGCGCGCGCAGCGCCTGGTTGACATGGTGGACGATCGTCGTGCTTTCGGGATCGTAGAGCGATTGATCCTCGGGCAGGACTTCGCGCTCGACCAGCAGCGTTTCCAGGAATTCATTGCCTTCGTCGGTAAAACTGACACCGCGGGTCTTTTCGTCGATCTTGTAATGCTCTTCCTTGAGCTCGGGGATCAGCTTGTCGATGGCGATATAAAGATCGCTGCGATCCTGCGCCGGGCCAGAAATGATCAAGGGCGTACGCGCCTCGTCGATCAGGATGCTGTCGACCTCGTCCACGATCGCATAGTGATGGCCGCGCTGGCTCATTTGGGTCAGCTCGGATTTCATGTTGTCGCGCAGATAGTCGAAGCCCAGCTCATTGTTCGTCGCGTAGGTCACGTCACAGGCATAGGCGCGCTGCTTCTCGTCCTCGGGCTGGTTGGGATAGACGACGCCTGTGGTCATACCCAGCGCACCGAACACGGCGCTCATCCATTCTGCGTCACGCTTGGCCAGGTAATCGTTGACGGTGACGATATGGACACCCTCGCCGCTGAGTGCATTGAGGTAGGCGGGAAAGGTCGCAACCAGCGTCTTGCCCTCGCCGGTCTTCATCTCGGATATGTTGCCCTGGTGCAGAAAGATCCCGCCCATGAGCTGCACATCGAAGGCCCGCAGGCCCAGCGCGCGGCGCGCAGCCTCGCGGCAGTTGGCGAAGGCTTCGGGCAGGAGCGCGTCAATATTCTCGCCCGCCTTGATGCGGGCACGCAAATCATCGGTCTTGGCAATAATGCCTGCGTCGTCCAGCGCCTCGATCTCGGGCTCCAGCGCATTGATCTTGTCGATCAGGGGGCGCGTGGCCTTGACCTTGCGGTCGTTCGCCGTGCCGAAAACCTTACGGGCGACCGTTCCTAAACCCAGCATGTGCAATCCGTTCCCGTTCAGTGATTTCTTCGTGTTCGGCAATGCCTTGTCCCGTTTGCATTGCACCCCTATCTCGGGCGGGGTATCAGCGGGATATGCCTGTATTCAAAGGCGATGTAAGCGCCCGCTGTTCTAGTGTCAACGCTGCGCACCCTGCGCGGCTTCTGCCGACGATAACTATGAAGGAACACCTAATGCTCGACCGTATCAAACCGATTGCCACCTGCGCGATGCTGATGGGGGCACTCGGCACAGCGCCGGTCTATGCCCAGGACACAGCCAGCGAGGACGCGCCGACCGCCGACACCGTTGTCGCCACCGTTGACGGCACCGAGATCACACTGGGTCACATGCTGATCCTGCGTGCGGGCTTGCCCCAGCAGTTTCAGCAAGTCCCCGCCGATGTCCTTTTTCCCGGCATTCTCGACCAACTGATCCAGCAGACGCTGCTGGCCGATGCCTATGAGGGCGAGCTGCCCCGCCGCTCGGCCCTTGCGCTGGAAAACGAGCGCCGCGCGCTGATCGCGTCCGAAGAAATGGCCGCGATTGCCGAAACGGCCGTCAGCGATGAGGCCATCCAGACCTATTTCGACGAGAATTACGGCAATGCCGAGCCCGCGACAGAATACAATGCGGCGCATATTCTGGTCGAAACCGAAGAAGAAGCGCAGGCCTTGGCCGAAGAGGCGCGCGGTGATACCGATTTCGCCGCGCTGGCCGAAGAGCACTCCACTGGCCCTTCAGGCCCCTCGGGTGGTGCGCTGGGATGGTTCAGCGAAGGCATGATGGTCGAGCCGTTTCAGGAGGCCGTCGAAGGCATGGAAGCGGGCGCCATCAGTGATCCGGTCCAGACCCAGTTCGGCTGGCATGTGATCAAGCTGATCGAGACCCGCACGCAAGACGCGCCCGAGCTTGAGCAGGTGCGTGATGAAATCGTCGAGGCGCTTCGCCAGCAGGCGATCGAAGAGCGCGTGACCGAGCTTCAGGAAAGCGGTGAAATCGACCGCGAAGCTGGCGATGCTCTGGACCCTGCCGTGCTGAATCAGCTCGACCTTCTGGAAGAGTAAACGCACGTGGCCAAGATCACCTCCGTCTCGCCGTTGGCGCCCGCCTCTTTCCCCGATCTTCCGGTGATCGAGGGGGTGCGCTTTGCCAGTATCGCCGCCGGTGTGCGCTATCAGGGGCGCACCGATGTGATGTTGGCGCATCTGGCGCCGGGCAGCACGGTTGCGGGGGTGTTCACCCGCTCGGCCACCCGGTCGGCCCCGGTGCTGGACTGCCAGTCCAAGATCGGGCGCGACGGGGATGAGGGCGCGGCCATTATTGTCAACTCCGGCAATTCAAATGCCTTTACCGGCGCGCGCGGGGTGGAATCCGTGCGCGCCGTGACGGGCGCAGTGGCCGACACGCTGGCCCTGCCCGTCCACCGGGTATTTTCCTCTTCGACCGGGGTTATCGGCGAGCCGATGAAGCACGAGCGTGTCGTCGCCGTGTTGGACGATCTGAAATCGGCGCTCAGCGCGGATGGCATCGCCGATGCCGCCCGGGCGATCATGACGACGGACACCTTTCCAAAGGGGTCGGCCACCGAGATCGAGATAGACGGCAAGACCGTGCGCATCGCGGGTATCGCAAAAGGCTCGGGCATGATCGAGCCTGATATGGGCACGATGCTGGTCTACATTTTCACCGATGCCGCCGTTCCGCAGCCGGTGCTGCAATCTTTGGTGTCGGCCCTCAACCGGACGACATTCAACTGCATCACCGTCGACAGCGACACATCGACGTCGGACACATTACTGGTCGGCGCAACGGGCGCCTCGGGTGTCCAGATCACCGAACATTCCATCGGTTTCATGGAGGGTCTGCGCCGCGTGATGCTGGACCTTGCGCAACAGGTCGTGCGCGATGGCGAAGGCGCGACCAAACTGGTTGAAATATCGGTCACCGGGGCCGCAAGCGACGCCGACGCGCATCGCCACGCCAAATCCATCGCCAATTCGCCGCTGGTAAAGACCGCCATCGCTGGCGAGGATCCCAATTGGGGCCGCGTCGTTATGGCCGTCGGCAAGTCCGGCGCGCGTGCGGATCGCGACACGCTGTCCATCTGGTTCGGCGATATCAAGGTTGCCGAAAATGGCTGGGTCAGCCCCGCGTATGACGAGGATCTCGCCGCTGCCTACATGAAAGGGCAGGAACTGATCATCCACGTCGATCTCGGCCTCGGCGGCGGCACCGCGCGTGTCTGGACCTGCGATCTGACGCATGGCTATATCGACATCAACGCCGATTACCGCTCATGAACGTCGTCCTCGTCTCGGCTGTCGCGTTGATCGACGTGGATGGCCGCGTTTTGCTGGCGCAGCGGCCCGAGGGTAAATCTATGGCGGGTTTATGGGAGTTTCCGGGCGGCAAGGTTGAGCCGGACGAAACACCCGAGGCCGCACTGATCCGCGAATTGCACGAGGAGCTTGGTATCGACACCTGGGCCAGTTGTCTGGCTCCGCTGACGTTTGCCAGCCACAGCTATGATGACTTCCATCTGCTCATGCCACTCTTTGCCTGCCGGAAATGGAACGGCATCGTTCAGGGACTTGAGGGGCAGTCACTCAAATGGGTGCGACCAAATCAATTGCGCGACTATCCCATGCCGCCAGCCGATATTCCCCTGATCCCTATCCTGCGCGATTGGCTGTAAAAGGCCCGACGCCGGATAAATTTTCTCCATATTGGCGACAATACAGTCTTCCAGATCGTTAAAGTTGCGTTATCATGTTTCTACCGAATGGTCTGACTGGGCTTGCATGCGGTTTTAGATAACATCTGGGGGGATGATATGTTCAGAACAATCAAACTAGGTACGTGCGTATTGATCCAAGGCATTTTCGTGCGGAGCCTACCCGATGGACGCATTCAGATTGCGGATGGCGACAAGGTCTATACCGGGCTGCCGGTGTCCTGATCCACCGCTACGCCACTACGATCACACGTGAAAAAAAAGGCGCTCCGGTGGAGCGCCCTTTTTCTGTGTTCAGCACGGATGTCTTGATCCGAAGGGTTCAGTCCAACGTCCGAACGATCTCTTCACGCTCGAAAATCTCGATGACGTCGCCTTCGCGAATGTCCTCATACCGCTCGAATGCCATGCCGCACTCCTGACCGGACTGGACCTCGGGCACTTCGTCCTTGAAGCGTTTGAGCGTCTTGAGCGTGCCTTCGTGGATGACCACATCGTCGCGCAGAAGGCGCACACCGGCCGAACGGCGTGCCAAGCCTTCGGTGACAAGGCACCCGGCAACTTTGCCGACGCCCGTAACCTTGAAGACTTCCTTGATCTTGGCGTAACCGATGAATTTCTCGCGGATTTCGGCGCCCAACAGGCCCGATGCGGCTGCTTTGATGTCATCGACCAGGTCGTAGATCACCGAGTAATAGCGGATCTCCACACCCTTCTGGTTCGCGCTCTGGCGTGCGGGCGCGTTTGCCCGGACGTTGAAACCGATCACGGGGGCACCCGACGCTTCGGCAAGGCCGATATCGCTCTCGGTGATGGCGCCAACGCCTGAATGCAGCACGCGCACGCGGACCTCGTCGTTACCGATCTTTTCCATCGCCTGCGTGATCGCTTCGGCACTGCCCTGCACGTCCGCTTTGACGAGAATGGGCAGCTCAGAAACGTTTTCGTTCTGCTTGGCCTGCGCCATCATCTGGTCAAGCGTGACAGCTGCGCCGGCTGCTGCACGCTTCTCCTTGGCGGCGTTGGCACGGTACTCGGCGATCTCGCGGGCCTGCGCCTCGGTGCTGACAACGTTCAGAACGTCGCCCGCCTGAGGCGTGCCGTTGATGCCCAGAACCTCGACGGGAACAGACGGACCCGCTTCGTTCACGCGGTCGCCATGGTCGTTGATCAGTGCACGGACCTTGCCGTATTGCTCGCCGACGACAAAGATATCGCCCCGACGCAGCGTGCCTTTCTGGATTAGAACGGTTGCGACCGGGCCGCGGCCAACGTCCAGCTGTGCCTCGATCACGGCACCTTCGGCGGCCCGATTCGGGTTCGCTTTCAGTTCGAGGATCTCGGCCTGCAGCGCGATCGCCTCCAAAAGCTCATCAAGACCCTTACCGCTCTTGGCGCTTACCTCGACATCCTGCACATCGCCCGACATCGCCTCGACGACGACCTCGTGCTGCAAGAGATCCGTGCGCACCTTTTGCGGGTTGGCCTCATGCTTGTCGATCTTGTTGATCGCGATGATCATCGGGACATTGGCGGCCTTGGCGTGATTGATCGCCTCGATGGTCTGCGGCATGACCGCGTCGTCGGCCGCTACAACCAGTACGACAATGTCTGTCACATGCGCACCGCGCGCCCGCATCGACGTAAAGGCTGCGTGACCCGGCGTGTCCAGGAAGGACAGAACCGACCCGTTGGCCGTCTTGACCTGATACGCGCCGATATGCTGCGTGATGCCGCCCGCCTCGCCAGACTGAACCTTTGCGTTGCGGATCGCGTCCAGAAGCGAGGTCTTGCCGTGGTCGACATGGCCCATGATCGTCACGACCGGGGGCCGCGGCTTCATGTCTTCGTCCTTGTCATCGACCTTTGCGATCACGTCCTCCACATCTGCGTCCGAGACGCGCACGACACGGTGGCCGAATTCCTCAATGATAAGTTCGGCAGTATCCGCGTCGATCGCTTGATTCTGCGTGACCATCATATCGTTTTGCATCAGCGCCTTCACGACATCGCCGACACGCTCGGCCATCCGCTGCGCCAGCTCTGCGACCACGATGGTTTCCGGCAGCTGCACGTCACGAATGATCTTTTCACGCTCTTGGGTGCCGCCCATCGCCTTTTGGCGGGCGCGCTCCTGCTTGCGCTTCATCGCGGCCATGGATTTCTGGCGGCCACCTTCGCCACCTGAAAGGGCCTGGTTCAGCGTCAGCTTGCCCGAGCGGCGATTGTCATCACCCATGCCCTTGCCCTTGGCGGGCCGCTTTTGCTCGCTGTCGCGGTCTTGGCTCTTGCGCGGCGCGCTCGAAGGGGCAGCACCGCGGGGCGCTGTGCGGGCGCCTTCGGGTTCGGACGTGGGGGCCGCAGCCTCCTTGGCCGCGTCGGCGACGGCACGGCGCTGGCGCTCGTCCTCTTCTTCCTTGGCTTTGAGAGCCTCAATGCGCTCCTGCTCTTCGCGCTCTTTGGCCTCGGCCTCTTCGCGGCGGCGCATGCGCTCTTCTTCGCGTTCTTTCTCCTCAGCCTCACGGCGCGCGGCATCCTCGCCCTCACGGGCTTTGGCCGCCTGAAGCGCTTTCATCCGGCGCTCCATCTCGGCATCAGAAATGCCGGCCGGGCGCTTGGATGGATCGCTGACCGGCGCAGGTTTGCCAGCGCCCGCGAGATTGCCAGCACCCGGCTTGGGCACGACAACGCGTTTGCGCTTGGTTTCCACCACGACATTCTTGGTCCGGCCATGGCTGAAGCTCTGCTTCACACTGCCCCCGCGAGGACCACCACGAACACCCAATGTCTTCTTTCCGCCTTCGTCGCTCATCTGGTCTTCTTTCCTTTCCGATGGCCGCTGCCATCGTCCGAAACGCGCAGGCCCTTGAGCCTTGCCGCTTCCTCTACAACACGTTGCGTCAAACCGCCAGCGGCCAGTGCCGCATGGATCGTGGTTTGACGCCCAAAGGCCTGGCCCAGCTCATCGGCGGTTAGCCAACCGATGAAAGTGCCGAAATGCGGCGTGCTGAGCTTGGACTTCCCCCGCTCGGACCCGTCGCTGGCCTGTATCAATACTTCGGCCTCTTCCTTGTCGAGGCTCGCCTTGACCTTCTCATAGCCGGATACGGCGCGGCCACCCTTGCGCGCCAGGCTGATCAGGTTGACGACCCGCTGCGCGAGCAGATTTTCGACCCAGTCGGTCAGACCCTCTGGCACCTGAACCGGCTGTTTGGCAGCGCGGGAGAACAATCCCTTCGCAGCCGCCTTGTCCAATGCAGCCCGATCAGCGGCCACCCAAATGCCCCGGCCCGGCAGTTTTTCCATCAAATCCGGCGCCACTTGACCCTCTGGGCCGATGACAAAACGGATCAACCCGTGTTTTGGTTGCACCTCGCCCGTGGCGATGCACTTACGCTCTGGACCGTCTTCCCGGTCTTTGGGTTGCCCGCCGCGTCCCATCAGGTGCATTCCGAGGCCTGCGATCAGGCCTCGGCCTCCTCTTCTGCCGGGTCTTCATCGGCGGCGCCGTCCAATTCTGTGGGATCGACCCAACCCAGCAGAACACGGGCCGTCATTACCATGTCCTGCGCTTCCTCAAGCGACACGTCAAAGGGCTCCAGAAGGCCATCATCCTTGATGCGTTCGCCATCCTGCACGGTCCAGCCACCGGCCAGTTCCCAGTCGGCACAGGTTGCAAAATCTTCCAGCGTCTTGACGCCATCCTCGGCCAACGCCAGCACCATTTGGGGTGTGAGGCCCTCGAATTCAACCAGGCTGTCCTCGACGCCCAACTCGCGCGCCTTGTCCAGCGCCTCCTTGGCCTTCGCCTCCAGGATATCGCGGGCGCGGGCCTGCAACTCGCCAGCGGTATCTTCGTCGACACCGTCGATCACCAGAAGCTCGTCCAGCTCGACATAGGCGACCTCTTCGAGGTTGGTGAAACCTTCCGAGACCAGAAGCTGGGCAAAGAACTCATCCAGGTCCAGTGCGGCCATGAAGAGGCCGGTACGCTCTTCAAATTCTTTCTGGCGGCGCTCGCTATCCTCGGCCTCGGTCATGATGTCGATATCGAGGCCGGTCAGCTGGCTGGCCAGACGCACGTTCTGGCCGCGGCGGCCGATGGCGAGGCTCAGCTGATCCTCGGGCACGACCACGTCGATCTTGCCGGCCTCCTCGTCGAGAACCACCTTCGAGACCTCAGCGGGCTGCAGGGCGTTCACGAGGAACGTCGGCTGGTCATCATTCCACGGAATGATGTCGATCTTTTCGCCCTGAAGCTCGTTCACGACGGCCTGAACGCGGCTGCCGCGCATGCCGACGCAGGCGCCGACGGGGTCGATCGAGTTGTCGTAGGAGATGACGGCGATCTTGGCACGGCTGCCGGGATCGCGGGCCACAGCCTTGATCTCGATGATGCCGTCATAGATCTCGGGCACTTCCATCTTGAAGAGCTCGGCCATGAACTCGGGCGCGGTGCGCGACAGGAAGATCTGCGGGCCGCGCTGCTCGCGGCGCACATCCTTGATGTAGCAGCGGATGCGATCATTGGGGCGATACGCCTCGCGGCCGATCTTCTCGTTGCGGCGCAGGATCGCCTCGCCACGGCCCACATCGACGATGACGTTGCCGTATTCTTCGCGCTTGACGAGACCGTTGATGATGGTCCCGGCGCGGTCCTTGAATTCCTCGAACTGGCGGTCGCGCTCGGCTTCGCGAACTTTCTGCAGGATCACCTGCTTGGCCGATTGCGCGGCGATGCGGCCCATCTCGACAGGAGGGACTTCCTCGATGAACTCGTCGCCCACCTTTGGATCGTCCAGATACTGCTTGGCCTGCTCGACGGTGAACTCGGCCTGGTAATTCTCGACGGCGTCATCCTCAACCACGGTGCGCACGCGAGTGAATGTCGCGCGGCCGGTCTTGCGGTCGATGCTGACGCGAATGTCCATCTCGGCGCCATAGCGCGACTTGGCCGCACGGCTGAGCGATTCTTCCATCGCCTCGACCACCAGACCGGGGTCGATCATCTTTTCGCGGGCGACCGCCTCGGCTGTCTGGAGCAGCTCAAGCTGGTTTGCGGATGTGATTGCCATGGATTTCAGTCCTCCTCAGAACCGGTATCAGTCTGGATTTCGTCAAATTCGTTTTCGTTCATCGTGCCGTCATTGGCAGTGCCTGCCGCCTTGCGCTGGCGCAGCATTTCGCGGATCAGCTCATCGGTCAGGACCAGTTTGGCATCGGCCAGCCAGTCGAATTCCAGCCCGATGGTCACTGTCTCGCCGCCCTCTTCGACATTGATCAGCACCTCGGTGCCCTCGATCCCGGCCAGCATGCCCTTAAAGCGCTTGCGCCCGTCGATCAGATCATTCGTCTCGATCTTGGCCTCATAGCCTTCGAATGCCTCAAAGTCCTTGAGCCGCGTCAACGGGCGGTCGATCCCCGGGCTGCTGACTTCAAGCGTATAGGCATCGGTCAACGGATCCTCGACATCCAGCGTGGCGCTGACAGCCGTCGATACGGCGGCACATTCATCCACCTCGATACCGCCATCGGGCCGGTCGACCATGATCTGCAGCGTGTGATACTTGCCGCCCATCAGACGCACGCGCACCAGTTCCAGCCCAAGATCCTCGATCACCGGGGTGATGATCTCGGCCATGCGGCGGTCGATGGCGGCTTTGGCGATAAGGTCGTTGTTCATCGGTCTCTGGTCAGTCTCGTTCAAGCACAAAAAAACGGGCGCGCGGCCCGTCACGATTTCCGGTGGGTTGCCTTGGTGTGGACCCGAGGCGCGCCGCTGTTGAAAGTCATATAGCGAGAGGTGCGGTGGGATGCAAGGGGGATGGCGCGCGCCGCGCGATCATCCGCGCCTGAGCCTGTCCATCACCCGCACCAGCTCGCCACTGAGTCCCGGCTCGCTGAGGGCGTGGCCAGCGACGGGGATCATATGCAAGCGGCAGCCATGCCAGGCATTTGACAGCGCGTAGGCTGTCGCAGGTGGGCAGATCATGTCATAGCGGCCCTGGACAATTGTGCCGGGCACGAGGCGCAGGCGGTCGATATTGTCCATGATCCAGCCGTCATGTTCGAGAAAGCCGGCATTGATGAAATAGTGATTCTCGAGCCGGGCAAAAGCGCGAGCGTAGTCGGCGGGGCTGTCGCCCCCCACCCCGGTCGAGCGAACGGTGGCCAGCGCGTTTTCCCATCCGCTCCACGCCTTGGCGTGCAGCACCTCGGTATGGTGATCTCCCGAAAAAAGACGCCGGTGATACGCGGCGATCATGTCGTCGCGCTCATCCTCGGGGATGAGATTCTCGAACCGTGCCCATGTCTCGGGCCAGAACCGGCCCGCGCCGCCGCCATAGAACCAGTCAAGCTCGGCCTGCGTCATTGTGAATACGCCGCGCAGTACCAGATGCAGACAGCGGCCGGGATGGGTGATCCCGTAGATCAGCGCCAGCGTCGCGCCCCAGCTGCCGCCGAAGACGATCCATCGGTCGATGCCCAGCGTCGTGCGGATCAGCTCGATATCATCCACCAGGTGCCAAGTCGTGTTGGCCTCGACCGAGGCGTGCGGCTTGGACCGGCCACAGCCGCGCTGATCAAAGAGGATGATGCGATAGGTCTCGGGGTCGAAATAACGGCGCATCGCCGGGCTGCACCCACCACCCGGACCACCGTGAAACACGATGACCGGCACACCATCGGGCTTGCCCGACTGCTCGACATAGACCTCGTGGCCGTCGCCCACGTCCAGCATGCGGCGATCGAAGGGCTCGACCGGGGGATAAAGATACTGCACTGCGCTTTTTGGTCCCGAGATTTTATCCATGACCGCCCTATGTTATCGCGTGAACCAGATGAACACACGGAGAGCAGAATGCAAAGGTCAGCATCGACGATAGACGACGCCGAAGTGGCCAAGTTTCAGGCCATGGCAGAGGAGTGGTGGGACCCCACCGGAAAATTCAAACCGCTGCACATGATGAACCCGTGTCGCCTCGATTACATCACGCAGCAGATCGCCGCCGAGTTCGAGCGCGACCTTGAGGGTGATGCGCCTTTCAAAGGCCTGCGCATCCTCGATATCGGTTGCGGCGGCGGCCTTCTGGCCGAGCCGATAGCGCGCCTTGGCGCCGATGTCGTCGGCGCCGACGCGGCCGAGCGGAACATCCCCGTTGCACGGCTGCACGCCGAGAAATCGGGCCTCGAAATCGACTACCGCCACACCACCGCCGAGGCGATGGCCGAGGCGGGCGAAGAGTTCGATGCCGTGCTGAATATGGAAGTGGTCGAGCATGTCAGCGATCCACTGGCCTACCTGACCGCTTGCCGCGATCTGTTGAAACCGGGCGGGCTTCAGATCTGCTCGACCCTGAACCGCAATCCAAAAAGCTACATCATGGCCATCATCGGAGCCGAGCATGTGATGCGTTGGCTGCCAAAGGGCACGCATGACTGGAACAAGTTCATCACGCCGGACGAGCTGTATGATCTGCTGACGCAGGCCGGGCTGGAGCCTGTGGACCGCAAGGGATTTGTCTTTAATCCGATCAGCTGGAGCTGGTCGATCTCGGACCGGGATCTGAGCTGCAATTACGTGACGGCGAGCCGCAAGCCAGGCTGACCCTATTCCGGCTCAAGCCGGGCGCGCAGGCTGCGAAGGACAGGCAAAGCCGCGCGCACCGGCGCCTCGCCCAATTCTGTCACCACCTCTGAAATCAGCGGGGTGATCGAGGCGACGGCAGCGTCCCGCGCCGTGCGGCCAACGGGACTGATCGACACCAGCTTGCGCCGGGCATCGTCCCAATCGGGGCGGATGTGGACATATCCGGCCCATTCCAGCTTGTGCAAGGTGTTGGTCATGGCGCCGCGTGTGACGTGGAAGTTCTTGGCCAGCTCCGCCGGGCTACGCTCTACTCCCGCCCGCGCCAGGTGATTGAGGACTGAGAAATGCGACACTTCCATGCCCTTGGGCAGAACGCGGCTCAGCTGATTGCGGATCAACTGATCGTTCGTCAGGATCTCGCTGAAAAGCGCGACGGCGAGGGCGTTGGTGGGCGTGTCTTCCATCAGGGGCCGCCGAATTCTGCATCATGCACAAGCGCGGGAATGCGCTGGCGCGCTTGTGCCACCTCGGTCATGTCCAAATCAACGTAAAATACCCCGGTGCCGTCTCCGCCATCGGCAAGAACCTCGCCCCAAGGCGCGACCGCCAGACTATGACCGTAGGTGCGGCGCGGCGCGCCCTGAAAGGCAGCATGGGTTCCGGTCTGGGCTGGCGCTAGCACAAAAGCGCCGGTTTCGATCGCGCGGGCGCGCAGCAGCATGTGCCAATGTGCCGCGCCTGTGACCGGTGAGAAAGCCGAGGGCACCGTGAGGATCTGCGCGCCTTTCTGAGCGAGGTTTCGATAAAGATGCGGAAACCGAACATCGTAGCAGATGGTCATGCCAATCACGCCCAGCGGCGTCCGCGCCAACACAGCCCGATCCCCGGGACGGTAGCCCGCGGACTCGCGATAGCTTTCGCTGTCGCTGATCTGAACATCGAACATATGAATCTTGTCGTATCGCGCGGCGATGCGGCCATCCGGCGCAATCAGAAAGGACCGGTTGGCAAAGCGGCCATCAGCGTCTCCGGTCTTGAGCGCGAGGGAGCCGATCAGCAGCCAGACCTTGCGCCGGGTCGCAAGGTCGCGCAGCGCGGCGAGGGTCATGTCCTCGCCCTCGCGCTGCAAGACCTGCTGCTGGCGCGCGCGGCTGGACGACACGCAGTTGGTGACCTCCGGCGTCAGAATGAACATCGCGCCGGCATCCGCCGCCGCCTCGATCAGCGGCAAGGTCTGCTCCAAGTTCGCGGCGGGGTCGTCACCACTGCACAGCTGGATCAGCGCGGCCTTCATGCCGCCAGAAGTGCGTCCAGCTTGCCCGCCCGCTCCAGCGCGAAGAGATCGTCACAGCCGCCGACATGAACCTCGCCGACGAAGATCTGTGGCACCGTGCGCCCGCCATTCGCACGCTGCGTCATCTCGGCGCGGCGCTCGGGCTGACGGGCGATGTCGATCTCGGAGAAGTTGACGCCTTTCTGCGACAAGAGACGCTTGGCGGCGGTGCAAAAGCCGCATAGGGGCGAGGTGTAGATGTCGACGGCGGCCATGGGGGCGCTCCTTCTATTCAGGGTTTGGCCCTGAATTTAGGTATCCTTGGCCGCGCGCGCCAGTACCAGAATATCGACACCCGCCGCGCCTGCCGCAAGACAGGCATGCGTCGCCGCCGAAAGGGTCGCGCCCGACGTCATCACATCATCAACCAAAAGGACATGCCGCCCCTTCACCCGTTGATGCCTTTTCGGATGCATGCGGATCGTACCCTCCATCGTGGCATGACGCGCGTCACGGCCCATGCCGCCCAGTGACGGCGTCGCACGGGGCCGGATCAGCAGATCGGGGCACATGGGCCGCTCTACCTCGGCGGCAAGGGCGCGGGCCAGCAGGACCGATTGATTATAGCGCCGTTTCAGCAGGCGCAGCCAATGCAAAGGGATCGGGGCAATCAATGTGTCCGCGCGCAGCAGCGGTTTGGCAGCCCGTGACATCCAGACGGCGGCGGGGCCCGCCATGTCCTGACGATCTCCATGCTTGAGCTTGAGGACCATACGGCGGCCGTTCCCGCCATAGACAAGCGCGGCACGTCCCTGTCTCCATGGGCGGGGCGTGCGCAGGCAATCGTCGCAGGTCAGAGTATCGTCCGGCGCGTCAGGACCGGCCAAGAGCGGCACACCGCAGGCGTGGCAAGTCTGTCCCGCGATAAAGGGCGTATCGCGCCAGCACGGGCCACAGAGGCCAAAATCGCTATCCACCAGACCCCCGCAAAAGGTGCAGCGCGCCGGATAGATCAGGCGGATCGCGGATTGAAACCGGGACACCTTCATTTATATGTCACGCTCATGAGCAAGGCCAATCCCCAATGACGACACCGTTGACAGACCGCACCGCGCTAATGCGGCAGCGCGCTCGTGCGCGAGCCAGCGCACCTGCAAGGTTCCTGCACGATGCTGCGATTGCCGAAGTGCAGGATCGTCTGGAAATGGTTAACAAATCATTTACTGAGCCCGCCATCGTGACCGGCTGGCCAGAGCATTGGCAGGCCGTCGTCGAGGACGCCAAGATCGTGCCAGACGATGATACGCTCGATCTCGAGGAGGGCGCACATGATCTGGTCATCCACGCCATGTCGATGCACTGGTCGAATGATCCGGTTGGCCAACTGATCCAGTCGCGCCGCGCCCTGCGCCCGGATGGTCTGTTCCTCGGGGTCATGCCCGGTGGCACCACGCTGAACGAGCTGCGCGCAGCGCTGGCCCAGGCCGAGGCCGAGGTGTCGGGCGGCCTGTCGCCTCGCGTTACCCCCACCGGTGAGGTGCGCGAGCTGGGCGGCCTCTTGCAGCGGGCGGGCATGACGTTGCCGGTTGTCGATAGCGTTCCGTTGACCGCCAGCTATGCGAACATGCACGCGGTGATGCACGACCTACGTGCCATGGGCGAGACCAACGCAATGCACGCAAGGCCGCGGCATTTTGCCCGCCGCGCCCTCTTTGACCGGGCGAGCCAGATCTATGCCGCGAATTTCGGCACGGATGACGGACGGATCAACGCCACATACGATCTGATCTTTCTCACCGGATGGTCGCCCGATGCCTCTCAGCCTCAGCCACTGCGGCCCGGATCCGCCAAGACGCGTCTCGCGGATGCGCTGGGCACGGACGAGACGCCGCTGCGCGATTGACCCTCGCGCGCAATCCCTTATGTGCAGGGTCAAAGCGTGCGCCGCATTTCACAAAAGGACAGATCTCCCATGAACGAGCCCGCCAAGGATGCCACCTGCCCCGTTCACGCGCCCAAGGATCATCCCAATATCCCGCGCGAGAAAACGGGCATCCTTCTGGCCAATCTGGGAACGCCCGACAATTACGACTACTGGTCGATGCGCCGCTATCTGAACGAGTTTCTTTCGGACCGCCGCGTGATCGACTACGCGCCATGGAAATGGCAGCCGCTCTTGCAGCTGATCATCCTGACCAAGCGGCCGTTCACCAGCGGCGCTGCCTACAAATCCATCTGGAACGAGGAGAAGGGCGAAAGCCCCCTGATGACGATCACCCGCGACCAGACCGAGGCGCTGAGCGCTGCGCTGACGGCGGAATATGGCGATGATGTCATGGTCGATTTCTGCATGCGCTACGGCAATCCCTCAACCGAGTCGAAAGTGCGCGAAATGACCGAGGCGGGTTGCACCCGCATTCTTTTCTTCCCGCTTTATCCGCAATATGCGGGCGCCACATCGGCCACGGCGAACGATCAGTTCTTTCGCGCACTGATGAAAGAGACGCGTCAGCCTGCCGCGCGCACGGTCGAGCCCTATTGCGATCACCCCGAATACATCGACGCGCTCGCCCGCTCGATCACCGAGGCATATGCCGACGACATCAACCCCGAAATCCTGGTGGTGTCATACCACGGGATGCCCAAGCGCTACCTGATGCAGGGCGATCCCTACCATTGCCAATGCCAGAAAACGACGCGCCTGCTGAAAGAGCGGCTGGGCTGGGATGACTCGCAGATCACCACGACCTTCCAGTCGGTCTTTGGCCCCGAGGAGTGGTTGAAGCCCTATACCGTCGAAGAGGTCGCGCGGCTTGCCAAAGAAGACGGCAAGAAACGCATCGCTGTCGTCGCGCCGGCCTTTTCGGCCGACTGCATCGAGACGCTGGAAGAGATCAACGAAGAGATCCGGGAAAGCTTCGAGGAGGCGGGCGGTGAGGAGTTCACCTACATTCCCTGCCTCAACGATGGACCAGCGCATATCGAGGCGCTGACCTCCGTGATCCGCGAAAACCTGCAAGGTTGGGTTCACGAAAAGACGGCCTGACAAACGAAAAGGCGCCGGACCTGAAAGGTACGGCGCCTTTGGTGTCTGTTACCAGACAGGTCGCAATGCAATGGCCGCGAAACGCGGACCAGCGCGAATTGCTTAGTCGGCTGCGATGACAGCTGCGATGATCGCCAGAACGACCAGCGGAACCCAGACGCCAGCTGCGGACGAGCTTGCATTGGTCTCTTCGACGATAACCGGAGCTTCCATGACGGGGGGCTCCATGTTGCCGGCGAATGCGGTGGAAGCAGCAGCGGACAGAGCAGCGGCGAGAACGAGTTTCTTCATAGTATCCTCCAGAAATTAGCGTGCGCCACACATCGTGACGGCAAGCACCCAAGACGTTTACCTCGTGTCAATTCTCTAAGCAGCAAATTTCCGTGATTGCAATTGCAACTTCATCGAACCCCATGAGCATGCACCAAAATATCGTCAAATAAGCAACACTTGGGTGCCCACTTTGGTCAAACTGAAAAGCTCGGCGATGTGCTCGTTATAAAGTCCGATGCAGCCATTCGACGATTTACGCCCGATCTTGCGCGTGTCGTGCGTGCCGTGGATACGGTAATACTTCCACCCCAGATACAGCGCATGTGTGCCCAAGGGATTGTCCGGCCCAGGCGGCACGAAGGCCGGCCATTCCGGATTCCGTCTCAGCATATTGGGCGTCGGTGACCAACTGGGGCCATCGACCTTACGCGTCACGCTTGTGCGACCACGCCGGGTCAACTCTTCCGACAATGGGATGGACGACGGGTATAGTTTGTAGGTGCGGCCATCCTCGCTCCAGAAATGCAAGGCACGCGAATCGATGTCGACAAGGACCGCGCCATTGCGCAGCGACTTGAAATAAGGTTGCCATGTCATCGACCGAAAGCTCGAGATGTTGCGACGGACCGACGACGTGATGTCGCTCTCCATCTCGATCGTGCCGGTGCTTTGTGCCAGCGCGGGGGCGCCAATGGCGGCCGCGGCCCCGGCAATGAAGTTACGCCTGCTCAATGGCTTGAAGGGTATTCTGGTCATGTTTTGCACTCCGGCGGACGGTCTGAACGCGATGCGGAAAAGCATATGGCGCGAAAGTCGCAGTCGCAATTCAAACAAGGCAGGTTGGCAAAGTTCCGATCATGTGGGTTTGAAACGCCACGCTCGGCCCTGTAGGGATTGAGGAAACAATAATAATGGACGGTCTCATCCCATGTCGCGCATCCTGATCCTCATCGTCTCCGCCATGCTTGCCCTCAGTGCCTGCGCGCCGCCGCCGCCTCCTGCGCCGCAGATCGGCGCAGATGGCCGGCCGCTGCCGAAGGTCTATCGGATCCGCGCGGGCGACTCCTCGGCGATACAGTTTCGCATGCTCGATTCGGTCAATGCGCTGCGCAGCGCCGCCGGCCGCCAGCCCGTTGAATTGAACGCGCAACTGAACGCTGCCGCCGCAACCCATGCGCGCGATATGTCAGTGCAGAACCGTCCCTGGCATTTCGGCTCTGACGGCTCTTCTCCGATCGACCGGATCGAGCGCGTTGGCTACACTGGCGGTCTTGTAGGCGAAGCGATCTCGGAAACCTACGAGACCGAACTCGAGACCTTGGCGGCGTGGATGGAAGAGCCGGGCACGCGCAACGTCGTCCTGTCACCCAAGGCAAGGCAGATGGGTTTTTCCTGGCTTCAGGAAAGCAATGGCAAGATCTGGTGGACCTTGGTGATGGGCAGCTAGGCACACCTAGCCACCGACCAGAGACAAATAAGCGCCGGTGCGGTCATCCCGCTCCGGCGCTTTCATTGTTCTCCAAATACTCAAAAACGGCGTATCTGACGCCCTGCCCTCACGGATAGAGCGTGATCGGCGTTCCGTCCTTGACCATCGCATAGACCCATTCGATCTCCTTGTTGGTCAGGGCGATGCAACCTGCCGTCCAGTCCGGACCTTTGCGGCCTTTGAACCCGTTCGGAAGACCGTGAATGAAAATGTCGCCTCCAGGACTTTTGCCACGCTCGCGCGCCTGCATCCGGTCCAGAGCGTTGGGATAGGAAATACCGATCGACAGGTGAAACTTGCTATTCGGGTTGCGTCGGTCGATCAGATAAGTGCCTTCGGGCGTACGCCCGTCGCCTTCCTCGTATTTATGGCCGCGGGGTGCGAAGCCCAAGTCGAAATCATAGGATTCCAGCACCCGGTCATGATGCAGCAGATACATCTTGCGCTCGGTTTTCTTGACCACGACATGCGTGACCTCGGGGCCGTTATACGTCTTGAATTTGGATCCGCAGGCCGCAAGGCCAAGGACCATTAGCGTAACGGCCAGAAACTTGATAATTTTCACGTGCTCACCTCGGTTTTATTTTTTTAGGCAAGATACGCTAAAACCGGGGTGCCGAGATAGGGGAAAAACCGCCGCAGACCATCAAATCAGTGTCAGACGGGCCACCAGTTCGACATGGCTGGACCAGCGAAACTGGTCGACCACCCGCACGGCCTCAAGGCGGTAGCCAGCAGTGATCGCCGCCGCAGCGTTCCGCGCGAAAGTCACGGCGTTGCATGACACATAGGCAATCCGCGGCACGCGTGCCGCAATGAGCTGCGCCATCTGCGCCTCGGCACCAGCGCGAGGTGGGTCAATCACGGCGCCATCGAATTTTGAAAGCTCATCCGGCAAAAGCGGCCGGCGGAAAAGGTCGCGCGCCTCTACGCTCAGCTGCTTGAGCCCTTCGGCCTTCCGCCAGCCTGCATCCATCGCCTCGGTCATTGCCGCATCACCTTCGACCGCGTGCACCCGCGCGGCGGCGCAAAGCGGCAGGGCGAATGTTCCGCATCCGGCAAACAGGTCAACGATCCGCGTCGCACCTTTCAGCGCGTCCTGCACATCGGCCAGCAATGCGGTCTCGCCCTCGGATGTGGCTTGCAAAAAGGCGCCGGGCGGGGGCGTCACCAGCGCCGCACCAAAGCGTTGGAGCGGAGCCTGGCGCATCGCGATCACCTCGCCCTCCCAGGCCAGCCGCGCAAGGTCCAGCGTCTCGGCCATCTGGGCCAGCAAGGCGCGCAGCGGCCCATCCAGATCCTTACCGCCCGTCACGTTCACGTCCAGCCCGCCCTGCGACAGGCACACTGCAACATCGAGGGTGCCCTTGCGCGTGCCGGCATGCTGCGCCAGCGCCTCGGCTACCGGAATGGCGCGCATCAGATCCGGATGAAGCAGACGGCAATCGGGTATTTCGATGATCACATCCGATGCACGGCCATGAAAGCCCGCCATTGCCGCCTTTTTGGTGCGCCGCGCCGACAGGGTCGCGCGCCGCCGGGCTTGTGCCGGCGAGGTCGCTATGGGCAAAAATACGGTATCAACGCCATGCGCGGCCAAGGCCGTTCGCACTACGTCTTCCTTGAATTGCGCAACGAAGGCATCATCCGCATGCTGCAACTGGCATCCACCGCAGGCCTTGAAATGACGGCACGGCGGGGCGACCCGGCGGTCGCTGGGCGTTTCGATCCGGATGTCGGTCAGTCGCTGGCCATCGAGCACGCCCGTCACCCGCTCACCCGGCAAGGTCATGGGGGCAAAGACCGGCCCTGCGGCGATACCGTCGCCCTGATGGCCCAGTCTTTCGATCAGATGGCTCATGCACTTTCCTCCAGTAGATCGTCACGGCCCAGCGTGAAACGAGATGCGATCCAACGTGCTTCAAGTGCGCGCAGCCGCGCGCCCAGTGCAGCACCCTGGTAGGCGGGCATCAGATCTGCGGCGACGATGGGAAAACGCTGACGCGCGCCATGATTGGCGGCGGCCAAAGCGCCAGGGTCAAGCGGCTGCTCGAATATCGCGGCACGCAGCAGAAGGATATCGCGCGCGGCTTCCGCCCCGTTCAGGTAGCCCAGCACTTCAGGCGACGTCATATCGCCAAGCCCGCCCTTGAGGACGTCCAGCCGCGCGGAGTCCGCATTGCTGAGACGCAGATGGCCTTGCGCATCCTCGCCGCCCAGCGCAGCAAGCCGGCGCACAGAGTCCGGCCCGATGGAGCCGGCCTCCGCCTCAAGATGGATCAGCGGCGCCAGCGCACGGCTGTCGGCCCCGGGCAACAGACGGGTCAGAACACCGACCCTGTCCATCGCGGCAACAGCAGGCGCCGGATCGGGTGCCGCCAGAAGGCGCAATACTTCCGAGCCAACCCGTTCGCGCGCAAGGCCATCAAGACCATCAAGATTGTCCGCCACGGCGGCGAGCCCATCGGAATCCATGCCCCGCGCGCCGCCATATTGCGCGTGAAAACGAAAGAATCGCAGGATGCGCAGATAATCTTCGCGAATGCGCGTTCCCGCATCCTCGATGAACCTCACCCGCCGCGCCATCACATCGGGCAGCCCGCCAAGAGGGTCAATCACTGTACCATCGGCGCCGACATAGAGCGCGTTCATCGTGAAATCTCGGCGGCGCGCATCCCGTGTGATATCATCCGTAAAATCGACGGTTGCATGGCGCCCATCCGTCTCGACATCCTGGCGGAATGTCGTGATTTCGAACGGCGTTCCTTGCAGCACCAGGGTCACGGTCCCGTGGCCGATACCCGTTGGGATAGCCTTTATGCCGGCAGCCTCAGCCAACTGCATCATCTGCTCGGGCACCGCATCCGTCGCGAGGTCCAGATCACCCACCGGCTCGCCCAGGAGCGCATTGCGCACGGCGCCGCCGACCAGATAGACGCGGTGGCCCGCCGCCTCGAAAGCATCGAAGATCGTGACGAGTGGCGCCTCTGTCAGCCATGCCTCTTCGATTCGCATCAGGGCCCCGCCACATCCGCCAGAGCGCGCAACATGCGCGCCGTCGCGCCCCAGATATAGTAGGGGCCGTAAGGCACGGCGTAATAGCGCCGCAAGGTGCCGCGCCAGTACCGCCCCTCGATCTGAAACATTTTTGGGTCCAGCAGATGAGGCAACGGCACATCGAACACCTCGGCAACCTCGCCCGCCTCAGGGATAGGGGTAAAGGGCGCGCGGACGCGGGCAATGACGGGCGTCACGACATAGCCGGTCACCGTCTCATGAACGGGCAGATGACCCAGCACCTCGACGTTCGAGGGATCCAAGCCGATTTCCTCCTGCGCCTCGCGCAAGGCGGCGGCTGTCACATCCGCATCGCCCTCATCCTGCTTTCCGCCCGGAAACGCGATCTGGCCGGGATGCTGCTTGAGCGCAGAGGAGCGTTGCGTCAGCAAGATGCGCGGCCCATTCGATGTGGTCAGAAGAGGCACAAGGACGCCCGCAGGTCGCAACATGCGCCCTTCTGGCAAAACCGTTTCGGGGTTCAGGTCAAAATCGGACGTCGCCGCGCCCGTCCGGCCCAGCGCCCCAGCGATCTGCGCGATGAGATCAGGCGCGCTCATGCGTCGCCTTGGTCGCCCGTATCTTGGCCCGCCTCAAAGCCCAGCGTCGCAGGGTCCAGATCGTAGTGGGCACCGCAGAATTGGCAATCGGCGGTCACGCGGCCATCGTCGGTGGTCATCGTGTCGATATCCTTGGACGAATAGATCGAAAGGCTCTGGCGCACGCGCTCTTCCGAGCAAGTGCAGCCGAACCGCACGGCCTGTGCATCATAGACGCGAGGCGCCTCCTCGTGAAAGAGCCGCAGCAACAGATCCGTGGGCGCGATGCTGGGTCCGATCAGTTCGAGCGCGTCGACCGTATCGAGCAGGATGTTCGCGCGGGCCCAATTCTCGCCCTCGGGGCCATCGGGTGCGACGTCCTCTGGCTGTAGCAAGCCGCCATCGCCCGTCCCGCCCTCGGGCGCCGGGGCGAAAGGAGATGCTTTGGGCATATGCTGAAGCATGACGCCGCCCGCGCGCCAATGCTCGGGGCCATCCGCCTCGGTCGAGCGGCCAAAGCTGAGCGAGAAGCGCGTAGGAATTTGCTCGGACTGCGCAAAATACGCCTCTGCGCAGGCGCGCAGACTGCCGCCCGCAAGCGGCGTGATCCCTTGGTATGGAGTCGTGCCTTTGCCCTGATCGATCATGATGGCGAAATATCCCTCGCCAACCTGAGAGAACGGGTCTTCATCCGTCAAGCGGTCGGCGTCATAGCTGGCATAGGCGCGGACGCGCGCAGGTTCGCCATCCTCGGTGGGGCCGTAATAGTCGGTCGCGATCATGCGAACGGGGCCGTTCGACTGCACCTGCAGCGACAGCTTCCAGCGCAGCTTGATGGTCTGGCCGATCAACGCGGTCAGCAGCGCCATCTCTGCCACAAGCGCCTCGACCACCGGGGGATACTCATGCTGCTTGAGAATGCCGCCAAGCACGCCATCTAGGCGCGCAACACGGCCCCGAATATCCGAATTGTCCAGTTGGAAGGGAAGAACTGTGTCGTCCCAGCCAAGTTTGTCACCAATGCTCATGGGGGTTTCCTTATGTGCCGCAGGTTGGCATATCGCGAAGATATAGGCAGGGGCAACCCGACGTCCAATAGGAGCAAGCGAGATGATCAGACGAGTGGGGCAGCCGCCGCAGCGTGGTCAATCCTATAGATTGCGCCACGGCGTCTATGCGCTGCTGCCGATCGAGGGCGGCTTGCTCGTCACGCTTCAGCACGCGCCGCAGCCGGAATTGCAGCTGCCGGGTGGCGGTATCGACCCGGGCGAATCGCCGCTGCGCGCGCTTTTCCGCGAAGTCATGGAGGAAACCGGCTGGTCCATCGCGGCGCCGCAGCGGATCGGGGCGTTCCGGCGTTTCGTCTTTATGCCGGAATACGACATGTGGGCGGAAAAGCTGTGTGCGGTCTATAGCGCGCGGCCCGTGCGCCAGATATGCGATCCGACCGAGCCGGGCCACACGCCAGTCGTGATCGACGTCGCCACCGCAGTGCGCGATCTGGGCAACGAAGGCGACCGAATGTTTGTCAATCGCTGGGCACGCTCGGCTTGATTTCCAGCAAGATGGCCGAGACATCGTCGGCGAAGGTATCCGTGCCGGCGAATTCCGCGAGCTTCCAGACCAGCGCCTCGAGACAGGCAAGCGCCGGCGTGGCGCGCAACTCGGACAGCAGATCGGCAAGCCCCTCGTCATCCAGAAGACGGCCGTCCTTGCCAGCGCATTCGGTCACCCCATCCGAGTGGATCATCAGGCGGTCACCCGGCCGCAGCATCACCTCGAACTCTTGATATTCCGCACCCGGAATAAGACCGACAGGCAATCCACCCGCGCCCAGCATCTCGACCCGGCCATTGGCGCGCTGGACCGCCGGGTAGGGATGCCCTGCCTGCGCCATGACGACACGGCCCGACGCGAGATCCACGTCGGCCAGCAGGAGCGTGAAGTAATGCTCGGTGTCAAGTTCGCTTAGAAAAAGATCATTGAGCGCAGCAATCGTTTCAGCAGGAGGGCGCATCGCATAGCTGCCATCATCACAGCGGTAGAGCGCGACATTCTGCTCGGGCGCTGCGCCCGAGAGGTAGCCAGCCAGCCGCGCCGTCATGAGCGCCGAACTGACGCCATGGCCTGACACGTCAAGTCCGTAGAGCCCAATGCGCGTTTCGCTGATCTGGAACATACCCACCAGGTCGCCGCCCACATGGCCCGAGGAGCGCAAAAGCATCGACACCTCGGCCCTTCCAAAGTCGCGGTGACGGTCACTGACCAAGGATTGCTGAAGCTTCTTGGCCTCCATCAGATCGGCATCAAGCGATGCATAAAGCGCGCGCAGCTGGTTCAGCGTGGAATTTACCAGTCGGTTTTTCTCCGTCAGCTCCCGCTCCATCTGCAGAATACGGGCGCCAGCGGCGATGCGGGCGCGCAACTCGCCCGGATCGACTGGTTTCGTCAGAAAATCATCGGCGCCCGCATCCAGACCATGGGCGATCTCGGCCTTGTCAGACTTGGACGTAAGCAGGATGAAATACCCGTAGTTCTCACGGGTCATTTGCCGAAACGCGTCGCAGAATTCGAGCCCGGACATTCCCGGCATCATCCAATCGCTGAGCACCAGGTCAGGCGGCATGTCGCGGCAAATTTCCAACGCTTGATGGCCTGACTCGGCCTCCATCACCGTAAAACCCCATTTTTTCAGAGACGCAGAAAGGATGCGGCGCTGAAGCCGGCTGTCATCAACAACAAGAACGCGGCCAATGGTCCGTTTGTCATCGGATAATTCTGGCTGAGCCGAGAGGGGCGTAATATGCGACACAATGCTTTTCCGTACTCCAATGACGTCACATTAACGCACGGCGCGTTAACAGCCGGTGAATGACGTCCAGGTGGCAATTTGCACGCTTCGTAACCTCCGGTTAATCGCTTTGGACCACATTGACCGAATGAGAGGAGCCGCAATGATTGACTGGGCCAAGGTTTCGCAGTTACGGGATGAAATCGGCGCCGAGGATTTTAGCGAAGTCGTCGATCTGTTCCTCACAGAGGTCGAAGGCGAGATCGGCGATCTACGCCCCGAAGCGCCCACCGAATCGCTTGAAGCACAACTGCATTTTCTGAAGGGCAGCGCGCTGAACCTTGGATTTCACGAGTTCGCAAAGCTCTGTCAGGCGGGAGAGTCCGCCGCCGGCGCGGGCCGCGCCGAAGGCGTGGACGTCCGCGCAATCATTGGCAGCTTTGCCAAGTCCAAGGCCGCATTTCTAGCTGGCCTCCCCCGCCTCGCACCCTGAGCCATCCCCGCGCAGGATCAGATCAGGAACTCGGCCAACACCTGGTCATCGGTGATGTCGCGATAGGTAAACCCTGCCTCGCTCAACGCCGACAAAAGCCGCGCAAAATTTTCTTCGCGACTGGTCTCGATCCCGATCAGGACCGATCCAAAATTGCGCGCCGACTTCTTGAGATACTCGAAACGCGCGATGTCATCATCGGGCCCCAGAAGATTGAGAAAATCCTTGAGCGCGCCAGGTCGCTGCGGCAGACGCAAAATGAAGTATTTCTTGACGCCCGAATGACGTTGCGCGCGCTCCTTCACCTCGGGCAACCGCTCGAAATCGAAATTCCCGCCCGAGGTTACGCAGACCACCGTCTTGCCTCGGATCCGGTTGCGCATGTCCTTCAGCGCGTCTACCGCCAACGCCCCGGCAGGCTCCAGCACGATGCCCTCGATGTTCAGCATCTCGATCATCGTGGTGCAAAGCCTGTCCTCGTCCACGGTAACGACTTGGCCCGGATCCAGGTGGGCCAGCCGCGCAAAGGTGCGCGCACCGATCTGGGCCACTGCCGCGCCATCGGCGAAGTTGTTCACATGATCGAGCCGCACAGGCGTACCGGACATCAGCGCAGCCCTCAGACTAGCACCGCCCATCGGCTCGACCAGCGTGATCTCGGCGCGGTCCGCGACATAGCTGGTCACGCCGGAGGACAGGCCCCCGCCCCCCACAGGCATCACGATATGATCTGGCATGCCGCCCAAATCACGTTCGATTTCGACCATGACCGAGGCCTGACCCTCGATCACGTCCTCATCATCGAAAGGGGACAGGAAATGGCCCCCATTCTGCGCGCAATAGTTCTGCGCAGCGGCGAGTGTAACGTCGAAGTAATCGCCCGTAAGCTCGATGCGCACATTGTCGCCGCCAAAGATGCGTGTTTTGCCAATCTTCTGCTGCGGCGTCGTGACAGGCATGAAAATCACACCCTCGACCCCGAAATGCCGGCACATGAAGGCCACGCCCTGCGCATGATTGCCCGCGCTGGCGCATACGAAAACAGGCGCATCGCCGCCCGGCGCCAATACCTTGCGCATCGCGTTGAACGCTCCGCGCAGCTTGTAGGATCGCACCGGCGTCAGATCCTCCCGCTTGAGCAGGATGTTGGCCTCGTAGCGCTCGGACAAATGCTCGTTTCGTTGCAGAGGCGTTGCATCGAACACTTCGCGCATCAGCGCCTCTGCGGCGCGGGCATTTTGCTGAAAATCACTCATGCCACCTGCCTGCCGCAAGAGCGGCCGCCGCACAAGGGGCGACGCGTGTCCGTCAGCATGCGAATACCGCGCGCAGTCGTCGATGTAGAGGCCGTAACTGGCCGTCAGGATACTGGCGGTGACAAGACCGAACAGCAGGGTGGTCGGCCGTCGCAGCCAGGCAATGCATGCGCATAGATATTCAAATATTCCAATCTGCATCCCAACAAGTCAGCGTCTGAACATTGAGCGACAACCTTGCCGCGTCAGCAAGGTCCCACCAACCTTGCCTGCCCTTGCGAAACCCGCTAAGCCCCTGCGCGACCCTGACAAAGGAAAATTGCACATGTCCGCGCCCAAGAAAGTCGTGCTGGCCTATTCCGGCGGCCTCGACACCTCGATCATCCTGAAATGGCTGCAGACCGAGTACGGCTGCGAGGTGGTGACCTTCACCGCCGATCTGGGCCAGGGCGAAGAGTTGGAGCCCGCCCGCGAAAAAGCCGTGATGCTGGGGATCGACCCCAAGAACATCTATATCGAGGATGTGCGCGAGGAATTCGTGCGCGATTTCGTCTTTCCGATGTTCCGCGCCAATGCGCTTTACGAGGGGCTCTACCTGCTGGGCACGTCGATTGCCCGCCCGCTGATCTCCAAACGCCTTGTCGAGATCGCGCATGAGACCGGCGCCGATGCGGTTGCGCATGGCGCCACCGGCAAAGGCAACGATCAGGTTAGGTTCGAGTTGGCGGCCTATGCGCTCGACCCCGACATCAAGGTGATTGCGCCTTGGCGCGAGTGGGATCTGACCAGCCGCACCCGTCTGCTCGATTTCGCTGAAAAGAACCAGATCCCCATCGCCAAGGACAAGCGCGGCGAGGCACCGTTCAGCGTCGACGCCAACCTCCTGCACACCTCGTCCGAAGGCAAGGTACTGGAGGATCCCGCCGAGATGGCGCCCGATTACGTCTATCAGCGCACCGTTGCGCCGGAGGATGCCCCGAACGAGCCCGAATTCATCGAAGTCGGCTTCGAGCGCGGCGATGCCGTGTCGATCAACGGCGAGGCCCTCAGCCCCGCGACGATCCTCACCCGCCTCAACGAGCTGGGTGGCAAGCACGGTATTGGTCGGCTCGATTTTGTCGAAAACCGCTTTGTCGGCATGAAATCCCGCGGCATCTACGAGACGCCCGGCGGCACCGTCCTCTTGGAGGCACATCGCGGGATCGAGCAGATCACGCTCGATTCAGGGGCAGGCCACCTCAAGGACAGCCTGATGCCCCGCTACGCCGAGCTGATCTATAACGGATTCTGGTTCTCGCCCGAGCGCGAGATGCTGCAAGCGGCTATCGACAAGAGCCAGGAACACGTCACCGGCACGGTCAAGCTGAAGCTCTACAAAGGCGCCGCCACCTGTGTTGGCCGCTGGTCGGATCATTCGCTCTATTCCGAGGCGCATGTGACGTTCGAGGATGACGCGGGCGCCTATGATCAAAAGGATGCTGCAGGCTTCATCCAGCTCAACGCGCTCCGCCTCAAGCTCTTGGCCGCGCGCAAACGCCGCCTCAAGAGCTAAAGGTGTAAAAGGGGCCAGCCCGCCCCTTCATCTTGGCAAAAATACTCATTTGGACGCCGGCAAGCATCGCCGGCGTTCACTTATCTGGGCGAGCGTTTCGCCAAGATCCGCTGAAGCGTCCGGCGGTGCATATTCAGGCGCCGGGCCGTTTCGGACACGTTGCGATCACATAGCTCAAACACGCGCTGGATATGCTCCCAGCGCACACGGTCCGCGCTCATCGGATTTTCTGGGGGAGGCGGCATGTCGTCCCCGGTCGCCATCAGCGCGTTGGTGATGTCATTCGCGTCGGCGGGTTTCGACAGATAGTCCGTCGCACCGATCTTGACCGCCGCGACAGCGGTCGCAATGGCGCCGTATCCAGTAAGAACGACAACCCGGCTCTCCGGCCGCTTGTCGCGAATGACCTCGACCACGTCCAGCCCGTTGCCATCCTCCAGCCGCAGATCGCAGACCGCATAAGCAGGGGGGCGCGCTTCGGCCGCTGCCTTGCCTTCAGCCACCGAAAGCGCCACCTCGACGTTAAAGCCGCGCTTTTCCATTGCCTTGGCCAGACGGCGTACGAACGCCTCGTCGTCGTCAACCAGCAGCAGCGAGGGATCCTCGCCCAGGTTCAGCTCTGTCTCGGCCATCAGGCGCGCTCCAATCCAGTGAATTCTACTGGGAGAGGTAGGTCGCGCGCATGTCTGGGTCAAATGACGTTCGGGCAATTACGTCCGGGGCATCCGCCGGCTTCAGGAACTGGCCTCGACAAAGCACTGCACCTTGTCCGCCATTTCCTCTCCGCTCGTCTCGCGGCGGAAGAATTCGACGAATCCCTCATCGGGCAGTGTGAGATATGTGAAGGTTGAGTGATCGACGAGATAGTAGTCCTCCTCACCCTCCGCCGGCTCATGCGCCTTGTAGAAGGTGCGGTATGCGCGGCTGGCCGCCTGGATCTGCTCGGGCGAACCTGTAAGGCCCAGCATGCGGGGGTGCATGGCGTGGGTGAAGTCATCGACCACTTCCGGCGTGTCGCGTGCCGGATCGACCGATATGAAGATCGGTTTCACCATGATGCCGCGCTCTTCGAGGATTTCGGTGGCGACCGCATTGCGCGCCACATCCAGCGGGCAAACGTCGGGGCAGAACGTGTAGCCGAAATAGATCAAGGACGGCTGGTCGATCACTTCGGCGCTGGTCACGGTCTTGCCCGTCTCGTCGACCAGCGTGAAGTCTCCGCCGATATCTGCGCCGCCATCGGCCACCGCGGTGCTGCGGCACTGCGCAAAGGCATCATCCCCGCCGCGTCCTGCAGTAATCAGGTATATGCCTCCCAGAACGGCGACCAGGGCGAGACCGGCGGCAATGGCGAAGATGCGCGTCATTTGAAAATCCTTGGCATGGGGCAACTGCTGGGCAAGTGCATGTGTTTGTGCCACATCTACCCCATGAAATACAGGACACAAGAGGGCGATTCATCGCAGATCGGCTCCAGCATCGCGGTCGCTCCTAGTGGCCGCGGCGCTTGGATCAGGCTGCGCACGCTGATCTTGTTGAGGTGGTGGGCCATCGTTGGCCAGATTTCAGCACTGATAGTCGTCGAACACTTCATGAATATCGAGGTCGAAACGGGCCTTTGCTATTTGGTGATCGGTGCCGGCATCGTCAGCAATCTTGTCGCCTCCACGGTCTTCCCTGCGACCAAGCGTCTCAGTGAGGCCGAAAACCTTGCGGTTGTCCTCTTTGATCTGCTGCAGCTGGGCCTACTGCTCTATCTCACCGGTGGGCTGAACAACCCCTTTTCCGTTCTGATCGTCGGGCCGGTGATCGTCTCGGCCTCGTCGCTCTCCTCGCGCTCGACCCTGTTTCTTGGGCTGACGGCGATCGTGATCGTTACTGCCCTCGCGCGGTTTCACCTCGATCTGCGCAGCGAGGCGGGTTTCGTCATGCAGATGCCCGCGATCTTTTTATTCGGCACATGGGTGGCGATCGTGATCGGCATCGTTTTCCTGGGCGTCTACTCGCGCTGGATTGTGACGGAAATGCACGCCATGTCCGGCGCGCTTCAGGCAACGCAGATGGCCCTCGCGCGCGAGCAGAAGCTGACAGATCTGGGCGGCGTTGTTGCCGCCGCAGCGCACGAGCTGGGCACGCCTTTGGCCACGATCAAGCTGACCAGTGCCGAACTGGCCGACGATCTGCCCGAGGGCAGCGAGATGCGCGAGGATGCGCTTTTGATCAGTCAGCAGGCCGACCGGTGCCGCGATATTCTCCGCTCGATGGGGCGGGCCGGCAAAGACGACATGCATCTGCGCCGGGCGCCTTTTACCGCCGTCGTCGAAGAGGCAAGCGAGCCGCACGCGGATCGCGGCAAGACAGTGATTTTCGACCATGGCGCACTGGGCGGCGATCACGGTGGGCCTCCGGTCATCCTGCGGCGCCCAGAAGTGATCCACGGCCTGCGCAACCTGATCCAGAATGCCGTGGATTTTGCAGATGCGAATGTCTGGATCGAGACCCGCTGGGCGCCCGGACGGATCACCTTGCGCATCATGGATGACGGACCGGGGTTTCCGGCTCATCTGCTCGGGCGCATCGGCGATCCGCTTATCCGGCGCCGCCCTCGCGGGATCGGATCAATCGGACGGCGGCCGGGATATGAGGGGATGGGCCTTGGCCTTTTCATCGCCAAGACCCTGCTGGAGCGGTCGGGCGCGGATCTCAGCTTTGCCAACGGCTCAGACAGCTTTCGCGGCGATTCGGGGATGCACGAGCGGACCGGCGCAGTGGTCGAGGTCATCTGGCCAAGGTCGGCATTGGAGATTGGAGGAGCAAGCGAGGGTATCGGCCCGAACGAGCCCATAACGTCCTGATAAAAGGTTTTTTCCACTCATTCGATGAGCCTCAAAGGAGCTTAACGCGGTATTAACCTACTTCGGCGCAGTCTCGATCCCGGAACAGGATCGGAAGGGTCATTGAAATGCTGTGGGTGCAATTATGCGCGGTCGCTGGGGCCATCTCTCTGGCCTTGCTTTGGATCATCGGGCGCATTTCGCCGACCCAACGCAGTTCCCCGGCCGGTGCAGCGCCGGGCCCCCGCGAGGCAGTGTTCCTTTTTGACGGTGACATTCTGACAGATCATGACGCTGGCGCGATGCCGCCCGGCGCCGGCGCGCAAATGAGTTGGGCCCAGCTGCGCGACTGGCTGGCGCCGCGTTTCGGGGATCTGCCCGACAGTCTCATGGACCTGCCCGAGCGCGGCAAGACCGATCTGCGCCCAAAGCAGAGGGACGACGGCGGGCGGGTCACGCTTTTGCGGACTGCCTACGGCACGCGCGTCAGCCTCAGCGATCCGGATCATGGTCACCCCGCCGAGCGGCACGAAATGCTGATCGCGACCGTCCGAATGAATGAGGTCACGCGCGCTTTCGACGACGCGCCTCAACCGATCTGGAAAACCGATGCTGCTGGCAACGTCCTTTGGCGCAATAGCGCGTCGCTGGCCGCGTTTGATCCCGCACTCTGCGATGCAGCGGAGCCGCCCAAGGGCGGCGGCGCCCTGCGTCTGCCCATCACTCCTGAGGGTGCGCTGCGCCCGCGTTGGTACGAAGTAACAAGCGCCCATCATTCTTGGGGCGCATTGCATCATGCCACCGACATTACCAAGATCGTCACAGCCGAGCGGATGCAGCGCGATTTCGTCCAGACCCTGACCAAGACCTTCGCTTATCTGACCATCGGCCTCGCTGTTTTCGACAAGAACCGCAAGCTGGCGCTGTTCAATCCGGCGCTGGTCGATCTGACCTCTCTCGGCGCGGAATTCCTCAGTGCTCAACCGCAGTTGATGGCCTTTTTTGACAAGCTGCGTGATCGCCGCGTCATGCCCGAGCCGCGCAGCTATGCATCTTGGCGCACCCAGATCGACGAGGTCATCGGAGCGGCGGAGGGCGGGCTTTATCAGGAAACATGGTCGCTGCCCAATGACGTGACCTACCGGGTTACGGGCCGTCCCCACCCCGATGGCGCGGTCGCCTTTCTCTTTGAGGATATCTCGGCCGAGGTGATGCTGGCCCGACGCTTTCGCTCGCAGTTGGACTTGCGGCAGGCGGCGCTCGACAGCCTGCCCGAAGCGGTCATGGTCGTCGGCCCGAATAATGTGCTCTCCTTTTGCAACAACGCAGCCATCGACTTGCTGGGCGTCGATCCGGATACCTCTTTTGCCGACATGTCGATCGGCGACCTGATGCGCGCCTGCTCGCAGGCGCTGCATGCGCCAGATGTCTGGGCCGAGGTCGAGAAGCAGATAAAACTGCGGCAACAGGAGGTGCCGCTGCGCAAGTCCGCCGAGATCGCCCCAGGCCACAGCCTGTCCTATCGGGTAGAGCTTTTGCCCGGTGGAGCGCGGATGCTGATCCTGCGGAGTTTTGCGGAACAGACATCCAAGGCGCCTGCCCGCCTCGCCGCCGGCTGATCTCGGTTGCAGGCTGCGGCGGCGCGTGTAGTGTCGCAGCATGCAAGACCGCGCGACCACCACCATCTTCTCCGACGGCCCCGACCGGACCTGCGCCATCGCAGCACGTCTGGGAGCAATGCTGAGCCCCGGCGATACTGTCCTGCTGACTGGCGATATCGGTGCAGGCAAGACGCATTTCGCGCGATGCCTCATCCAGTCCTTGCTGTTGCTGCCCGAGGATGTCCCGTCGCCCACCTTCACGCTGGTCCAAACCTATGAGGCGCGACCGGGTGCGATCTGGCACGCGGATCTCTATCGCCTGACCGATCCAAATGACGTCTCCGAACTGGGCCTTACCGAAGCCTTCGAAGGCGCAATCTGCCTTGTTGAATGGCCGGACCGGCTGGGCGATCTGGCGCCGGAAAATGCCCTGTCGCTGGAGATCACGAATGGACCAATCGCCGATGCGCGCGTCCTCACGTTTCGCGGTCAGGGCGAGACTTGGGCCCAAAAACTGGCGGAGATCGAACATGTCTGACCGAACCGCGCTGGCCCGGCAATTTCTGCAAGGCACCGACTGGGCAGATGCGCGCGTCGCACCCCTCGCCGGGGATGCATCGAACAGGCGCTACATGCGGGTTCATCGCGGCGATGAGACCGCCGTGCTGATGGACGCCCCCACCGAGCGCGGCGAAGATGTGCGCCCCTTCGTGCGCATCGCGCGTCATCTTTCTAGCCTTGGCCTCAGCGCGCCGCGCATCCTGGCCGAGGATACGCGCAATGGCTTTTTGCTGCTCGAGGATCTGGGCGATGATCTCTTTGCGCGGGTCATCCCGCGCGCTCCGGACCGCGAGGCCGAGCTTTACGGTGCCGCCACCGACGCGCTGGCGCATCTGCACGATCAGCCCCTGCCCGATGACCTTGCCCCGTATGATCCCGCCCTTATGGCCGACATGGCGGCGCTGGCATTCGAGTGGTACGCGGGCGATACCGACAGCCTGCGCCGGGCCGCCGCCCATGCCGCAATGCTTGCTGCATTGTCGGAGTATGCGAGCGACGCCTCTGTGCTGATCCAGCGCGATTACCACGCCGAAAACTTGCTGTGGCTGCCAGAGCGGGCCGGCATCGCGCGCGTCGGCCTGCTGGATTTTCAGGACGCGATGCGCGGGCATCCGGCCTATGATCTCGTCTCGCTCTTGCAGGACGCGCGGCGTGACGTGCCACCCGCTATCGAGCGCGAGATGATCACCCGCTACCTCGCGCGCAGCGGCGCCGATGCCGCCGCGTTTGACGCCGCCTACCACGTGCTGGGCGCCCAGCGCAATTTGCGGATCATCGGCGTTTTTTCCCGGCTTTGCCTGCGCGACGGCAAGGCGCATTACGTCGATCTGATCCCGCGCGTCTGGTCCTATCTGGAGCGGGATCTGGCCCATCCTGCGCTAGCACCGCTCGCGCCGCTTATCAGCGGCGTCCTGCCGGCGCCCACATCCGAATTTCTCAAGGATCTGAAACGCAGATGCGCAACGCCCCCGACGCCCTGATGCTCTTTGCCGCCGGGTTTGGCACGCGAATGGGCGCGCTGACCCGTGACCGGCCCAAACCGCTGATCGAGGTGGGCGGCCGCGCCCTGCTGGATCACGCGCTCGACGTCGCGTCAGGGGCCGGGATCGGACGCATCGCCGTAAACACTCATTACAAGGCCGAGCAGATCCAAGCGCATCTTGCTGGCCGCGATATTGCGTTGGCACATGAGCCGGACGAGATCCTTGATACCGGTGGCGGGCTACGGGCGGCGCTTCCATTGCTGGGCGATGGGCCGGTCTACACGATGAATACCGATGCTGTATGGCGCGGGCCGAACCCGCTAAGCCTGCTAGCCGGGGCGTGGGACGATAGCCGGATGGATGCGCTACTGCTTTGCCTGCCTCCAGATCAGGCGATCGGTCACACCGGGCAGGGCGATTTTCTGCTCGATGCAGAGGGCCGCGTGTCACGCGGGCCCGGCCTTGTTTACTCGGGGGCGCAGATCATCCGCACCGAAAGTCTGGCGGACATACCGGACAGAGCCTTTTCGCTGAATGTGGTTTGGAACAGGATGATGGCCGAAGGGCGCGCTTTCGGCACCGTCTATCCCGGCACGTGGTGCGACGTAGGACATCCGGGCGGGATCGCTCTGGCCGAAGCCATGCTGGATGCCGGCGATGTTTGAGAGCGCGGATGGCGGCGCACGCGTATTCGGCCTGCCCCCCGGCGTCGATTTCCCGGCCGAGCTGATCGCCGGCGTTCTGGCGCGCCTCGAGGGCCAGCCACCCGAGGCGCTGGGCCGCGTGCACCTGATCGTCAACACGCGCCGCATGGCGCGGCGCATCCAAACGCTTTTGGCACAGGGTCCAGCCCGGCTGATGCCGCGCGTGTCGCTTCTGACCGAACTTGGGCGCGACTGGACCATGGCCGATATCGCGCCGCCCGCCCCCCCACTTCGCCGCCGGCTGGAGCTGATCCAGCTGATCGCATCTCTTCTGGATGCGCAGCCCGATCTGGCGCCGCGCACTGCGCTTTATGATCTGGCCAGCAGTCTCGCCACCCTGATGGACGAAATGGAGGGCGAAGGCGTGTCGCCCGATGTGATCGACGCGCTCGATATCAGCGATCAATCCGGCCATTGGGAGCGTATTCGCGCTTTTCTGAACATCGTTCGGCATTTCACCCAAGGGCGCGGCGCACCGGGGTCCGAGGCGCGTCAGCGCCGGGTGGTCCAGCGCAAGATCGACACCTGGACGCTTTGCCCGCCCGACTACCCGATCATTCTGGCCGGATCGACCGGATCACGCGGCACCACTCAGATGTTGATGCAGGCGGTTGCCGCGCTGCCGCAAGGGGCGGTTGTCCTGCCGGGATATGATTTCGACACGCCGGACGCGGTCTGGAGCGCCATGGGCGACGCCATGCTGAGCGAGGATCACCCGCAATACCGTTTTCGCGCGCTGCGGTCTGTCCTCGGTCTTGGCGACGTGTCCCGATGGACGTCGGCAGAGCCTGCCAGCTCCGAGCGTGCGCGCCTTGTTTCGCTGGCCTTGCGTCCAGCGCCGATTACCGATCAGTGGCTGGACGAAGGGCCGTCCCTCACCGGGATCGGACGGGCGATGGAGGACGTCACCCTGATTGAGGCACCCTCGCACCGAATTGAAGCGCTGAGCATCGCGATGCGCCTGCGCGAGGCCGCCGAGACGGGCCAGACCGCCGCGCTGATCACGCCCGATCGCGGTTTGACGCGCCGCGTGGCCGCAGCGCTGGACCGCTGGGGCATCATCCCCGATGACAGCGCGGGCATGCCTCTGCACCTCTCTCCGCCAGGACGTTTCCTGCGCCACGTCGCCGAGCTGAGCCTGCGCCCGCTCACCGCAGAGGCGCTTTTGACGCTACTCAAGCATCCGCTCACACATTCGGGCGGGCGGCGCGGCGATCACTTGCGCTTGACGCGCGAGCTTGAGCTGCATCTGCGGCGCAACGGCCCTCCTTTTCCCACAGCCGCCACCATCGCCGCTTGGGCCGCCGAGCGGTCCGAGCCGATGGCGGCGGACTGGGCCGCGTGGGTGGGCAACTGCATGACCGGGCAGGAGGCGCCCGAGGCGATGCCGCTCACCGCCCGCGTGGCAACGCACTTGAAAACGGCCGAGGCAATCGCGGATGGCGCCGCGCCCGAAGCGCCCAGCGAGCTTTGGCAGAAGGACGCAGGCATGAAGGCGCGCGCCGTGTGCGATCTGCTGGCCGCCGAGGCACCGCATGGGGGCGACATCACTGCCACCGATTACGCCGCGCTTTTTGCTGCGCTGATGCAGGGGGAACAGGTGCGAAATGCCGAGGCGCCCCATTCCGGCATCCTCATTTGGGGCACGCTCGAGGCGCGAGTGCAGGGCGCGGATATGCTGATCCTTGCCAGTCTCAACGAGGGCAGCTGGCCTGAGGCACAGACGCCGGACCCTTGGCTGAACCGCGCGCTGCGCCACCGGGCGGGACTTTTGCTGCCCGAAAGGCGAATCGGCTTGGCCGCGCATGATTTCCAGCAGGCAGTGCTGGCCAAGGAAGTGTGGCTGACGCGCAGCATCCGCTCGGACGAGAGCGAGACGGTCGTGTCGCGCTGGCTCAACCGGATCCAGAACCTGATGATGGGCCTGCCGGACCAGGGCGGCGCGGATGCATTGAAGGCGATGCGGGATCGCGGGCAGATCTGGCTGGACCGCGCCGCGCAGCTTGAGGCAACCGAGCGCGTCCCTGCCGCCCCGCGCCCCGCGCCCTGCCCCCCGGTCGAGGCCCGGCCAAACCGCCTGTCGGTGACCGAGATCAAGCGCTTGATCCGTGATCCCTACGCGATCTACGCCAAGCACGTGCTGCGTTTGCGCCCGCTCGATCCGCTGATGAAGGCGCCTGACGCGCTCTTGCGCGGTATCGTGCTGCACGAGGTGCTGGAGCGGTTCGTGCAGGGCAGCGTCGACGCACCGGAGAAGCTGACGCGCGAGGCGCTGATGGATCTGGCGCAGGAAGTGCTGAGCGTCGAAGTGCCTTGGGCCGAGGCGCGCGCCCTCTGGCTGGCCCGGCTGGAGCGGGTGGCAGACTGGTTCATCGAGACCGAGGAGGCGCGCCGCGCCCTTGCCACGCCCACCGCCTACGAGGCTAGGGGCCAGGCGCAGATGGTCGATCTGGGCTTTACCCTTGTGGCAAACGCGGACCGCATCGATATCGATGCGCGCGGTTGCCTGCATATCTACGATTACAAAACCGGCAAGCCGCCCGGACCGACTGAGCAGGCGCATTTCGACAAGCAATTACTGCTGGAAGCCGCGATTGCCGAGCGTTCGGGCTTTGAGGGGCTGAGGCCGGCCAAAGTGGCGCGTGCTCTCTATATCGGCCTCGGCAGCGATCCCAAGGAAGAGGCCGCCCCGCTGGAGGACGAGCCCGCGGATGAGGTCTGGCAAGGGCTGCGCGATCTGATCACGGCCTATCGCACCCTGCGAAAGGGCTATGTATCGCGCCGCGCAATGCAGAAAACCATCGATACCGGCGACTATGATCAGCTGGCGCGCTATGGCGAATGGGACATCACGGATGATCCGACACGGCAGGAGGTGTCATGATGGAGCGTGATGACGCCACCCTGCGCCAGATCGCGGCGGCGCAGCCGGACAGGTCTACATGGCTTGGCGCCAATGCCGGGTCCGGCAAGACGCGCGTTCTGACGGACCGCGTCGCGCGGTTGCTGCTGAACGGGGTCGATCCACAGCACATCCTGTGCCTTACCTACACAAAGGCGGCGGCCAGTGAGATGCAGAACCGCCTTTTTGCCCGGCTGGGCGAGTGGGCGATGCTGGACAGTCCCAGTTTGGGCAATGCGCTGCGCGAATTGGGCGTGGATGGCACAATGGACGACGCCGCGCTGCGCGATGCGCGGCGCCTCTTTGCCCGCGCGATCGAGGCCCCGGGCGGCTTGCGTATCCAGACGATCCACTCTTTTTGCGCCTCGCTCTTGCGGCGCTTTCCGCTTGAGGCCGGCGTCAGCCCGCAATTCGTGGAAATGGAAGAGCGGACAGCCAAGCTTCTGCGTGCCGAGATCATCGAAGAGATCGCCGCCGGCCCTCACGCGGCCAAGCTGAATGCACTGGCGCGATTTCACACCGGCGAGACACTGGACGAGCTGACACAGGACATCGTGCGCCACGCCCCGATGCTGAGCACGCCCTGGACCGAGGCTGGCCTGGCAAATGCACTGGGCCTGCGCCCGGATGTCACCGCACGCAGCATTGAGAAAGAGGTATTTTTGGGCGGTGAAACGGCTCTATTAAGCCTTTTAGTGACTGAGTTGAGTGCCGGAACAGATACCGACTTTAAAGCCGCCGATAAACTACGCAGGCTATCTGTGCTGGATTACAGCGCATTGCAGACGCTTGAAGACGTATTTTTGTCCAAAGGTGGCAAAGCGCCATTTACCGTCAAATCCTATCCGCCCACCAAAAATGTCCGCGGTGCGCTGGGCGACACGATGGACCTGATCGACGCCTGGCGCCACCGGGTCGAGGCGGCCCGGCCCAAGCGCGTCGCGCTTGAAGCGGTGCGGCTGGCGACGGCTTTACAAGATTTCTCCCAGGTTTTTCTGCCCGCCTATGCCAAGGCCAAACAGCTGCGGGGCTGGCTCGATTTCGATGACCTGATCCTGCGGGCCAATGCCTTGCTGACCCGCTCGGACGTGGCCGCTTGGGTGCTGTTTCGTCTGGACGGCGGGATCGACCACATTCTGGTGGACGAGGCGCAGGATACCAGCCCGGTGCAATGGCAGGTGATCGATCGACTTGCGCAGGAATTCACCGCCGGCGAAGGCGCGCGGCAGAATGTGCAGCGCACCCTTTTTGTCGTGGGCGACAAAAAGCAGTCAATCTACTCGTTTCAGGGCGCGGACCCGCGCGAATTCGACCGCATGCAGAGCGATTGGGCCGACCGGCTGGAGGCGGCGGGCACCCCCCTGCAAAGCCAGCGACTGGAGCATTCTTTCCGCTCTTCCAGCGCCGTTCTGGACGCGGTGGACGCGGTGTTTCGGCCCCTCTCGGAATCGGGTTTTGCCCCCGATCAGAGACACATTGCGTTCCACAAGGACATGCCCGGCCGGGTAGATCTGTGGCCGATCAACCCCGAGCCGGACAAGGAAGACCCGCCCTTGTGGCACGATCCCGTCGACATCAGGGCGAAGGACGATCCCAATGTTGTTCTGGCCGCGCAGATTGCGGATCATATCGCGCGCATGATCGAGGACGGCCAACCGATCCCCGACAAGGGCGGTATGCGCCCCGTCCGGGCCGGTGATGTCCTCATCCTCGTGCAATCGCGCGGCCCGATCTTTCACGAGATCATTGGCGCCTGCAAATCCCGCGGCCTACCCATCGCAGGTGCCGACCGGCTGAAGGTAGGGGCCGAGCTGGCGGTCAAGGATCTGGCCGCGCTACTGTCATTTCTCGCCACGCCAGAGGATGATCTGTCGCTAGCCGTTGCCCTGCGCTCGCCGCTTTTGGGGTGGGACGAGGGCGCGCTTTACGATCTGGCGCACAAGCGCCACGAGAAATACCTCTGGCAGGCGCTGCGCGCCCGCGGCGAGGAATTTCCGGAAACGATGGCTGTGCTGGCCGATCTGCGTGATCAGGCGGATTTCCTGCGCCCCTATGATCTGATCGAACGAATTCTCACGCGTCACGACGGGCGCCGCCGCATGCTGGCCCGGCTTGGCCCCGAGGCCGAGGACGGTATCGACGCGCTTCTGTCTCAGGCGCTGGCTTATGAGCAACGCGCGGTGGACAGCCTCACCGGCTTTCTCATCTGGCTCGAGACCGACGCGCTCGAGATCAAGCGGCAGGTGGATGCAGGCGGCGATCTGATCCGCGTCATGACCGTGCATGGGGCCAAGGGCCTGGAGGCGCCCATCGTGATTTTGCCCGATACCGGAACTCGCAAGAACGAGGTCAAGGCGCAGATCCTGGACGTGGGCGGCGCGCCCGTCTGGAAGGCCAAGAGCGCCGTCATGCCCGACGCCCAGGGCGCGGTGATCGAACGGATGAAGGCCGCGCAGTCCGCCGAGCGGGACCGCCTGCTCTACGTGGCGATGACACGCGCCGAAAAATGGCTGATCGTCGCCAGTGCAAACAAGCCGGGTGACAAGGGCGAGACCTGGTATGAGAAGATCGAGGCCGGTCTGACGGATCTGGACGCCCTGCCCTATCCCGTGCACGGCGCCACTGGCCTGCGGCTGGAGAGGGGCGATTGGACCGGGCCGGACCGCGTCGCCGCCCCGGACAACGCGCCATCATTACCCCCACTGCCCGCATTCTTCCACACACATGCCCCCGCAATGGATAAGGATGCGCCGGCACGCACGCCCTCGGACCTCGGCGGGGCCAAGGCGCTTTTTGGCGAAATCGACACCGATCAGGATGAGGAAGCCGCCAAGCTGCGCGGTACCCACATCCATTCCCTGCTGGAGTTTCTACCGGCTCTGCCATCCGGGGATCGCGCAGACATCGCCGCGCGCCTCCTGCCCGATGCGCCGGATCTGACTGATTTGCTCGCCGAGGCCAACCGTAACATCGAGGCGCCTGCTCTGGCGCAGCTATGGACGGCCACGGCCCTGCCCGAAGTCGGCATAACCGCCGATCTGCCGGAACTTGGACGTTTTCAGGGCGTCATTGACCGATTGATCTTGACAGATGACACTGCGCTGATCGTCGATTTCAAATCGAACGCGTTGGTGCCGGCCACTGCCGAAGCCTGCCCCGAAGGCCTTTTGCGGCAGATGGGCGCCTATGCAGCGATGGCGGCCCTCGTCTATCCAGATCGACGGATTGAAACTGCCATCCTCTGGACGCGCACGGCCACGCTCATGCGGCTGCCGCACGATCTTGTGACATCTGCGCTAGCACGCGCGGCGGCAACTTGACCTCGGGCCATACGCTCCATACGTATCGCTAGAACCCAAACGCAGGAGAGACCCATGGCAACCGTAGCCGTCACGGACGACACGTTCGACGCCGAAGTGAAGAATTCCGACATCCCCGTTGTGGTGGATTTCTGGGCTGAATGGTGCGGCCCGTGCAAACAGATCGGCCCGGCACTGGAAGAGCTGTCGAGCGAGATGGAAGGCAAGGTCAAAGTGGTCAAGGTCGACATCGATCAGAACCAGCAAATGGCCGGTAGCCTTGGCGTGCGCGGTATTCCCGCGCTCTTCATCTTCAAGGATGGCGAGGTTGTCTCGAACCTCTCAGGCGCGAAGCCTAAGGCCGCGCTTCAAAAGTGGATCGAAGAGGCCATCTGAGGCCTTTGCCGCCGAAGTTTTAGAGGGGCGCCCGCTGCGGCGCCCCTTTTTGCTGCAGAATGCAAAACTTGCGATCCGGCGGCACGGCTTCCATATAGGCGCAAAGACCCAAGGAGGATCACGATGGCCAGCGAGCAATTTCCCGGATGGCACGGCACCACCATCATCGGCGTGCGCAAAGGCGGCGAGGTCGTCATCGCGGGTGACGGGCAGGTCAGCCTCGGCCAAACCGTGATCAAAGGCAGCGCGCGCAAGGTGCGCCGCCTCAGCCCCGGTGGCTTTGACGTCGTGGCGGGCTTTGCCGGATCTACCGCGGATGCGTTCACCCTGCTCGAGCGACTCGAGACCAAGCTGGAGGCCACGCCCGGTCAGCTGCAACGCGCCTGCGTCGAACTGGCCAAGGACTGGCGCACGGATAAATACCTGCAAAAGCTGGAAGCGATGCTGATCGTCACGGATGGGGCCGACCTCTATGTCATCACCGGCGCCGGTGATGTGCTGGAGCCCGAGCATGACGTGGCCGCCATCGGATCTGGTGGCAACTTCGCGCTCGCCGCTGCACGCGGCATGATGGACACCGATCGCAGCGCCGAAGACGTCGCCCGCGCCGCCATGGCGATCGCCGCAGATATCTGCGTCTACACCAATGGCAATTTGACTGTGGAAAAGATTGGCGGCTAACCCCACCGCTTGTCTTTCAGGCGCCTGTGCTTACGTCCGGGCCAGACCGCAAAAGGAAATCGCATGACCGACCTCACCCCCCGCGAAATCGTGAGCGAGCTGGATCGCTTCATCATCGGCCAGAAAGACGCCAAGCGGGCCGTTTCGGTCGCGCTGCGCAACCGCTGGCGGCGCAAGCAGCTGGGGGCGGATCTGCGTGATGAGGTCTATCCCAAGAATATCCTGATGATCGGCCCAACCGGCGTCGGCAAAACCGAGATCAGCCGCCGCCTTGCGAAACTGGCGCGCGCCCCCTTCATCAAGGTCGAGGCGACCAAGTTCACCGAGGTCGGCTATGTTGGCCGCGACGTCGAACAGATCATCCGCGATCTGATGGACAGCGCCGTCACAATGGTCCGCGACCAAATGCGCGAGGACGTGACCAGCGCCGCCCGCACCGCCGCCGAAGAGCGCGTCATCTCGGCCATCGCGGGCGAAGATGCGCGCGAGGGCACACGCGAAATGTTCCGCAAGAAGCTGAAGACAGGCGAGCTGGACGATACGATCATCGAACTTGAGGTCGCCGACACATCCAGCCCGATGGGCATGATGGACATCCCCGGTCAGCCGGGCGGCGGTCAGATGATGAATATCGGAGACATTTTCGGCAAGGCGTTCGGTGGTCGAAAGGTCAAGCGCAAGGTGACAGTGGCCGACAGTTACGACATCCTGATCGGCGAAGAGGCCGATAAGCTCCTCGATGACGAGACGGTCAATCGTGCCGCACTCGAGGCGGTCGAGCAGAACGGAATTGTCTTTCTGGACGAGATCGACAAGGTTTGCGCCCGCAGCGACGCGCGCGGCGGTGAGGTCAGCCGCGAGGGCGTGCAGCGTGATTTGCTGCCCCTGATCGAAGGTACGACCGTCAGCACCAAATACGGCGCGGTCAAAACGGACCATATCCTCTTCATCGCGTCGGGTGCCTTCCACGTCGCCAAACCGTCGGACCTTCTGCCCGAATTGCAGGGCCGGTTGCCCATCCGGGTCGAGTTGCGCGCCCTGACCGAGCAGGATTTCGTACGCATCCTGACCGAGACGGATAATGCCCTCACCCGGCAATACACCGCTCTCATGGGCACCGAGGAGGTGACCGTCGATTTCACCGATGACGGCATCGCCGCCCTCGCCCGTATCGCGGCCGAAGTGAACTCATCGCTTGAAAACATCGGTGCGCGCCGTCTCTACACGGTGATGGAACGCGTATTTGAAGAGCTCAGCTTTGACGCGCCGGACCGCGCGGGCCAGACCGTCACGGTCGATGCGGAGTTTGTGGATAAAAATCTGGGCGAGCTCGCAAAATCGACCGATCTCAGCCGGTACGTCCTCTAAACACGCAAAAGCAAAGATGCGGCGGGCCGCAACCTGAGGTTTGCCGCTATTTTGAGGAATTGCCCAATCGGGGTATCCTTCCGTTCCAAGACTCACGGTCGCACGCTGAGCGACATCATGGAAAGGATTGGATATGTACAAATCTGCAATCGCGGCACTTTGCCTTTCGACTTGCGTCACAGGGGCCATGGCTCAGGACCTGTCATCCGGCAAATGGATTGACCTCACGCACTCGTTCAACGCCGACTCGGTCTACTGGCCCACAGCCGATATGTTCACCCAGACAGAGGTTTTTGCCGGTCATACCGACGGCGGCTATTACTATTCGGCGTATAATTTCGCAGCGGCCGAGCATGGCGGCACCCATCTGGATGCGCCCGTCCACTTTGCTGAAGGGGCGATGTCAGCCGAGGAAATCCCCATCAGTCAGTTGGTTGGCCCGGGCTTCGTCATCGACGTATCGGCGCAGGCGGGCGAGGATCCTGATTATCTTGTGTCGGCCAAAGATATCGAGGCATTCGAGGCCGAGCATGGCGAGATCCCGGAAGGTGCTATCGTGTTGCTGAACACGGGCCGCGCCAGCCTCTATCCCGACCGCGAAAGCTATATGGGGACCGCAGCGCGCGGCGCCGAAGCTGTTGCCGACCTGCATTTTCCGGGCCTTGGACTGGACGGCGCCAAACTACTGGTCGAGCGTGGAATCGGTGCGGTCGGCCTCGATACGCCCTCCATCGATTACGGGCAGTCCGCGGACTTCTCGACCCATGTCGAACTGATGACGAACAACATCTCGGCGTTCGAGAACGTGGCCGATATGTCTGAACTCCCGCCTACGGGCAGCATGATCATCGCATTGCCGATGAAGATCGAAGGCGGCTCGGGCGGACCACTGCGGATCGTCGCGCATCTCCCGCAGTAAAGATGGCCCTTACGGGATCGGACGGGGGCTATTCCCCCGTCTGATTGGCGCGATTGCCGCTTTTCTTTGGCCCGCTTTCGCGCCACCAAGGGCGGATGCGCACCCTTGCCTTTCTTCGTGACAATGCTCGCTGGCTAAGCGCCGGCATTCTGCTGACCTTTCTCAGCAGCTTTGGGCAAACTTTCTTCATCTCGATCTTTGCGGGCGAGATCCGCGAGGGGTTTGGCCTCAGCCACGGCGAATGGGGCGGCATTTATTCGGTGGGCACTGCCGCCTCGGCCATCCTGATGGTCTGGGCCGGCGGGCTGACGGATATCTTTCGCGTCCGCGTCATCGGCGCCGTGATCGCTGTGGCTCTGGCCCTGTCTTGCCTTGCAATGGCCCTCAACCCGGTCTGGTGGCTCTTGCCACTGGTCATCTTTGCGCTTCGCTTTACCGGGCAGGGGATGAGCGGCCACATCGCCGTGGTCGGCATGGCGCGCTGGTTCATTGCCGCGCGGGGGCGGGCGCTCTCGGTGGCCAAACTGGGCTTTTCACTGGGCGAGGCGATCCTGCCGGTCTTGTTCGTTGCGCTGATGTTGATCATGGATTGGCGTATTCTGTGGCTGGTCGCAGCCGGAATTGCCCTCTTGGGCGCACCTGTTCTGTTGCTTCTCTTGCGGCAGGAGCGGACGCCCCAGAGCCATGCCGATTCGGACCAAAGCCTCGGGATGGAGGCGCGCCACTGGACGCGAAACCAGACCCTGCGACATTGGCTGTTCTGGTTCATGATCCCAGCGCTATTGGGTCCGTCGGCCTTCAATACCGCCTTTTTCTTTCACCAGGTGCATATCGCCGAGATCAAATCGCTGAGCCATGTCGAGCTGGTGGCGATGTTTCCCTTTTATACAGCCGTCAGCATCGGCGCGATGATCCTCAGTGGATGGGCGCTGGACCGAATTGGAACGCCGCGTCTGATCCCTTGGATGCAGGTGCCAATGGTCATCGCCTTCGCGCTCTTTGCCGTGGCAGGCGGTAGTTGGGGCATGGTCGCAGGATTCTTCTTCCTGGGTCTCAACACCGGGTTCAACAACACGCTGCCCTCGGCCTTCTGGGCCGAGTTTTACGGCACTCGCCATATCGGATCTATCAAGGCGATGTCGGCGGCGGTCATGGTACTGGGCTCCGCCATCGGGCCGGGCGTTTCCGGTGTGGCGATTGACCTCGGCATCGGGATCGAAACGCAGTTCTGGTGGATCGCATTCTTCTTCATGCTGTCGACCGCTTTGATGGTCGTCGGCGTGGGTCGGGCAACGCCGCTGTTATCTCGGTCGACGTAGATAGACGTAATAGGCGCCACCGCCACCGTGGCGGTTATGCGCATTCGTCACTTGCAGAACGAGACCCGCCAGAGGCGGCACGCTCAGCCAATGGGGCACGTTATGGCGCAGTATGCCGTGGCGCACGGGAATAGGGCCGCCGTCGTCACTGCGCCGCCCCTTGCCGGTGATCACGAGGACCAGTCGCTTGCCTTGGCCATGGGCTCGCAGGATGAAGCCGCGCAGCGCCCCATGCGCTCGATCCGCCGTCATGCCGTGCAAGTCGATACGCGCCTCGGGGCTGAGCTTGCCGCGCTTGAGCTTGCCATATGCCTTTTGGTCCATCGCAACGGGCTGCGATTTTAGCCGGTCGGCCAGGCCCGGCAACACATCATGTGCGGCGCCGCTGCGCGGGGCCTTCTGGCCCATCTTGAAATGCTGAAGCGGGGGAGGGGCCGCGCGCTCCGGCTCTGGCTTGGCGGGGGCTGTCTTGGGCGCGGCCTTGGGGCGCGGCTGGGCCGGGTGCATAGCCTCTGCCGTGCGCGCGACCTGGCGCCAAAGGTCCAGCTCTTCGGGTTTGAGGCGGCGGCGTGACATCAGATGGCATCCGGCGCCAGGGCATAGGCCCGCTGGATCGGCATCAGAACCAGCATCCGGCCAGGATCCTTGAGCTGCCCTGCCGCTCGGCCCGCCGCATCGCCCGTTCCCATGAACAGATCCGCTCGCTGCGCGCCCTTGATGGCCGAGCCGGTATCCTGCGCAATCATCAGACGGCGCACCGGGTCAGCGCCATCCTTTTCGATCCAGACGGGCGCCCCGAGGGGCACAAATTTCGGGTCCACCGCCACGGACCGCCCCGTGGTGATCGAGCGGTTCATGGCGCCGCGCGGGCCGCGATCCGGGCGCAGATCGTCAATCTTGCGGAAAAAGACATAGGACGGATTGTGCATCAGCAATTCGGCGCCCGCCTCGGGATTGCGGCGCACCCAATTCTTGATCACCTCGGCCGAGACCTGATGAATGCTGTAGATGCCGCGCCGGACCAGCTCGGCCCCAATCGAGCGATATTCGTGCCCGTTTGATCCCCCATAGCCAACGCGGATCATGGTGCCGTCGGTCAGACGAATTCGGCCAGAGCCTTGGATCTGAAGAAAAAACAGCTCGACCGGGTCATCAACCCAAGCAATTTCCAAGCCGCGGTTTTTCATGACGTCGCTGTTTTCTATCTCTTGCCGGCGCAGCCATGGGGACACGGCACGCGACTCGGGCGGCTCGCGGTATAGAGGATAGCGGTAGCGGGAGTTTGGCCTGAGGGAGCCATTCAGCTCAGGCTCGAAATAACCGGTAAAGAGCGCGTCGCGCCCTTCCGAGATCAGAACCGGCCTGAAGAAAAGTTCAAAGAATTCGCGCGGGCCGGGGCTGTTCTGCGCCAATGCGCAGAGCGAGCGCCAGTCGACATCCTTCATGTCCGGGCAAGTGTCGTTAAAGACCTTGAGAGCGGCGGCGTGATCATCCTCGGCCCAGCCATCGAGGTCGTTGAATGTGAGGATATCGTAACGCGCCTCGGAGATGGCGGCCCCGGGCAGTGAGGCCGCCATGACTGCTAGCGCGGCAATAGCCGCCTTGATCATTCGCCGGTGGCGACGAGCCGCCAGTTGGGATCGTCGGCGCCCATCATGCGCTCGAATGTCCAGACGTCTTTTTGCTTCTTGGACTTGCCCGGTTCGCCCTCGATAATCTCGCCCTTGTCGTCCTTGACGACTGATATCAGTTCGCCCACAAATTTCACGGTGATCGCGGCGACCCCGTTATTGAAGGTGGCATTCGAGAGGGTCATATCGCGGATACCGATAAACTCGGCGTCAATCGTCAGGCCCTTTTCCTCGCGGATCGCGACCACCTCGGCAAAGCTGTCATAGACATCCTCGGACAGAAACTCGCGCACCTCTTCCATCTCGCCGCGCTCGAAGGCCATCAGGATCATCTCATACGCGCCGCGCGCGCCGCCGAGGAAATCCGAAACGCCGAAGGTCGGCTCGGCCCGCTTCATGTCGGCCAGCGCGGCAGCGCTTTCGCTGTCTTCCGGTACATGGTCGATGATGTCGCGGTCAGGCCCGCCCTCGATCACCTCAAGGTTGTGCGGGCGCGGGCCCTGCGACGATGGGGCACGTGCCTCGGGGCCCGGCTCATGGCCGCCGCGGGTTCCCAGGACGCTTCTCAGCCTCAGGATCAGAAAAACAGCGATGCCCGCGAGCACCAAAAGCTGCAGAATGGGCGAGTTCATGAGCACCTCATCAGGGCAATACGTTGAAATCCGGTTGACTGGCCTCTTATGTAGGGGGCAAGGCGGGTCAAGTCCACCTTGGCGCGTCGCAAACCCGAAGGACAAACAGCCATGTGGCTTCTCTTAGCGTTCATCATCGTTCCCATGGTCGAGATCGGCCTCTTCATTCAGGTCGGCGGATGGCTGGGCCTTTGGCCAACCCTTGCCATCGTTCTGCTGACTGCGATCCTTGGAACGTGGCTTGTCCGGGCCCAAGGCGCTCTGGCGCTGAGCGAGCTGCGCGGCTCGCTATCGGGGCAAAGCGATCCGACAGAGGCGCTGGCAAACGGGGCCATGATATTGGTTGCCGGCGTTCTACTGCTGACGCCGGGGTTTTTCACCGATGCCGTTGGCTTTGCATTGCTGACGCCGCCCTTTCGCAAGGCGGCCTTCGTATATCTGCGCAAGCGGGTGAAGGTTCAGACCTTTTCCAGTGCGACCCCCAATGGGCGCCGTGGGCCACGTCCCACGAATGGCGCGAACACCATCGAGGGAGAGTATGTCGAGCTTGACCCGGATGATGCGCCACAGGATGATCCGCCGCGTTCCGGGCGGCGTCCGTCCGGCTGGACCAGGGATTGAGGCGCTGCAGGCGACCTGCTAAACCATTCGCCAGACCGATATCCACGTAATCAGGAGATGACGATGGCCGAGCAGGAAAATGGTGCAGCCGGCACCGAACAACCGCAACAACCGCAAATCAAAATGCACGTTCTCACGCAGTTCGTGCGCGATCTGTCCTTCGAGAATATCCTTGCCCAGCGCGGGGCGGGCGGCGAAGTGCAGCCCGATGTGACGGTCAACGTCAATCTGGACGCAAAAAAGCGCAGCGCCGATCATCAATATGAGGTGATCGCCAAACTCAAGATCACCTCAAAGAATAAGGGCACCGAGGACGATCTGTTCCTGCTCGAGCTGGAGTATGCCGGCGTCTTTCATGTCGAGAATGTCCCGGACGATCAGCTTCATCCGTTCCTGTTGATCGAATGTCCCCGCATCATGTTCCCGTTCTTCCGCCGCATCGTGTCGGATGTGACGCGCGATGGTGGTTTCCCGCCCCTGAACATGGAAAACATCGATTTCGTGTCGATCTACCGAAACGAGATTGCTCGTCGCCAAGCCGCGCAAGAGCAGCAGCCCAGCGGCACTGCCTAGGAGGTTTTGCGCCAGAGCGGCGCATCACCCAAGGTTTCGATGAAAACGTCATGCGCGGCGGCCTCGGCTTCGGTCAGCCGCGCGGGCAAGGGGGCAGGGCGCGGGGCGGGTCGCCATGTGTTTTCCGTCTCTGCTCCGCTGGTTTGGCTCTGAGTCTGGCCCAGGATCAGGCCAGGCTGACGCCCGCCGATCAATTCCAGATAAACTTCCGCCAGAATTTCAGAGTCCAGCAGGGCGCCGTGCAATGTGCGCGCGCCGTTATCGATGTTGAAACGACGGCACAGCGCGTCGAGCGACGCGGGCGAGCCCGGGAATTTCTTGCGCGCGATTGCAAGCGTGTCGATCGCCTGCTCCCACGGTAGTTGCCGTTTGTTCAGCCAGCGCAGCTCGGCATTGAGAAACTTCATATCGAAGGCGGCGTTGTGAATGACCAATTTGGCATCGCCAACAAATTCTAGGAATCCGTCCGCGATATCGGCAAATACAGGTTTGCCGCGCAGAAAGTCATCGCCCAGTCCATGCACCTTGAAAGCGTCTTCGGGCATCGCGCGCTTGGGGTCGATATATTCGTGATAGGTGCGCCCGGTCGGCATATGATTGAGCAGCTCGACGCCACCGATTTCAACGATGCGGTCGCCCTGCTCAGGCTCGAATCCGGTGGTTTCCGTGTCCAGAACGATCTCACGCATGGGCTATCTCCTGTCTGATGGCCGCAATCACAGCCTGCACCTGCGCCCGGGCATGTTCAAGCGTGTCAGTCTCAATGACCCAGGTCGCGCGGGCACGTTTTTCGGCATCGGGCATTTGCTTGGCCAGGATCTTGTCCAATTGCGCTTCGGTCATCGTGCCGCGTTCGAGAACACGCGCGCGTTGAACCTCGGGCGGTGCGGTAACGCAGACGGTGCCGTCGGTCTGCATGTCATAACCGCCCTCAAAAAGCAGGGGGATGTCGAGAACGGCAATCTCGGCGGTCGTCTCGTTCAAAAACGTTGCTCGGTCTGCGGCGACGAGCGGATGAACGATGGCTTCGATGCGCCCCAAAGCCGTGGGATCGTCTGAAATGGTGTGCTTCAACGCCTCGCGCGACACCGCGCCATCCTCTATGGCATCTGCAAATGCCGCAGCCATCGGGGCGACAGCGGCGCCACCTGCCGAATATAGGCGATGAACCGCAGCATCCGCATCCCAGAGCGCACATCCTTCATCCTGAAACATGCGCGCCGTTGTCGATTTTCCCATCCCTATGGATCCGGTCAAACCGAGAATATAGGTCATCGCAGTGCAGCAGCGCGGGTGGCGCTATCGACCTCGGGGCGCAGACCGAACCATCGCTCGAACCCCGGCACGGCCTGATGCAGCAACATACCCAAGCCATCAACGGTGTGGCAGCCCATTTCGCGCGCGGTCTCCAGCAGCTTTGTCTCAAGCGGTGCATAGACAATGTCGGTGACCACGGCGCCCTTTTGCAGCCCATCGAGCGGGACTCGCAGCGGCGCGTTGCCAATCATGCCAAGCGATGTGGTGTTCACCACAGTCGCTGCATAATCCATCATGTTACCCGCCTGTACCCAGTCAAACACGCGCACCCGCTTGCCAAATTCCTGTGCCAACGCATCGGCGCGGACCCGTGTGCGATTGGACAGCAGGATTTCAGGCACGCCCGCATCCAAAAGCGACGCTATGACCGCACGCGACGCGCCACCTGCACCAAGGACAGCGGCAGGCCCGCGACGCGCGTCCCAGTCAACGCCCGCGCTTTGCAAATTCTTGATGAAGCCGTAGCCGTCCGTATTATCAGCGTGGATCTTGCCATCCTTGCGAAAGATCAGCGTATTCGCGGCCCCAATCAGCGTGGCGCGATCCGTGACCAGATCCGCGATTTCCAGCACCTTTTCCTTGTGCGGAATCGTGATGTTGACGCCGACAAAACCCGCCTTGGGCAAGTTGCGCAGCACTTGCTCAAGATCATCGGCGACGACATCCATGGGGATGTAGTGACCTTTGAGACCATGCGTCCTGAGCCAGTGGTTATGAATCTTGGGCGAGCGAGAATGCGCGATGGGTGATCCGATAACACCGGCGAGGGGGATGCGCTCGCTGCTCATGCTTTGATCTCCCCACGAATGGCCAGGAACGAGATCAGCTCAAGCAGAGGTAGGCCAAGTACATGAAAATGATCACCGGTGATGCGTTGAAACAGCCTCACGCCTTCTTCCTCAAGTTTATAAGCGCCAACCGAATGACGAATGCTATCCCAGTTGCGCGCGATATAGTCGTCCAGATAGTCATTCGATACATCACGCATCTGCATCTGCACAACACCGACGTGGCGCCAGATCGGGCGCCCGCCCTCGCAGATGACAGCCGCCGAAATCAGGCGATGGGCCTTGCCCCGCATCCTGCCCAGCTGCGTCCGCGCCTCTTCCGGGCTGGCAGGCTTGGAGAGAATATCGCCGTCGAATGCCAGCACCTGATCGCAGCCAATGACCAGCGCATCCGGGATGCGTTCACTGATTTTCTGGGCCTTCAGTTCTGCGAGGGCATCAGCGATGTCACGCGGTGGAGCTTCCTCGGCGAGGAGGGCAGACTTGACCGCGTCCTCGTCCACGCGCGCGGGCTGAACCTCGTGCGGGATGCCCGCGCGGGTAAGCAGGTCGCGCCGGATCGGTGATTGCGACGCCAGGATGATGCGGACAGCCATGTGGAAAACCCGAGGAGCAAGTGCTGTGGAACACGGGGTAGATATCCCCAATTTACCATCTTTGCCACTGCCCCGTGGAAAACCGTGCATCTCCGCCCAATCTTCAGGTGTCCTATCCCGTCGTGGATTGTATTAAATCTGCCCTCTGAGCGACTCATCCAAGACGCACAGTCATCCACAGGGTTTTCCATTCAAAGAGCAGCCCGATGACCCAATTTTTCAATGCTTCAAGTTGCGACGATGAGCGTTTTCCACAGGCTGCTAAAGCCATGACCCGATCTGTGATTTATCCTGTGAAGAACTGAGTAATCCACAGTGAGGCCAGCCCCCATCTAAATCATCATCCTTTTCTATATTTCTTATTTATTATTTAAGGAGGCCAAGAAAACGAGGACGCCCACGAATGACTGATCTGCTGGCCAGCCTGTACCCTTGGACCAAGTCGCTTCACATCGTGTCGGTGATTGCGTGGATGGCGGGGCTGTTCTATCTGCCGCGTCTTTTTGTTTACCACGCCGAGGCATCCAAGCCCGGTGATAGCCGCGATGAAATATTTCAAGTGATGGAGCGCAAGCTGCTTAGAGCCATCATGATTCCATCGATGGTGTCGACGTGGCTGTTCGGTCTTTTGCTGGTGATGACGCCGGGCATCGTCGACTGGGGGTCGATCTGGCCCTGGGCCAAGGCCGCAGGTGTGCTAGGCATGACATGGTTTCATCACTGGCTCAGCTTACGGCGTAAGGAATTCGTGGCCGGAACCAGCGATATCACGGGCCGCACATTCCGCATCATGAACGAAGTGCCGACGATCGCGCTGATCGTCATCGTGTTCTCTGTCGTCCTGAAATTCTAGCGCCGATTGACTTGGATCGGGGGACCGCGTATCAGGCGATCCATGGCCCCCGTCCGGGATAAGCCTGCTTCATTTTCCTGTCTGATCTGACCTGCGCCAATAGCGCGCCCGAGGTAATTCCATGTCCGAAGACCGCCTGAACCTGTTCGACCTCAAGGCGCATACCGCCAAAGACCTTCTGGCAATGGCCGAAGAACTGGAAATCGAGAACGCCTCGACGATGCGCAAGGGCGAGATGATGTTCTCGATCCTGAAGGAGCGTGCCGAGGATGGTTGGCGCGTGTTCGGCGATGGCGTGCTGGAGGTGCTTCAGGACGGCTTTGGCTTCCTGCGCTCGCCCGAGGCGAACTATCTGCCCGGCCCCGATGACATCTACGTCTCGCCCGATATGATCCGGCGCTATTCGCTGCGCACGGGGGACACGATTGAAGGCGAGATGAAGCAGCCAGACGAGAATGAGCGCTATTTCGCCCTGACCAGCGTGACTCAGATCAACTTCGAGGATCCCGAGCGCGCGCGTCACAAGATCGCTTTTGACAACCTGACGCCGCTTTATCCGGACGAGCGCCTGACGCTTGAGATTGACGATCCGACGGTCAAAGACCGTTCGGCCCGTATCATCGATCTGGTGGCGCCTATAGGTAAGGGCCAGCGGTCGCTGATCGTGGCGCCGCCGCGCACCGGTAAGACGATGATCATGCAGAACATCGCGGCCAGCATCGAGCGCAACCACCCTGAGTGCTACCTGATCGTCCTGTTGATCGACGAACGGCCCGAGGAAGTCACCGACATGCAGCGCTCGGTCAAGGGTGAGGTCGTCAGCTCCACCTTCGACGAACCCGCTACGCGCCACGTTGCCGTGAGTGAAATGGTGATCGAAAAGGCCAAGCGCCTGGTCGAACATAAGCGAGATGTTGTGATCCTTTTGGACTCGATCACAAGACTTGGTAGGGCGTACAACACAGTCGTCCCATCCTCGGGTAAGGTTCTGACTGGTGGTGTGGATGCAAACGCACTCCAGCGGCCCAAGCGGTTCTTCGGCGCTGCGCGGAATATCGAGGAGGGCGGATCGCTCACCATTATCTCGACCGCTCTGATCGAAACCGGTAGCCGCATGGACGAAGTCATCTTTGAAGAGTTCAAGGGTACAGGCAATTCCGAGCTGGTTCTGGATCGCAAGATTTCGGACAAGCGCGTCTTCCCTGCCATCGACATTCTCAAATCCGGCACGCGGAAAGAGGAACTTCTGGTTGATAAGCTTGATCTGCAGAAAACCTTCGTATTGCGCCGTATCCTGAACCCGATGGGCACCACGGACGCCATCGAGTTCCTGATCTCAAAGCTGAAGCAGACCAAGAACAACGCCGAATTCTTTGACTCAATGAATACCTGATATCGCCCCTGGCGGGCGACTGCCAAGGGAGGCGGGTATGGATACGATCTATGCATTGGCGTCGGCGCAAGGAAAGGCCGGCGTTTCCGTCATCCGGGTATCAGGTCCAACGGCGCATGCGGCATGTGAGTTGCTCTGCGGTGATGTGCCGCCTGCCCGGCAGGCAACCTTGCGTAAATTGCGTGATACAGATGGACAGGCGCTGGATCAGGCGCTTGTTCTGATCTTTCACGCTGGCTCCAGCTTTACCGGCGAAGACAGCGTTGAGTTTCAGGTTCACGGCAGCAGCGCGGTCGTGGCGGCTGTGTCGGACGCATTGTCGCGGATTGAGGGTGTACGCCTTGCTGAGCCCGGTGAATTCACGCGCCGCGCTTTGGACAATGGCTGCCTTGATGTCGCCCAGATCGAGGGGTTGGCCGATCTCATAGACGCCGAGACAGAAGCGCAGCGGAAACAGGCCTTGCGGGTGCTATCGGGCGATTTAGGCGTTCGCGCAGAGAGTTGGCGCCGCGATTTGATCCGCGCTGCGGCATTGATCGAAGCGACAATTGATTTTGCGGATGAGGACGTGCCGGTCGATGTGTCGCCCGAGGTAAATGAATTACTGGGGAGGGTCACAGGTGATCTGGCACGTGAGATTGCCGGAACCCGAGTGAGCGAGCGTATCAGGTCCGGCTTCGAAGTGGCCATCGTTGGGGCGCCGAATGTCGGGAAATCTACGCTTTTGAATGCATTGGCAGGGCGCGATGCCGCAATTACCTCAGATATCGCGGGAACGACGCGAGATGTTATCGAGGTCCGAATGGATCTTGCCGGTCTGCCGGTGACATTACTGGACACGGCTGGATTGCGCGAAACCGAGGATAAGATCGAAGCGCTCGGAGTTGATCTTGCACGCCGTAGGGCTGTGACCGCGGATTTAAGGGTGTTTTTAATCGAACCCTACGCCGAGAAACCGGACCTGTACCAAGCAGAAGATATTGTTCGCACCGCAAAAGGGGATCGTCAGGCTGGAGAACACCCTGGTGTGTCAGGTCAGACCGGCGAAGGTCTGGACGATCTTGTGGCCAGCATTACCCGGATATTAGCCGATCGCGCGACCGGAGCAGGCATTGCCACAAGGGCCCGGCACCGCTCGGCAATGGAGCGGGGCCTCGAGTCACTTCATCGAGCCCGGGATCTACTTGCCGGCGGAGAAGAGACGGCGGATATCGCTGCCGAAGAAATGCGGACGGCTGTTCGCGCCCTCGATTCTCTGGTAGGGCGGGTGGATATCGAAAACGTGCTGGATGAAATCTTTGCCAGCTTTTGCCTTGGCAAGTAAGGAGTGTTTCACGTGAAACATTGCGAGTTCGACGTGTTGGTCATCGGGGGCGGTCATGCCGGTGCGGATGCCGCGCATGCATCTGCCCGATTGGGAGCGAATACGGCACTGATTACCCTGTCGCAGAACGATATTGGTGTGATGTCCTGCAACCCCGCAATCGGCGGTCTGGGAAAGGGTCATCTGGTTCGCGAAATCGACGCGCTCGACGGTCTCATGGGGCGCGTTGCGGATGCGGCTGGGATTCAGTTTCGCCTGCTCAATCGTCGCAAGGGGCCGGCAGTACAAGGACCACGCGCACAGGCCGATCGGAATCTGTATCGCGATGCAATGCAAGCCGAGCTGGCACAGCAAGAGAATCTGACCATTGTCGAAGGGGAGGCCGCAGACTTCTTGATGGACGCAGACGTGGTCAAAGGGGTCCGGCTCGCTGATGGATCTGAGTTGCGATCCCGTGCTGTCGTTTTGACGACTGGCACGTTCCTGCGTGGGGTCATTCATATCGGTGACATTTCGCGCCCCGGTGGCCGTATGGGAGATAAGCCGTCCATCAAGCTTGCAGAGCGGATTGACAGCTTCGGACTACAGATGGGCCGCCTCAAGACCGGTACGCCGCCGCGGCTGAGTGCGAAGTCCATCAACTGGGATATTTTGGAACAACAGCCGGGCGACGATGATCCGGTGCTTTTCTCTTTTCTCTCTAAAAGGCCGCAGGCGCGGCAAATCTCGTGTGGGATAACGCATACAAATGAGCAAACACACGATATCATTCGGGAGAACCTCGATCTCTCTGCTATGTACGGAGGTCATATTGACGGCGTTGGGCCGCGATACTGCCCTTCGATCGAGGATAAGGTGGTGCGGTTTGCGGATAAGACATCCCATCAGATCTTTCTTGAGCCGGAAAGTCTGACGACTGATCTCATATATCCGAATGGGATCTCCACCTCCTTACCGCAGGACGTGCAGTTGCGGTATGTTCGGTCAATCGTTGGACTTGAGAGTGCAGAAATCATCCAGCCGGGCTACGCGATTGAGTATGATTATGTCGATCCCCGGGCACTGGACGCAGGCCTGGCGTTGCGAGACGTTCCTGGACTATATCTCGCCGGGCAGATCAATGGCACGACAGGCTATGAGGAGGCCGCGGCCCAGGGTTTGGTTGCTGGACTGAATGCTGCTCTTTACGCTCAGGGGCGTGATCCTGAGACGTTCAGCAGATCCAGCTCGTATATAGGGGTCATGATTGACGACCTTATCACTCGGGGCGTGACTGAGCCGTATCGAATGTTTACGTCACGGGCGGAGTTCAGGCTGTCCTTGCGTGCGGACAATGCCGATCAGCGTTTGACTGGTCGAGGCATCGAGCTTGGCTGTGTCGGGTCCGCGCGACGTGCAGCATTTGATGCGAAGTCATCCGCCTTGAAAATAGCCCGAGCGCAGCTGGATAATGGTACGTTCACGCCCCGACAGCTCTCGGACATCGGATTGCGCGTTAACCAGGACGGTGCTCGGCGCACTGCGTTCGAGATCCTCGCTTTTCCAGATGTCGATTTTTCTCACTTGATCCAGCTTGACGAATCGTTGGCCAAGATTGCGCCAGAGATTGCGGGCCAGCTGGCGAAGGATGCGCTTTACGCGAACTACATTTCCCGACAAGAGCGAGATATTGCACTTGTGCAGCGGGACGAGGCGCACGCGATCCCGTTAGATTTTGATTATTTCTGCCTTGGGGGACTTTCGAATGAGCTTAAGAGCAAGCTTTCTCAAGTGAGGCCGGCAACTTTGGCGCATGCGGCACGTATAGATGGGATGACGCCAGCCGCTCTGACGTTAATCCTGACGCGCCTTCGTAGCAACGGTAAGGTCCGTACAGGATGACCGCTGACTTGGATGTTTCACGTGAAACAATGGACCGCTTGCGCGCGTTTGAGCAAATTGTGAAGAAATGGACGCCCAAGATCAATCTTGTCTCCCGCGACAGTGCTTATGACATCTGGGGTCGCCATATTGCCGATTCAGTTCAGCTTTTCGAGGCCGTGTCGCCAGATCGGCATACTTGGGTGGATTTGGGATCAGGCGGGGGCTTTCCAGGGGTCGTCGTCGCCATACTCGCCCATGGATCCGACACTGAGGTTACAATGGTCGAAAGTGACGGGCGAAAATGCGCCTTCCTGCGCGCCGCACTGCGGGAAACGGGTGTCGACGCGACGGTCCTTAACCAACGTATCGAGCAGGTAGAGCCGCAAAATGCCGATGTGGTATCGGCGAGGGCGCTTGCGGATTTGACCACACTCCTCGGATATGCGGAACGTCACTTAACACAAGGCGGCACAGCAGTTTTCGCGAAAGGTGCCATGTGGCCGCAAGAGGTCGAGGCAGCAAGATCGCAGTGGAATTTCGATTTGGAAGCCGTTAAAAGCAAGCTTGTTCCAGAGGCCGCAATTCTCAAGATTTCAGGAGTGTCCCGTGTCTGATCCCACCCGTCCGCATGGGCCCCGAATTATCGCAATCGCCAACCAAAAAGGCGGTGTTGGAAAAACAACGACGACAATCAATCTGGGTGCTGCGCTTGCGGAGCAGGGGCAGAAGGTGATGATCGTCGACCTGGACCCACAGGGAAACGCATCCACGGGGCTTGGTATCGATATTGAGGACCGGGAGTTCACGACGTACGAGTTTTTGCTCGAAGATATCGACCTTGGGCAGATCATACAGCCGACGCGCGCGGAAAACCTGTCCATCATTCCTGCGACGGTTGACCTCAGCTCCGCAGACATCGAGCTGATTTCCAACGAAAAGCGCAGTTTCCTGCTTCATGACGCCCTGCGCCAGACGGCAATTGATCGTTATGACCTGGACTATGTTCTAATCGACTGCCCGCCATCCCTGAACCTGCTGACTGTCAATGCGATGGTTGCGGCGCATTCTGTCCTCGTGCCATTGCAGAGCGAGTTTTTCGCACTTGAGGGTCTTTCGCAATTGATGCTGACAATTCGTGAAGTGCGGCAATCCGCAAATCCCAAGCTGCGGATTGAGGGAGTTGTCCTTACAATGTTTGACGCCCGTAATAACCTGTCGGGTCAGGTTGAAAAGGACGCTCGCGACAACTTGGGCGATCTGGTTTTCAAGACACTCATCCCGAGGAATGTGCGCCTGAGCGAGGCGCCGTCATACTCGATGTCGGTTTTGGATTACGATCCGCAATCGCGGGGCGCAGATGCCTATCGTGCTCTCGCCAAAGAACTGATGCAAAATCAAGCGCTTGTTGCGGCGTGACGAAGGGATACTCCATGGCTGACAAACCTCAGAGACAACGTGGCCTTGGGCGCGGTCTGTCCGCCCTTATGGCGGATGTAAATGATCGGGATGCGGCTGAGAAGGGCGAGGCACCTCAGCCTGATATGATGGTTCCCATCGAACAGGTGGTCGCGAATCCTGATCAGCCCAGGCGCCGGTTCGATCCGGATCTGCTCGACGATCTCTCGGCGTCTATCAAGGAAAAGGGCATCATTCAGCCGCTTATCGTGCGCCGCAAATATGGTGGATTCGAAATCGTCGCGGGTGAGCGTCGTTGGCGGGCGGCCCAGAAGGCGGGCTTGCATCAGATCCCAGTCATCATCCGGGATTTCGACGACACTGAGGTCCTTGAGATTGCGATCATCGAGAATATCCAACGGGCCGACCTGAACCCGGTGGAAGAGGCGGCGGGCTATATCCAGCTGATGAACAAATTCGGTCATACTCAGGAGAAGCTTGCCGAAGCCCTGGGCAAAAGCCGTAGTCACATTGCGAATACGATGCGGCTGATGCAGCTGCCCGAGGTTGTGAGGGACTTTGTGACAGAAGGCAAACTGTCCGCTGGGCATGCCCGAACACTGATTACCGCTAAAGACCCGATTTCACTCGCGAAAAAGGTGATATCCGGTGATCTTTCGGTGCGCGATACCGAAAAACTTGTGCGCAAGGCGGCGGATGAACCGGAGGGTGATCGGCCGGCCACTGTCGGCAAAAAGCGCGGTGGAACAGCCAAAGACGCCGATACCCGCGCCCTTGAGGATGATCTGTCAGCCAATCTCGGAATGAAGGTGTCCGTGGACCATAAGGACGGCAGCGAAAGTGGCGCGCTCTCGATTTCCTATACGACGCTGGACGAGCTGGATGAACTGTGCCGGATTCTTTCGACCGGCAAATAGGCTCAGTCTGGCAACAGTTCGGCGATAACCGCGTTAAGGACCGGGCGGCCCTTTTCGGTTGCCATGAGGCGGTCGTTTTGTACGCGGACCATTTCGATATCTACCAGATCCGCGATCTTTTGAGAATCGAGCGGGCCGCCAGATATCTCTTGGTAGCGGCGTAAATCCACGCCTTGGTTTACGCGAAGACCCATCATCAAATACTCACCGGCCTGATCCGCTGCCGAAATGACTTGGCGCGGTTTCTCCGTGATGCCAGCATCACTCCGCTGGAGCCAGGCATCGGGATGGGGGTAGGCTTCGGTTGCCCATCTAGTGCCATCTAATGTGAGCCTACCATGCGCACCGGGGCCGATTCCGATGTAGTCGCCGCCTTGCCAGTAAATCAGATTGTGCCGCGACTCGGCGCCTGGCACCGCGTGGTTGGAGACCTCATAGGCGGGCATGCCTGCCGCCTCGCAAAGCTCTTGGGTCAGCTCATACATATCGGTCGCGAGGTCATCCGCGGGAAGACCGCGCAGCTTGCCTGCGTCGAAACGCGACCCAAAAGCTGTGCCGGGTTCGATCGTCAGCTGATAAAGCGACATATGGTCAATGGCCATGCCAAGCGCTTCAGATAATTCAGCACGCCACTGGGCCAGCGTCTGATCCTGCCGAGCGTAGATCAAATCAAAGCTTACGCGGTCAAATTGGGCGCGGGCCACATCAAACGCAGCGCGCGCTTCTGCTACGGAATGCAGGCGGCCAAGACGCTTGAGATCCGCATCATTCAGAGCCTGAATACCCATTGAGACCCGATTTACACCCGCGTCCGCGTAGCCGGCAAAACGGCCTGCCTCGACCGAACCGGGATTGGCCTCGAGCGTAATTTCCATGTCATTGGCAAAGATCCAATGTCCGCGTACCCGGTCCAAGATGGCTTGGACGGTTTCGGGTGGCATCAGACTGGGTGTTCCGCCCCCGAAGAAGACGGAATTAAGAACGCGGCCACTGGTAGTTTCGGCATAGCGATCAATTTCGCGCAGGAACGCGGCGCGCCATGCATCTTGATCAACCGCCGAGCTCACATTGCTATTGAAGTCGCAATAGGGGCATTTGGCAGCGCAAAATGGCCAGTGCAAGTATAGGCCAAAGCCGCCATGGCGCCAATCCTCAGCCAAGGCAGCCTTTCACCAGCTGGGAAAAGGCATCGGCGCGATGGCTGATGCGGTTCTTTTCCGCTGGATCCATTTCGGCAAAGCTGATATCGTAGCCATTGGGCTGAAAAATGGGGTCATATCCGTGGCCTTGCGCGCCGCGCATGGGCCATGTGAACTGCCCCTCGACTGTGCCCGGGAACACCTCGTCGTGGCCGTCGGGCCAAGCAATGACGAGTGTGCAGCAGAAACGCGCGGTCCAAGGCTGCGCGGCGCCGCTGTCGATCAGCCGGTCATGCGCCTTTGTCATGGCCATCTCAAAATCGCGACCCTGGGACGTTTCCGCCCAGTCGGCGGTATAGACACCCGGCGCGCCATCCAGGGCGTCGATCTCTATCCCGGAATCGTCCGATAGCGCGGGCAGGCCGGTCGCTTTGGCGGCAGCGTGCGCCTTGATGCGCGCGTTGCCGACAAAAGTGGTTTCGGTCTCGTCCGGCTCGGGCAGATTGCGCTCGGCAGCGCCGACGACCTTGATACCGTGCGGCGCGAGAAGTTCAGCGAACTCGGCCAATTTGCCTGCGTTATGCGTGGCCACAAGAAGGGTATCGCCGGCCAGCTTACGCATTGACCGCGGCCAGCTGTGCAGCTGCCAACTCTGACACGCCTTTTTCGGCGAGATCCATGAGCTGGTTCATCTGATCGCGATTGAAGGTCGCGCCTTCTGCGGACATTTGAACTTCAATCAACTTGCCCGATTGTGTCATGATGAAGTTCCCATCGACGCCGGCTTCGCTGTCTTCGGGATAATCCAGATCCAGCACTGCCTGGCCTGCATAGAGGCCGCAGGACACGGCGGCGACCGGATCAACCAGCGGGTCCGAAGTGACAGCCCCGGTCTTGATAAGCTTGTTCACGGCCAGTTTCAGCGCGACCCAGCCGCCCGTGATGGAGGCGCAGCGCGTGCCGCCATCTGCCTGGATCACGTCGCAATCCACGGTGATCTGACGCTCGCCCAATGCGACACGATCAACGCCGGCGCGCAAGGACCGCCCGATCAGGCGCTGGATTTCCACGGTGCGCCCGCCTTGTTTGCCCGCCGTCGCCTCGCGCCGCATACGCGAGGTGGTGGAGCGGGGCAGCATGCCGTACTCTGCCGTGACCCAGCCGAGGCCGGAACCCTTGATGAAAGGCGGCACACGGTCTTCGATGGTGGCGGTGCACAGCACATGGGTGTCACCGATCCGGATCATGCACGACCCTTCAGCATGTTTCGTAACGCCCGTTTCGATTGAAACGGCGCGCATCTCGCTTAACTCTCTACCAGACGGGCGCATGGATGATCCTCTTTCAAACTTTTTCGCGGGGATACAGGGCGCGGAAAGGGGATGGCAACCCCGATTGCCGCAGACCTCATTGATCTTGAGCCCGACACAGCCTTAGATAACCCGAAAGGGCAAGGAAACCAGCATGAGCGACGCAAGACAATTGCTCGAGGAGATGAACGACCGATCGCGCGAAGTTTTTCGCCGCGTGGTCGAAGGATATCTGCTGACCGGCGCGCCCGTTGGATCGCGCAGCCTGACCCGCGAGCTTAGCGAGAAGGTCAGCGCCGCCACCGTGCGCAACGTGATGCAAGATCTGGAATATATGGGTCTGCTGGACAGCCCTCATGTCAGCGCCGGGCGCGTCCCCACGCAGACCGGCCTCCGGATGTTCGTCGATGGTCTGCTTGAGGTTGGAGATCTGCAAACCGCGGACCGCGCCCTGATGGACAGTACGATGTCGTCGAATTCCGACGATGTCGCAGGTGTTCTGGATCGGATCGGGCAGACGCTTTCAGGTGTGACACAAGGCGCGTCGTTGGTGTTGGCGCCCAAGCATGAAGCGCCAATCAAGCATATCGAATTCGTCAATCTTGGCCCCGATCGCGCGCTGGTCGTCCTGGTCTTTGCGGACGGCCACGTGGAAAATCGGATATTCACACCCCCGCCGGGCCAAACGCCCAGCTCGATGCGGGAAGCGGCAAACTTCCTGAACTCGCTTGTCGAGGGCCGCACGCTCAGTGACGTCTCGACCGTGATTACGCAGCAGATCAGTGAGCGGCGTCAGGAAATCGACACACTGGCCCATGCGATGGTCGAGAGCGGTCTGGCCGTTTGGGCCAAGGAAGGCGAGGGGCCAGACCGCCTGATCGTGCGAGGCCGGTCGCATCTGCTGAATGCCGGTGCGGATGAGGTTGATCTGGAGCGCATCCGCACGCTCTTTGACGATCTGGAGCGCAAGCGGGACATCGCCAATTTTCTCGAGCTGGCGGATGAGGGCGAGGGCGTGCGCATCTTTATCGGCTCCGAGAACAAACTTTTCTCACTTTCGGGTTCCTCTTTGGTGGTCTCTCCTTATATGAACGCTGACCGGAAGATCGTCGGCGCCGTGGGGGTCATCGGACCCACGCGGCTGAATTATGGACGCATCGTTCCGATAGTGGATTATACGGCACAGCTCGTCGGCAAGCTGATCGCCGACAGAAGTTGAAGGACACGGACCATGGCAGAGCGCAACAATGACGAGTTTCTCGATGATATCGAACAGGCCGAGGCCGAGGCGTATCAAGAGGACATGAATGAAATTTCCGATGAGGACGCCGAGTTGGACACACTTCGGGCCGAGCGGGACGCACTGCACGACAAATTCATGCGCGCGCTGGCCGATGCCGAAAACGCACGCAAGCGCGCGGATCGTGACCGCCGCGAAGCCGAAAATTATGGCGGCTCGAAGCTGTCGCGCGATCTGCTGCCGGTCTACGACAACATGAAGCGCGCGATCGAGGCCATCCCCGAAGATCAGCGCGAGGCGTCAGCCGCCTTCATCGAGGGCATCGAGCTGACGATGCGTGAACTGCTCAACGTGTTCAACAAGCATGGCATTCGCATCGTGTCGCCCGAGATCGGCGAGAAATTCGATCCGCAGCACCACGAGGCGATGTTCGAGGCGCCGCTGCCCGGCACCAAAGCGGGCGAGATCATCCAGGTCTCGGCCGAAGGCTTCATGCTGCATGACCGTATCCTTCGCCCTGCGAAAGTCGGCGTTTCGTCGATGCAAGGCTAAGGCCCGAGTTGTTTTACGTGAAACGCCCCGAAGACTGCTTCGGGGCGTTTCTCTGTCAATGCGTCTCTGACGCGGGCAGTTTCGCCTTCAGCTCATAGATCAAAGCCAGTGCGTCGCGCGGGCTCAGCTCATCCGGCAAAACCGACTTCAGCGCTTCCTCTACATTCGAGGGCGCGCGTGCCGTTTGGGGCGCAGGGGCCGGCCGGCTGGAGAATAGCGGAAGGTCGTCGATCAAGGCATCGCGGGCGCTGCCGCCCTCACGCTCGCCGCGCTCCAAAGCGTCGAGCACAACCCGCGCCCGTTCGATCACGCTTGTCGGCAGCCCCGCCAGCTTGGCCACTTGAACGCCATAGGACCGGTCCGCGGCGCCCTTGCGCACTTCATGCAAAAAGATGACGTCGCCTTGATGTTCCTTGACTGCAACGGTGGCGTTATCGACGCGGGCCAACTTGTCCGTGAGGTTGGTCAGTTCGTGATAATGCGTGGCAAAGAGCGCGCGACAGCCATTGACCTCATGCAGATGCTCCAACGTGGCCCATGCGATCGAGAGGCCATCATAGGTGGCCGTGCCGCGCCCGATCTCATCCAGTATGACCAGGGCGCCCGCATCCGCCTGATTGAGGATCGCTGCCGTCTCGACCATTTCTACCATGAAGGTCGACCGCCCTCGCGCCAGATCGTCAGATGCGCCGACCCGGCTGAAAAGTTGGCTGACCACGCCGATATGAGCAGATCTCGCAGGCACGAAACTGCCCATTTGAGCCAAAAGAGCGATCAGTGCGTTCTGTCGCAAAAAGGTCGATTTACCCGCCATGTTCGGACCTGTCAGCAGCCAGATATCGCTGACATCGCCGAGATTGCAATCATTCGCGACAAACGGCCCGGCACCCTGCGCACGCAGCGCCTGTTCGACCACTGGATGGCGCCCGCCGATGATATTCATCGCGCGGCTTGCATCCACCTGAGGTTGGCACCAGTTCGCCTCGACCGCGAGATCGGCAAGGGCTGTGGTCAGATCCAGCTGGGACAAAGCGCGTGCGGTTTGTGTGAGTTGCGCGGCGCGCTCCAGAATGGCGCTTTTCAGCCTGTCGTAGAGCCGCTTTTCGATGTCGAGCGCACGGCCGCCGGCATTGAGAATGCGCGTCTCCATCTCAGACAGTGCGACGGTGGTGAACCGCACCTGATTGGCCGTCGTCTGGCGGTGCTTGAACGTCTCGTTCAGGGGGGCCGACAGCATCTTGTCGGCATGGGTCGCCGTGACTTCGACGAAATAGCCCAAGACATTGTTGTGTTTTATTTTGAGCGACGAAATTCCGGCGGTCTGGGAATACTCGGACTGCATGCGAGCAATGACGCCGCGCCCTTCGTCGCGCAACTGCCGGGCATCGTCCAGATCGGCATCATAACCCTCCGCGATGAATCCGCCATCGCGCACGAGCAGCGGCGGCTCGGCAATCAGGGCCTGATCCAGAAGATCCAGCAAGGCATCATGGCCGGTCAGATCCTGGGTGAGGATCGTCAAGGCTTCGGGCAGCTCCATGTTCCCCATGCGGGCGGCGATGTCCTCGGCCCCTTCCAGCCCGTTGCGCACCGCAGCCAGATCACGAGGGCCGCCGCGGTCCAAAGCAAGGCGCGAAAGCGCCCGATCAAGATCCGGCACCTTGCGGAGATCATGACGCAGATCAGTTCTGAATCGAGACTGTTCCACGACAAACGCGATCATGCTTTGGCGGTTTCGGATCACGTCCAGATCGCGCGATGGGCTGGAAAGTCGGCGCTCGAGCAGGCGCGCACCGCCGGCTGTGACCGTACGGTCCATAACGGCGAGCAATGATCCCGCCCGACCGCCGGAAAGAGCTTGCGTGAGTTCCAGATTGCGCCGCGTCGCCGCGTCAATCTGCATGACGCCGGCCAGGTTTTCGCGCTGGGGTGGCTGCAGCAGGGGCAGATTGCCCTTCTGCGTGATCTCCAAATACTCGACCACAGCGCCCATTGCGGCAATTTCCGCCCGGTCGAACGTTCCGAACGCGTCGAGCGTTTGAACCTCAAAAAGGGCGCACAGCCGTTTGGCCGCGCCGGTGCTGTCGAAGGCCGCGCGCCCAATGGGTGTGAGGGATGCGCCAATGTCAGACACTAAACCGTGCATATCAGTGTCTGCGCCATCGGCCACCAAAACCTCGCTGGGGGCAAGCCGCGCCAGTTCTGGCCCGATGCGCGACGGGGGCAGTGGCAAGACATGCAGGGCGCCCGTCGAGATATCGGCCCAAGCAAGTGCATGCGCGCCTCGTACCTCGGCGATAGCGGCAAGGTAATTATGCCGCCGCGCCTCCAAAAGCGACTCTTCGGTCAGCGTTCCGGGGGTGACCAGTCGCACGACCCCGCGCTTGACCACGGATTTCGAGCCGCGCTTTTTTGCCTCTGCCGGATTCTCCAGCTGTTCGCAGACTGCTACGCGAAATCCCTTGCGGATCAGCGTCAACAGATAACCTTCGGCTGAATGTACGGGGACACCGCACATGGCGATATCCTCGCCCATATGCTTGCCGCGCTTGGTCAGCGCAATATCCAGCGCTTCGGCGGCGGCTGCGGCATCGTCGAAGAACAGCTCGTAGAAATCGCCCATGCGATAGAACAGCAGTGCATCCGCATGCTCTGCCTTGATTTCGAGATATTGCGCCATCATCGGCGTGACTGTGTCGGTGGTCACGAAACATCCCCCATCGCTGCGGCGAACCTACAAACCATGGGCGTCCGGCGAAAGCCCATTCCGCGCGACAGTTGAGGGCGCGGGCAGAGACCGCTATGCAGGTGGAAACGCATTTTCAGGACGCAAGCGCTCATGGCAAATCCCAAATTCACCCCCGAAGAGGCGCTGGCCTTCCATCTCGAGCCGACGCCCGGCAAGTTCGAGATCACCGCGACGGTGCCGATGACGACGCAGCGCGACCTTAGCCTGGCCTATTCGCCGGGTGTCGCGATCCCGTGCCTCGCCATCGAGGAGAACCCCGAAACAGCGTATGACTACACCAACAAAGGCAACCTCGTTGCTGTGATCTCGAACGGGACGGCGGTTCTGGGCCTCGGCAATCTGGGTGCGCTGGCGTCGAAGCCGGTGATGGAGGGCAAAGCGGTGCTCTTCAAGCGGTTCGCGGATGTGAACAGCATCGACATCGAGTTGGATACCGAAGATGCTGATGCGTTCTGCAATGCGGTGCGGCTGATGGGGCCGACTTTCGGGGGCATCAACCTCGAGGATATCAAGGCGCCCGAATGTTTCATCATCGAGCAGCGCCTGAAGGAAGAGATGGATATCCCCGTCTTTCACGACGACCAGCACGGAACTGCCGTGATCTGTGCCGCAGGTCTGATCAACGCGCTGCACCTGAGCGGCAAGAAGATCGAGGATGTGCGGATCGTGCTGAACGGTGCGGGCGCGGCGGGCATCGCCTGCCTTGAGCTGCTGAAAACCATGGGCGCGCGGCACGAGAATACCGTGATGTGCGACACCAAGGGCGTGATCTATCAGGGCCGCACCGAGGGCATGAACCAGTGGAAGTCCGCCCACGCAGTCAAAACGGATCGCCGCACGCTGGCCGAGGCCATGGAGGGCGCCGACGTTTTTCTGGGGGTGTCGGCAAAGGGCGCGGTGACGCAGGATATGGTCGCCAGTATGGCGCCTGATCCGGTGATTTTTGCCATGGCGAACCCCGACCCCGAGATCACGCCCGAGGAGGCGCATGAGGTGCGCCCCGACGCCATCGTCGCCACAGGGCGCAGCGACTATCCCAACCAGGTGAACAACGTTCTGGGCTTTCCCTATCTCTTCCGAGGTGCGCTGGATGTGCATGCCCGGGCGATCAACGACGAGATGAAGATCGCCTGCGCCGAGGCGCTGGCCAGCCTCGCGCGGCAGGATGTGCCGGACGAGGTGGGCATGGCTTATGGGCGCAAGTTGGCCTTCGGGCGCGACTACATCATCCCGGCGCCTTTCGATCCGCGCCTGATCCACACGATTCCGCCCGCGGTGGCCAAGGCCTGCATGGCGACGGGTGCGGCACGGCGGCCTATCGTGGACATGGAGGCGTATGAGATTTCACTGAAAGGCAGGATGGATCCAACCGCCAGCATCATGCGCTCGATCAATGCGCGCGCGCGGGCGGCGCAGGCGCGGATGATCTTTGCCGAAGGGGACGACCCCCGCGTGCTGCGCGCCGCCGTGCAGTATCAGCGCGCGGGCATGGGCAAGGCCATCGTCGTTGGCCGTGAGGCCGATGTGTCGGCCAAGCTGGAGGCGGCGGGTATGGCCGACGCCGTGGCCGAGCTCGAGATCGTGAACGCGGCGAACACCCCGCATCTGGAGGAGTATCGCGCCTTTTTGTATCACCGCTTGCAGCGCAAGGGCTATGATCGACATGACATCAACCGTCTCGCGACCCGAGACCGCCATGTCTTTGCCTCGCTGATGTTGGCACATGGCCATGGGGACGGCTTGATTACCGGGGCCACGCGCAAATCGGCGCATGTGCTGGAGCTGATCAACCATGTGTTTGACGCCGATGCCGAGCATGGCGTCGCCGGTGTGACGGCTGTGATGCACAAGGGACGGATCGTGCTGGTGGCCGACACGCTGGTGCAGGAATGGCCGGATGAAAACCAGCTTGCCGATATCGCCGAGCGTGCCGTGGATGTGGCGCGCCATCTGGGCCTTGAGCCTCGCGTGGCCTTTGTCAGTTTTTCGACCTTCGGCTACCCTCAATCCGAGCGGGCCGAAAAGATGCACCGCGCGCCCAAGGTACTGGAGCGGCGCAGCGTCGATTTTGAATTCGAAGGCGATATGACTGTGGACGTCGCACTCAATACTGCGGCGCAGGAAGCCTACCCCTTCCAGCGCCTGTCTGGCCCAGCCAATATTCTTGTCGTGCCGGCGCGGCACTCGGCCTCGATCTCGGTCAAGTTGATGCAGGAAATGGCGGGCGCGACGGTGATCGGACCGATCCTGTCGGGGCTGGATAAGTCGGTGCAAATCTGCTCGTCCACTTCGACGGCGACCGATATCGTCAACATGGCAGTGCTGGCGGCCTGCAAGGTCGGCTGAGGGCGCCTGTGGATTTTGAGTATTTTCGCTAAGATGAAACCGGGGTGGGCTTGTCCTTCGCGGGCCTGCGAGAGAGCTGCACCGCCAGAATGCCGCCCATGATGATCGCGACGCCAATCAGATCGGTCGGGTGAAGCTGTTCGCCCAAGACGATCGCGGCGATTGCAACGCCAAGGAACGGGTTGAGAAAGTGGAAGGTGGCGGCACGCGTCGCGTTAATGCGCTGTACCAACTTGAACCACACCAACGTGGCGGCAAGGCCAGGTATCAGTGTGGTCCAGGCAAAGGCGGCGCCCAATTTCCAGCTCCAGTCGATGACGAGGGTCTCGGTGAACGTCGCGACGACAGCAAGGACTGCGCCACCGATCAGCATCTGCAGCCCGACGACCATCAGGAAGTTGCCGCCCGACGTGGCGCCCCGCACGCTGAGCGTGGCCACTGTCAGCGCAACGGCCCCGATGATGCAGAGGGTAAGCCCGTAAGGATCGACGCCGCCCGAGAAACGCGTGCCCATGACCAGCGCCACACCGGCAAAACCGGCGAGCAGGCCGGCAACGGTCAGCTTGGTCAGCTTTTGTGACAGGAAAAGCCACGAGGCGAGCGCGACCAGCAGGGGCATCATTGATGCGATGATGACCGCCAAGGACGCCTCAATCGTCTGCATGGCGACGAAATTCAGGCCCAGGTAGAGCGCGTTCTGGCAGATCCCGAGGATGATGCAGGCGCGCCATTGTGCCGCGGTCAGGCGCCAGGATTGGCCGAGGATCAGAGCGAGCCCGACACCAAGCCCGCCGGAAATCAAAAAGCGCAAGGCTAGTGCGCTGAGGGGCGGCGCCGCTTCGACGATGATCCGGGCCGATGTAAAGGCGCTGGACCACATTATGGCGAAGCCGACGCCCATCACGATACTGCGCAAATCCATTGCTCTGCCTTGCCTCTGAGGGCCCGAATGAAAAAGGGCCGCCTGTTCGGGGCGACCCTTTAGAATTCTGGTGCAAGATGCAAGATCAGCCGTTGACGCTGTCTTTCAGTGCCTTGGCGATGGTCATCTTGACGACCTTGTCTGCGTCTTTCTTGATCTGCTCGCCCGTGGCGGGGTTGCGAACCATACGCTCGGGACGCTCGCGGCAGTAGATTTTGCCAACGCCGGGCAGGGTAACCGCGCCGCCACCGGACACTTCGCGCGTGATCACGTTGATGATGCTGTCGAGGGCAGTGCCCGCTGTTTTCTTGTCGCTGCCCATTTCATCGGCCAGTGCAGCCACAAGTTGGGTCTTTGTCATCGGTTTTGCCATTGCATGGTCTCCCTCATATCTGCCCGTCATTTGGGCCTCGCGGTAAGGTGTAACGCTATTTCATTGGGTATTACAACGCATACTGGCGCGCTGCGCGCGAAAATTGCGCAGAAAAACGCCTGTCGACGCCGGCTCTGGTCACAGAAAGGCCGTTTCATCGAAAGCGCGCAATTTACGGCTGTGAAGCCGGTCGAGCGGCATTTGCGATAGCGCCTCCATTGCGCGGATGCCAATCATCAAGTGGCGCGCGACCTGATCGGTGTAAAAGGCGCTGGCCATCCCGGGTAGTTTCAGCTCGCCATGCAGCGGCTTGTCCGAGACGCACAGAAGCGTGCCGTATGGCACGCGAAAGCGAAATCCGTTTGCGGCGATGGTCGCGCTTTCCATGTCGAGGGCGATGGCGCGGCTCTGGCTGAGACGGCGCACCGGGCCGGAATTGTCGCGCAGTTCCCAGTTGCGGTTATCCACGCTGGCCACCGTTCCGGTGCGCATGATGCGCTTGAGCTCGTAGCCTTCCAGCTGTGTCACATCCTCGACCGCCTCCTCGAGAGCGATCTGGATTTCGGCCAAGGCCGGGATGGGCACCCAAGTGGGCAGATCCGCGTCCAGCACGCCATCCTCGCGCAGATAGGCGTGGGCCAGAACATAGTCGCCCAGCCGCTGCGAATTGCGCAGGCCCGCGCAATGGCCGACCATGATCCACGCATGGGGGCGCAGCACGGCGATATGGTCTGTCGCCGTCTTGGCGTTGGAGGGTCCGACGCCGATATTGACCAACGTGATACCCGAGCCGTCAGGTTTCTTGAGGTGATAGGTCGGCATCTGCGGCATTTTGGTGGGGGCCTGAAGTGGCTGGTCGGGGCCGGTGATCTCGGCGTCTTCGGTGGCGACGAAGCTGGTATAGCCGCTGTCCGGATCTGCGAGGGCACGGCGGGCATAGGCTTCGAATTCGGACACGTAGAACTGGTAATTGGTGAAAAGGACGTGGTTCTGAAAATGTGCGGGCGAGGTTGCCGTGTAATGCGCCAGCCGCGCCAGCGAGTAATCCACCCGCTGCGCCGTGAAGGGGGCAAGTGGCGCCGTGTCGTCGGGGGCGGGCGCGGCGGTGCCGTTGATGATGTCGTCATCCATCGTGACAAGATCCGGAACGTCGAACACGTCGCGCAGGGTGAACCCCGCGGCACCCTCATGCGGCACTGTCATGCGTGCATCTTGCGCAACGGCAAAGTGGACGGGCATGGGCGTGTCCGACACGCCGATGCTGACTGGAACCTCGTGATTTTCGATCAGGAGGCCGATTTGCTGGATCAGGTAATCGCGGAACAGATCCGGTCGCGTCACGGTCGTCGCATGGGTGCCGGGCGCCGCCACATGACCGAAAGAGAGGCGCGTGTCGATTCCTGCAAAGCTGGACGTCGTCAGGCGAATTTCGGGATAGAAGGCCCGGATGCGGTGGGTTGGCCGCGGCCCGGCAAGCGCGGTCATGAAACCCTTGCGCAGAAAGTCCACGGCCTGATCATAGAGCGCGCAAAGATGGTCGACGGCGGCGGTTGCCTCGGTGAACTCTTGTGCCGGCATGTGCTCGGGGCTGTCGATCAACGGGTCGGTCGGGGTCATCAGGTGCTCTTTTCGACTGGGTGTGCGGTAGCTGTTAGATAACGGTGCACTTTGCGCCAGCAAGGCGCAAGCGGGCGGCGCCCTTGCCTTGCCAGTGACCTAGGCGCATATCAGGAGAATGACAAAAACACTCTTTTGCTTTGGATACGGATATTCCGCCCGCGCGCTGGGCGCGCTTTTGCGGCGCGAGGGAGGCTGGCGAATCATCGGCACCACGCGCGATGCGCAAAAAGCCGAGATGTTGGAGGCCGAGGGGGTCGAGCCCGTGATCTGGCCCGGCTCCGATATTTCGGCACAGTTGAATGAGGCCACGCATCTCTTGATTTCCGCCGGGCCGAATGAGGACGGCGATCCCGTACTGGCCGAACTGCACGCGGCCATCGCCCGCGTCGCGCCACGTCTTGAATGGGCCGGGTATCTCTCGACTACCGGCGTTTATGGCGATCAGGATGGCGGATGGGTGGATGAGACAACCCCGCTCGACCCCGGCACGCGGCGCGGCGTGTTGCGGCAGGAGGCCGAGGCGGCCTGGGCTGCGATCCCCGGCCTGCCGCTGCACATCTTTCGGCTGGCCGGCATCTACGGGCCGGGGCGTGGACCGTTTGCCAAGGTCCGCTCGGGGCGGGCGCGCCGCATCATCAAAGATGGCCAAGTCTTCAGCCGCATCCATGTCGAGGATATCGCCCAGATCGTTGCCGCATCGATGCACGCGCCTGACCCGGGCGCGGTCTATAACCTTTGCGATAACGATCCTGCGCCGCCGCAGGACGTGATAGCCTATGCGGCGGAATTACTTGGCCTGCCCTTGCCCGAGGCGGTGCCCTTCGAGGAGGCAGAGATGTCCCAGATGGCGCGCAGCTTCTATTCAGAATCCAAGCGGGTCAGGAATGACCGGATCAAGACGGATCTGGGCATCACGCTGCGCTATCCCACTTACCGTGAAGGGCTGCGCGCGATGATGGATGATCCCGCCAACGGCAGCTGAGATCACGCGGCAAGCCTTGCCATTCCTGCCCCCGCCCTGCTTTAACCCTGCGGAAGCAATTCCGGAGCCTGACATGGTCGATATCGCCAGCCGCGTGCACAATCACAAATGGAAGATCGACCCGATTGTCCGATCCCTGATCGACACCGACTTCTACAAGTTGCTGATGTGTCAGTCCGTCTTTCGCAACCGGCCCGACACACAGGTCACGTTCAGCCTGATCAACCGGGCCAAGCATATTCCGCTGGCCAATCTGGTGGACGAGGGCGAGTTGCGCGAGCAGCTGGATCACATTCGCTCGCTTTCGCTGTCACGCGGCGAAAGCACGTGGATGCGCGGGAATATGTTTTACGGCAAGCGGCAGATGTTCAATCCCGACTTCATGGACTGGTTCGAGAAGCTGCGCCTGCCGCCCTATTATCTCGAGCGGGTCGGCGATCAGTACGAGCTGACATTCGAGGGCTCCTGGCCCGAGGTCATGCTGTGGGAAATTCCCGCTCTCGCCGTGTTGATGGAGCTGCGCAGCCGCACCGTGCTGCACAGTATGGAGAAGTTCGAGCTGCAGGTTCTTTATGCCCGCGCGATGACCAAGCTTTGGGAAAAGGTCGAAACCCTGCGCGAGGTGCCCAATCTGCGCCTTGCGGATTTCGGCACGCGGCGGCGGCACTCGTTCCTGTGGCAGGATTGGTGCGTGCGCGCGATGCACGAAGGGCTGGGCGAGAAATTCGTTGGCACGTCAAACTGTCTCATCGCCAAAAACCGCGATCTGGAGGCGATTGGCACCAATGCGCATGAAATGCCCATGATCTATGCCGCTCTTGCTGAAAACGACGAGGAATTGGCCCGCGCGCCCTATGACGTTCTGAGCGACTGGCACGAAGAGCATGAGGGCAATCTGCGCATCATTCTGCCCGACACCTATGGGACCAAGGGATTCTTGGAAAACGCCCCGGATTGGCTGGCCGGCTGGACGGGTATTCGCGTGGACTCGGGCGATCCGGCCACCGCCGCCGAGTTGGCCATAGACTGGTGGAGCCGCCGCGGCGAGGACCCGTCACAAAAGCTGATCATTTTTTCTGATGGTCTGGACGAGGCCAAGATCGCGGAACTGCATGCGCAATTTTCGGGCCGGGTGCGCGTGTCATTCGGCTGGGGAACGTATCTGACCAACGATTTCAGGGGTCTTGTGCCAAACGACGCGCTGGCGCCGTTTTCGATGGTCTGCAAGGCGGTGGCGGCCAATGGGCGTCCCACCGTCAAGCTGTCGGACAACCCCAACAAGGCGATGGGCCCGGCGGATGAAATCGCGCGATACAAACGGGTCTTCAATGTGGGTGATCAAGCGTCGCTGACCGTCGAGGTCTGAAAAAGGCGCGGGCTATGTCGCAGCCCGCGCCGGTCACTCAACCAGCTTGATACAGCTTAATCATCCCACTTTGGTAGTGCCTCGAGTTGCTCTTCGGTCATGTCGCTGACGTACTGGCCGCCCTGCCATTGCAGTGCGTCGATCGAGACGACCACGTCTTCGTCCCCGATGTCCAGAAAGCCGCCTGTGTCCACGACATAGGCCACAGGTTTGCCATCGGCCCCAACCAGCACGTCTTCGATTTCGCCCAGCTTGTCACCGGCGGCATTGACGACATTGGCATCATCGACACTGCGCAGCTGTGCAATGTCGAGCGACATATCCTGTGCCAGTGCGGGCGTTGCGGTAGCTGCGACTGCGGCAATCATGATGGGTCGGAACATGTTTTCCTCCTTCGGATGCGGTTGATATTGACCCTAAACGTCTGCCCGTTGCGGCGGTTCCTGCAGCGCACCGGAAATGCCCCTTGGAGCGGCGCCGCACCGGCGCTAGGTATACTCGCCTGAATAAGGGACGTGACGTGTGACCGAAATCATCCTTATCCGCCACGGGCAGGCCAATTCTGGCGCCTCTGACGAGGCGGGCTACGACCGCTTGTCCGACTTGGGTCATCGCCAGGCCGCGTGGCTGGGCGAATGGCTGCAATCGACGGATCCGCATTTCGATCGGGTGATCACCGGTACGCTTACAAGGCAGCGCCAGACTGCGCATTCCATGGGCTTTGCCGCAACCGGCGAGGATGCCCGCCTGAATGAGCTGACCTATTTCGCATTGGCCCAGGCAATGGAGGCGCAGCACGGCGTCGCCGCACCTGACACCGCGCAGGAATTTTCACACTACATGCCACAGGTCATCGCGCATTGGGCCGAGGACCGCTTGGCCGATGTGCCGGAAACTTTCGGCAGTTTTCACACTCGTATCACCACAATGATCGACGAGATCGCGTCTCAGCACGGGCGCAGCATGCTGGTGACATCGGGCGGCGTGATCGGCATGATCATGCGGCATGTCCTCGGGCTTGATACCCATTCCATGACCCGCATGATGCTGCGCACGCATAACAGCTCGGTCCACCGGCTACGCCATGTTCACGGGCAGTTGGTGCTGGACAGCTTCAACGCCACACCGCACCTTGACGCCAAGGATCGGGCCCACGCCCGCACATTCATCTAGATCCGGCAGGAGACTGACATGAAACTCTATTACGCCCCCGGCACCGTATCCATTGCGGTGGCCATCGCCCTGCACGAGGCGGGCCTCGATTTTGACGCACAAAAGGTCAGCTTCAAGGATGCCGAGCAGACCAAGCCCGAGTATCACGCCATCAACCCCAAGGGCCGGGTGCCTGCGCTGGAGGTAGATGGCAGGGTCCTGACCGAGACAGGCGCCATCCTTGATTACATTGCCGCTGTCGCGCCCGATACCGGGCTGATGCCCGAGGCGCCGCTGGATGCTGCGCGCGTGCGCGGCGTGATGCATTACCTCGCCAGCACGGTACAGCCCAACCACGCACATGGCCCCCGCGCCTATCGCTGGGCCGAAAAGGAGGAAAGCCACGCCGACATGCGCGCGCAAGTGCCCAAGACGATGGCCGCCAGCGCAACCTATATCGAGGATCATTGCCTCAAAGGGCCGTATGTCATGGGCGATCATGTGACGGTGGCCGATCCGCATCTCTTTGTGATGTGCCTCTGGCTGAAGGGTGACGGCGTCGATGTGGATGGCTATCCGCTGATCACCGCCTTCATGGCCGCGATGGAAGAGCGCGAGTCGGTCAAGGCCGTCCGCGCTGCCGGTATGCTGTAAGGGAGGCTGAACATGACACATCTATGGGTCCGCGCCGAGCAGCGCACCAATGAGGAACGCGTCGGACTCACACCCGACGGTGCGCGCGCGCTCATCGCCGAGGGCATGACAGTGACGGTCGAGGAAAGCCGCCAGCGCGCCATCCCGATAGACGGCTACCGCGATGCGGGATGCACCATCGCCCCCGAGGGCAGTTGGCCCGAGGCGCCCGACGATGCCATCATCTTCGGCCTCAAGGAACTGCCCGAGGATGGCACGCCCCTGCGGCATCGCCACATCATGTTCGGCCACGCCTTCAAGGGGCAGCATTCCGGCCGCGCGCTGCTGGAGCGGTTCAAGGCGGGCGGCGGCACGCTTTATGATCTGGAGTATCTCGTTGATGGTCAGGGGCGCCGTGTTGCCGCCTTTGGCTATTGGGCGGGGTATGCGGGCGCCGCCGTCACGGTGAAATCATGGGCCGCGCAGCGACGCGGCGGCATTTGCCCGGCTGTGGGCACCTATTCGGGCAAGGACGCTCTGCTTGCCGACCTTGAGCGTGATCTCGAAGGGCTCCGTGCGCCGTCGGCCATCATCATCGGCGCGCTGGGCCGCGTCGGGACCGGAGCGGCTGACCTCTGCGATGCGCTGGGCCTCGCCCCCACACGCTGGGACATGAACGAGACGTCGAAGGGCGGGCCGTTTCCCGAAATCCTCGCCCACGACATGTTCCTCAATTGCATCTTTGCACGGCCCGGTACGCCGGTTTTTGTCCCCGCCTCTGCACTGGACGCGCCCCGTGACCTGACCGTAATCGGTGACGTCGCCTGCGATCCGGACAGCGATTACAACCCGGTGCCGATTTACGACGAGGCCACAGATTGGGCCGCGCCCGCGCGCCGCGTCCATGACGCGCCACCCATGGATGTGATGGCCATCGACAATCTGCCCTCGCTCTTGCCGGTCGAGGCAAGCCAAGACTTTTCCGCGCTGCTCTTGCCCTCGCTGCGCGGGTTGGGCCATCTTGACTGCGGCGTCTGGGGACGGGCGCATGAGACATTTACAGACGCGATGAAAGGCCTTTGACATGACAATACATTGGTGCGGTACTGGCCTCTCGGCTATCCCAGGTTTGCGCAGATTGATTGAGGCGGGGCATGAAGTGACCGTCTGGAACCGCAGTATCGGCAAGGCGCAGGACGCCGTGGGTGATCTGACGCAGCGCATTCAGGCCTTTGATATGGACGCACTGACGGCCGAGGTGCAGGCAGGCGACATTGTGGTCTCGATGCTGCCCGGCGATTGGCATGTCCCGCTGGCCGAGCTCTGCCTAACCAAGGGCGCGCATTTCGCCAGCTCGTCCTACATCGCGCCCGAGATGCGCGCGCTGCATGCGCGGGCCGAGGCAGCGGGCCTGACCTTCGTCAACGAGATCGGCCTCGATCCCGGCATCGACCACCTGATGGCCCACGCGCTGATCGCGGATTACCGCGCCAGCGGCGAGGTGGACCCCGAGAACGACCTGACCTTCCTCAGCTATTGCGGCGGCATCCCCAAGCATCCAAACGCATTTCGCTACAAGTTCAGCTGGTCGCCCCTCGGCGTGCTCAAGGCGCTGCGCTCGCCCTCGCGCTCGATCCGCGATCATGCGGAATTGCGCGTCGACCGCCCCTGGGACGCGATCAGCAGCTACTCCGCGCCGCTGCCCGCGCCCGAGACGTTCGAGGTCTATCCCAACCGCGACAGCCTGCCTTTCATCGAGGATTACGGCTTTGACCCGAACTGGCGGATCAAGGAATTCGTGCGGGGCACCCTGCGTCTCAATGGCTGGACCGAGGCATGGGCGGACGTCTTCAAAGAGGTCGAGACGTTGCAGGGCCCTGAGGGCGACGCGCGCTTGCGCGAGATGTCCGACACGTTCTGGGGCGAGCATGCCTATGACGAGGGCGAGCCCGACCGCGTGGTGATGTGCGTCTCGCTCAAGGCCGAGCGGGACGGCGCCACGGTCTGGCACAAGACCTATGTGATGGACGCATGGGGCGACGAACGCGGCACGGCCATGGCGCGGCTCGTCTCGATCCCGCTCTCGATGGCGATCGAGTCGGCCCTCGCTGGCGAGCTTCCGGCCGGTGTCAGCCCCGCCCCGCACGATCCGGCACTGGTCGATCGCTACCTGGCCGAGGTGCGGCGCCTTGCCCAGCATGTCGAACTTGTAGATCATCTGGCCGGCTGAGGGCCGCGTGCTTTCATTGTTCTGAAAACACTCAATTGCGCGATCTGCCAATGTGGCGATCGCGCATCTTATAGAGGCCCGCAATGCCCCGCAGCACCACCAAGGACACGCTCATTTCCCGCGCGCCCCTGGCGTGGCTGCGGCGCTGGGCGCTTTGGCTGCTGATCACAGGGGGTCTCGTCATCGGCGTGGCCGTGGTGTGGCACCGGGTGATGGCTCCCGGCCCGACGTTTTACATGAAACAAGAGGCGCGGCGTCTTGGACAAATTGCTTATGTCTGGACCCCGATTGACGATATAGCCCCGGTGATGGCGCGGGCCGCCGTGGCGGCGGAGGATGCGGATTTCTGCAACCACTGGGGTTTCGACATGCGAGCGATCCGGCAGGTACTGGAGCGCGGCGGCGCGCGCGGCGCCTCGACGATCAGTCAGCAGACGGTCAAGAACGTCTATCTCTGGCATGGCCGATCCTGGCCGCGGAAGGCGCTGGAGGCGGTCATCACACCCGCCATGGAGGCTGCCTGGTCCAAGCGCCGCATCATCGAGGTCTATCTGAACGTCGCCGAGTTCGACGAAGGCATTTTCGGCATCGGACCCGCAGCGCGCCACTATTTCGGGGTCGAGGCCGCGGACCTCTCGGCGCTGCAAGCCGCGCGGCTTGCCGCCATTCTTCCCGATCCCAAGGGGCGCTCGGCCAGTCGGCCGTCCAATTGGGTGCGAAAGAGGACCGCGTCGATCATGGATGGCGCGGCCACGATCCGCCGCGACGGCCGCGCCGCGTGTTTCGAGGATTGAAAACCAACCGGCTAAAGGGCATGGAAGGGCAGTCCTCGCAACAAAGGTCCGCCACGTCATGGCCAAGCTCTATCACGTTCCCTTATCGCCTTTCTGCCGCAAGGTCCGTCTGAGCCTTGCTGAGAAAAAAATCGAATGCGAGCTGATCGAAGAGCGTTATTGGGAAGAGAATCCGGATTTTCATCGCCGCAACCCGGCCCGCAAGGTGCCTGTGCTGCGCATCGACGGCAAGACCCTACCCGAAAGCACCGCGATCTGCGAATACCTGGAAGAGAAGTACCCCGAGCCTCCGCTGATGCCGCGCGGCGCCGATGGCCGTTACGAAGTACGCCGCATGGTCGCCTGGTTCGATGACAAGTTCCACCACGAGGTGACGTCAAAACTGCTTTATGAGCGGGTCAACAAGAAGATCACCGGCGCCGGCTTTCCCGATAGCGGCAATGTCAAATCGGGTGCGAAAGCGATCAAGTATCACCTCGATTACATGGCTTTCCTGCTCGAGCAACGCCGTTGGCTGGCGGGTGATGTGATGACGCTTGCCGATTTTGCCGCCGCAGCGCATCTGAGTGCGCTGGACTACATCTCGGATGTCGATTGGAACCGCAGCGATGTGGTCAAGGATTGGTACGCCAAGATCAAGTCGCGCCCCGCATTTCGCAGTATCTTGGCTGACCAGGTGTCCGGCTTTCCGCCGCCGCGCCACTACTCGAACCTCGATTTTTGATTGCTGCCGTTCGATGAGTATTTTTGCCAAGATGAACCATGGATGACATCAAGAGCAGGTTGATCGCACACGCGCAGGCCGAGGGCTTCGATCTGGCGCGCATTTGTCGGCCTGGTGACGTGCCTCAAGTGCCGGCGCGCCTATCCGAGTTTCTGGACAAGGGGCGACATGGCCAGATGGGCTGGCTGGCAGAGCGTAGCCATTGGCGGGCCGATCCCACCGCGCTCTGGCCCGAAGCGCGTTCGGTCATCATGCTGGGGGAAAGCTACACGCCAGAGCATGATCCCTTGGAAGTGCTGGAGCGTCCGGCATTGGGTGCCATTAGCGTCTATGCGCAGAACAAAGACTATCACGATCTGGTCAAGAAACGTTTGAAGCGGGTGGCGCGCTGGCTTATCGCCGAGACCGGTCAGGACACCGAGGTGAAGGTGTTCGTCGATACCGCGCCAGTGCCTGAAAAACCGCTGGGTGAGGCGGCCGGTCTGGGCTGGCAGGGCAAGCATACCAATCTGGTCAGCCGGGATTTGGGCAGCTGGTTTTTCATCGGATCCATCTTCACCACTTTGGAAATCGAGACTGATACGGGCGAATCCGATCATTGCGGGTCGTGTCGGGCTTGCCTCGATATTTGTCCGACGGCGGCCTTTCCTGCACCTTACCAATTGGATGCACGGCGTTGCATTTCGTATTTGACCATCGAGCATCACGGCCCGGTCGATCCGGACCTGCGCGCGCTGATGGGAAACCGGATCTATGGCTGCGACGATTGCCTCGCCGTTTGTCCTTGGAACAAGTTTGCCCAAGAGGCGCGTGAGACGCGTTACCACGCACGCGACGACCTGCGCGCGCCGCCATTGGCTGAGTTGGCACAGCTGGATGATGCAGCCTTCCGCACCAAATTCTCGGGCAGCCCGATCAAGCGGATCGGGCGGAACCGTTTTCTTCGCAACGTGCTTTACGCCATTGGCAATTCCGGCCAGCCCGATTTGGCCGAGGCGGCGCGTCCGCATGTGAATGATCCGGATGAAACAGTCGTCGATGCGGCGCGCTGGGCGCTTGAGCGACTGCAGGATGCCGCGAAAGGGATGGAACAGCCCTGAGTTCCGGCATACAGCAAACCAAGCGCTGCTGCGGGAGTTAGGGCATGGCGATTTTGCTAGGGGTCGATACGGGCGGTACCTATACCGACGCGGTTTTGATCCGCGACGAAACGCAGGTCATCGCCAGCGCCAAGGCATTGACGACACGGCACGATCTGGCGATCGGGATTGGTGCTGCGGTTCAGAATGTTCTGTCCCAGAGTGGCACCGCGCCCGGTGATATCGCGCTGGCCTCGCTGTCGACCACGCTGGCGACGAATGCGCTGGTCGAGGGGCAGGGCGGGCGCGCAGGCCTGATCTATATCGGCTTTCGCGAGCAGGATCTGGAGGGGCATGGGCTGCGCGCGGCGCTGGCGGGCGATCCGGCCTTGATCCTGAGTGGCGGTCACAATCACGCGGGCTACGAGGCGCGGGCGCTGGACTTGAACGCGCTCGATGCGTGGCTGCGTGAGGACCGTGGCATCTCGGCCTATGCGGTTGCTGCGCAATTTGCCACGCGTAATCCCGAGCACGAATTGGCAGCGCAACGTCTGATCCAGGACGTGACAGGCAAGCCTGTTTCATGCTCGCATCATCTGTCTGCAAAGCTAAATGGACCAAAGCGGGCGCTCACTGCGCTGCTGAATGCGCGTCTCATCGGGATGATTGCCCGGTTGATAGACAAGGCCGAGGGCAAGCTTGCTGATCTTGGGATCGCTGCGCCGCTGATGGTGGTCCGCGGCGACGGAGCGCTTATCAGTGCAAAACAGGCTCGAGAGCGCCCGATAGAGACGATTCTCAGTGGCCCAGCCGCATCCATTGTGGGGGCGCGGTGGTTGACCGGAGCCGAGACGGCGCTTGTTTCGGATATCGGCGGGACGACGACGGACGTGGCCATCTTGCGTGGCGGCAAGCCAATGATTGACCCCGGGGGTGCGCAGGTTGGTCCATGGCGCACCATGGTAGAGGCGGTGGCGATGCGCACCACTGGTCTTGGCGGCGATAGTGAGGTCCATCTAGCGGATAATGGCCTGATCGGCGGCCTGACCTTGGGCCCGCGCCGGGTGCTGCCGGTCAGCCTGATTGCGTATGAGGCGCCCGAGGTGGTCCAGCGCGCTCTCGACGCCCAAATGCGCGCAACCGTTCCCGGAGAGCATGACGGCGTTTTCGTGCGGGCGGTGCCCGGCATTGAGGCGGGCGGGTTGGCCGAGCGCGACGAGGGTCTGTTACTGCGCATCATCGAAGGCGGCGTGCAGCCGGTTGGCGCCGTTCTGCGCACCAGGCTGGAAGGTCAGGCGCTGCGCCGGTTGGTGGCGCGAGGGCTGGTTCAGGTGTCTGGCGTCACGCCATCAGATGCCAGCCATGTTCTGAGCCAAGCTGGCGCATGGGATGTTGAGGCAGCGGAAAAGGCGCTGGCGTTGCTGGCGCGAAAGCGTACGGGATCGGGCAATCTGATCGCAGGCAACGTACAAGAGATGGCGCAAATGATCGTAGATCAGCTGACCCGTCAGACGGTGCTGGCGATCCTTGAGGCTGGATTTGCGGAGGAGGCCGACAGTTTCGGCCTGCCGCCCGATCTCTTGGCGCGCCACGTTCTGATGGAACGCGGGCTGGACCGCCATCGCGGCCTCTTGAGGGTCGACGCCGGACTGAACGTTCCGGTCGTTGGTCTGGGCGCTTCTGCGGCCACTTATTATCCCGCGGTCGGCGCGCGGCTGGGGTGCGAGATGATTTTGCCACGGCATGCGGGCGTCGCAAACGCCATCGGCGCAATCGTCGGCCGGGTCACGATCCGGCGCAGCGGCACTGTCACGTCGCCCTCCGAGGGACTGTTTCGGGTTCATCTGGAGACCGGGCCCGAGGATCATCGCACTGCGGAGGCGGCACTGGATGCCTTGCAACGCGCGCTCGAGTCGGCAGCGCGCGCTGATGCCGTTGCTGCGGGGGCCGAGGATATCCACATTACGGCAACACGCGATCTGCGCACAGCAGAAGCCGAGGCGCGGCAGGTGTTCCTCGAGGGTGAGATCACAGTCGAAGCCTCGGGCCGGCCCAGGATCGCAATCTGAGCGCAGCCCATGTCACCGAGCTCTCTGATGCGATACCATCAGGAAAACGCGAGTCACCGAAAGGATTTTGCCATGACAGCCGCCCAGACATTTGATGCCGACATCGGCGCCCGCCTGGAAGATCTGAAGACCGAGGGCCTCTACAAGACCGAGCGGGTCATCACATCGCCGCAGTCGGGGCGCGTATCGCTGGCGAGCGGCGCCGAAGTCATCAATCTTTGCGCCAATAACTACCTTGGGCTGGCCGATGATGCGCGGATCATCGAGGCGGCCCACAAGGCGCTGGACCGCTACGGGTTCGGCATGGCGTCGGTGCGTTTCATCTGTGGCACCCAAGAAGAGCACAAGACGCTGGAGGCGCGCATCGCCGAGTTCCTTGGGACCGAGGACAGCATCCTTTACCCCAGCTGTTTTGACGCGAATGCCGGTTTGTTCGAGACGATTCTCGGCCCCGAGGATGCAATCATCAGCGACGCATTGAACCACGCCAGCATCATCGACGGCGTGCGCCTGTGCAAGGCGCAGCGCTATCGTTATGCCAACAGCGATATGGCGGATCTGGAGCGCTGCCTGAAGGAGGCAGAGGGCGCACGGCATCGCCTGATCGCCACGGATGGCGTCTTTTCGATGGATGGCTACTACGCCAAGCTGGACGAGATCTGTGATCTGGCCGAGAAATATGAAGCGCTGGTGATGGTGGATGATTGCCACGCCACCGGCTTTGTCGGCGCGACCGGGCGCGGCAGCATCGAGCATTGCGGCGTGATGGGACGGGTCGATATCCTGACCGGCACGTTGGGCAAAGCGCTGGGCGGTGCGTCGGGGGGGTATACCGCAGCCTCTGCCAAGGTGGTCGATTGGCTGCGTCAACGCTCGCGCCCGTATCTTTTCTCGAACACGCTTGCGCCGGTGATCGCCGCCGCCTCGCTGACCATGTTCGATCTGATCGAGGAGGGCGATGATCTGCGCGCGCAGCTTTGGGACAATGCCGCGCATTTCCGCACCCGCATGACCGAGCTGGGATTCGAGCTGCTTCCGGGTGAGCATGCGATCATCCCCGTTATGCTGCGTGATCCGAAGCTGGCGCAACAGATGGCGGCAAAACTGGGCGACCATGGGGTCTATGTCACCGCCTTCAGCTATCCGGTCGTGCCAAAGGATCAAGACCGCATCCGCACGCAGATGAGCGCGGCACTGACGCGCGAGATGCTGGACGAAGCGATAGACGCCTTCGCGGTCGTGGGCCGCGAATTGGGAGTGATCTCATGAAGAACGAAATGAAGGCGCTGGTGAAATCGCGCCCCGAGCCGGGCCTGTGGATGGAGTATGTCCCGGTGCCCGAGCCGGGGCCGAAGGATGTGCTGATCAAGGTCACGAAGTCCGCGATTTGCGGCACCGACGTGCATATCTGGAAGTGGGACGAATTCAGCGCCAAGACGGTGCCCGTGCCGATGGTCGTCGGGCATGAATTCGTCGGCGAAATCGCCGATACGGGCAGCGCAGCGACCCGCTATAAGATCGGGCAACGGGTCAGCGGTGAGGGTCACATCGTCTGTGGCACCTGTCGTAATTGCCGCGCCGGGCGCGGGCAGCTTTGCCGCAACACGAAGGGCGTGGGCGTCAACCGGCCCGGCAGCTTTGCCGAATATGTCTGCATTCCCGAAATGAATGTCGTGCCGATCCCCGAGGATGTGCCGGACGAGATCGCCGCCATTTTCGACCCGTTCGGCAATGCCGTGCATACCGCGCTCAGCTTTGATCTGGTGGGCGAGGATGTGCTGGTCACCGGCGCCGGGCCGATTGGCATCATGGGCGCGCTGGTTGCGCAGAAGGTGGGCGCGCGCAAGGTGGTGATCACCGATATCAATCCCTACCGCCTGGATCTGGCGCGCCGCATGGGCGTGCAGCATGTCGTCGATGTCTCGAAAGAGCAGCTGAGCGATGTGATGGCACGGATCGACATGCATGAAGGCTTTGACGTGGGCCTTGAGATGTCGGGCGCGGCGGCGGCGATGCAGCAGATGATCAGCCGCATGAACAACGGCGGCAAGATCGCCCTGCTGGGCATCGCGCCGACCGAGTTCGCCGTAGATTGGAATGCGATCATCTTCAAGATGCTGCATGTCAAGGGCATCTACGGCCGCGAAATGTTCGAGACGTGGTACAAGATGATCGCGTTGGTTCAATCGGGACTCGATGTCAGCGGCCTCATCACGCATCGCATCGGGATCGACGATTTCGAGGCCGGGTTCGAGGCCATGATTTCCGGCAATTCCGGCAAGGTTGTCATGGATTGGAACGCCGCATGAACGATATCGGGGCCGACTTCCGCGCCCTCTATCGCCGGGGCGATCCTGTCACCATCGTCAATGTATGGGACAAGGGATCGGCGCGCATGATGCAGTCGCTGGGGGCGCAGGCTCTTGCAACCACCTCGGCGGGCCATGCCTTTTCGATGGGGCGCGTCGATGGCGGCACGCTCAGCCGCGATGAGGCGCTGTCGCATGCGCAGGACATCGTGGCGGCGGTATCGGTGCCTGTCTCGGGAGATTTTGAAAACGGTTTCGGCGAGGCGCCCGAGACGGTGGCCGAAACGATTCGCTTGGCGCAAGAGGCCGGGCTGGCGGGCTGTTCCATCGAGGATACGGCTCTGCCCGATTTTACCTCTTACGGCTTTGACCTTGCGGTCGAGCGGATCCGCGCCGCGGCCAGTGGCGCGCGCGGACTGCCGCGGGACTTCGTGGTCGTGGCGCGGGCCGACGGCGTGATGCTGGGCAATTACGATTGCGACGAGGCGATCCGCCGCATTCGCGCGTATGAGGCGGCAGGCGCGGATTGCGTCTATGTGCCGGCCCCACCGGACAGCGCGGCGCTGCAGCGCATCGTCAACGCGGTTTCCATCCCGGTCAACGTGCTGGCATCCGGGCCATTTGCCAAAGTGACGCGCGCCGAGTTCGCGGCCATGGGTGCAGGGCGCATCACGATCGGCGGCGCGCTGGCGCGGGTGGGCTATGGCGCAGCGATAACGGCAGCGCGGGATATTCTGCAGGGCGACTTTGCAGGGCTTCAGCGTGCTGTCGATGAAGACGACATCAAGGACCTTTTGGCGCCGTGATGGCACTCTTATTGCGGGCGTCTGCCCTGATTGTGGCCTGAGCGATTTGGGTATTTTGCCCAAGAAAAAACATGGGTGGCTTTCAATACCTTGCGAGCCATCTGAAATATCGTTTGGAAATTCCCGCGCGCCCGCCATTTATGAGGGCAACATCACACGAAAAGGGAGCGCATTATGACCCGCTACACCAAGGATCCGGACGCCATCGCGCGACTGACCCCCGAAGAATACCACGTGACGCAGCAAAGCGGCACCGAGCGGCCCGGCACGGGCAAGTATCTCGGCAACACGGAGCCTGGCATTTACGTTGATATCGTCTCGGGTGAGCCGCTATTCGCGTCGTCGGACAAGTATGAAAGCGGTTGCGGCTGGCCCAGCTTTACGAAACCGATAGAGCCCGCTTATGTGACAGAGCTTTCGGATGACACGTTGGGCATGCGCCGCGTCGAAGTGCGCAGCGCGCATGGCGACAGCCATCTGGGCCACGTCTTTCCGGATGGCCCACAGGACCGTGGCGGCCTGCGCTACTGCATCAATTCGGCCTCGCTTCGTTTTGTGCCAAAGGATGAAATGGAAGCCGAAGGCTATGGCGAGTATCTGAATCAAGTGGAGGATGTGGCATGAGCACAGAGCGCGCAGTTCTGGCCGGGGGTTGTTTCTGGGGTATGCAGGATCTGATCCGCAAGCGGGATGGCATCGTCTCGACGCGGGTCGGGTATACGGGCGGCGATGTGCCCAATGCCACCTACCGCGATCACGGCACGCATGCCGAGGGGATTGAAATCATGTTCGATCCCGCAAAGATCAGCTATCGCGAGATACTCGAGCTGTTTTTCCAGATCCACGATCCGACGACGCTGAACCGGCAGGGTAATGATCGTGGCATCAGCTATCGCTCGGCGATTTACTATGTTGATGAGGCTCAGCGCGAGGAGGCGCTGCGCACGATCAAGGATGTCGAGGCCAGCGGCAACTGGCCCGGCAAGGTCGTAACCGAGGTTGAGCCGGTGGGCGATTTCTGGGAGGCAGAGCCCGAGCATCAGGATTATCTTGAGCGGGTGCCCAACGGCTATACCTGCCATTTCCCGCGCGCTGATTGGGTATTGCCCCGCAGCTAGAGGCGCAGACTATAGACCGGCGCCCGGCCCTTGACCTCCGGTCTGGCCGGGCGCATGCATGGCGCATTACAGGAGCCATGCCGATGCAGCCGGTCAAGGCGATCACGCTGAAGCTTTGCGCGGTCGTTCTCTTCATCATTATGTCGTCGCTGATCAAGGCGGCGTCGGACGCGGTGCCACCCGGTCAGGCCGTCTTCTTTCGCTCCTTCTTTGCGATGCCGGTGACGGTGGTCTGGCTGATCATGCTGGGCCAGTTGACAACCGGGCTGCGTGTCAAATCCATCTGGGGGCACGTGCGGCGCGGCGTCGCAGGCACGATGGCGATGGCCATGATGTTCGCCGGTCTCGCGCTCTTGCCGCTGCCCGAGGTCACCGCGCTTAGCTACACCTCGTCGCTGTTGATCGTGATCTTTGCTGCCCTCTTTTTGGGCGAGCGTGTCGGCGTGTTTCGCATTGGCGCCGTCTGTATCGGCCTTGTCGGCGTGTTGATCATTCTCGCACCGAAACTGACCGTTTTCGGAGGCGCGCCGGTGGCTGCCTCAGAGGCGCTGGGCGCAGCGGTGGTCCTGGTCGGTGCCACCTGCGCGGCGATCGCACAGATCACCATCCGTTCGATGGTGCAGACCGAACATCCGGCGGCCATCGCCTTTTATTTCTCGGTTACCGCCACCGCACTTTCAGCGCTGACCATGCCGTTTGGATGGGTGATTCCATCGGGATGGCTGTTGGGCCAGCTTGTGCTGGCGGGCATTCTGGGCGGCGCGGCTCAGATCTTTCTCACGCTGTCCTATCGCTATGCGGATGCCAGCATCGTCGCACCATTCGACTATGCCTCGATGATCTTTGCGCTGCTGATCGGCTATTTCATTTTCGATGAGGTGCCGACCGTGCCGATGCTGATTGGGGCGGCGCTGATCGCGGCGGCGGGGATCGCGATTATCCTGCGCGAGCATCATCTGGGCCTCAAGCGAGGGCGCGCCCGCGCGCTGCGTACGCCGCAAGGGTGATGGAACATCGCCGGGCACCGGCGCGTTCGGTCTGCAAATGCACATCAATGCGAGGCTGCAATGACCAATACGTTTCAGACGATCAATCCCGCCACCGGGACCGAAATCCAAAGCTATACCCACATTTCGAATGCCGAGATGGAAGGTAAAATCGACGCTTGCCACAAAGCTTTCGAGGGATGGCGCAAAAAGAGCCACGAGGAACGTGGCGAGGTATTGAAGGCTATCGGCCAAGGTCTGCGTGACCGGAAGGAAGAGCTGGCCCAGCTGATGACCCAAGAGATGGGCAAGCTATTGGAGCAATCGTATCAAGAGATCGATCTCTGCGCCGCGATCTGCGATTACACTGCCGAAAACGGCCCCAAGGAGCTGGCGCCCGAAGATCGTGAGATTGCCAATGGCAAGCGCGGCAAGGTTGTTCACTCGCCGCTCGGCGTCATCTATGGCATTCAGCCATGGAACTTCCCTGCGTACCAGGTGGTGCGCTACTCCATCGCCAATCTTATGGCCGGTAATGGCGTGCTGCTGAAACATGCGGCCAATGTCACCGGGTCGGGTCTGATGCTGGAAGAGATTTGCCGCGATGCGGGCTTGCCCGAGAATCTCTTTACTGTTCTCGTCATCAGCCACGATCAATCGGACCACGTAATCGACAATGATAAGGTGCGCGGCGTGACCCTGACGGGCAGCCCCGGCGCGGGAAGCCATGTGGGGGAACGCGCCGGCAAGGCGCTTAAGAAAACGGTTTTGGAATTGGGATCAAACGACGCCTATCTGGTTCTATCCGACGCCGATCTGGACACGGCTGTCGAGACCTGTGTGACGGGCCGCGTTTATAATAATGGCGAGACCTGTGTCGCGGCGAAACGCTTTGTTGTCGTCGACTCGATGTACGACGCGTTCCGCGATGCTTTCGTCGAGAAGATGAGCGCGCTCAAGGCGGGCGATCCGACCAGCGATGACAGCGACATCGGACCGATGGCGCGCGAAGATCTGCGCGACGATCTGCACGAGCAGGTGGAGCAGAGTGTCAAAAACGGGGCAACCATCCTGTGCGGCGGTGAAAAGCCAACCGGCGACGGCTATTTCTATCCTGCCACCGTGCTGGCCGATGTGGCGCCCGGTCAGCCCGCCTATGATGACGAGCTGTTCGGTCCCGTCGCGTCGTTGATCCGCGCCAAGGATGACAAGGATGCCATGCGCATCGCCAATGACAGCCGCTATGGTCTTGGTGGGGGTATCCTGTCGCAAGATACCGAGGCCGCAGTCAAGCTGGCGGCGGAAGAGTTCGATACCGGAATGGTCTTTATCAACGGGTTCGGCATGGCGACGCCGAATATGCCCTTTGGCGGGGTCAAGGATGCCGGGTACGGCCGCGAACATGGCGGGTTCGGCATGAAGGAATTCACCAATGCCAAGGCGATCATGGTGATGCGCTAGGCGCTCAGGCGCCTGTCGCCCACATCGCACCGTAGACGGGCCAGAACCACGCCCGCCTGAACCGGCCCAAGGGCCAGCGTTTGGGCGGGCGTTTCATGATCTCGGGGTAGAGATTGCCGGGCGCGCGGTCCATGGCCAGATCGGCCAGCAGCGCGCCCGCATAGGTTGCCATCGCCACGCCGTTGCCGTGATAGGACATCGAGGCGAAGGCGCCGGGCATCGTGTCGATCGGCCCGGTAAAGGGCGTAAGATCGCGCGCGATGCTCAGCAGGCCGTGCCAGCTATGCGGGGTTTCGACATGGGCCCAGGCTGGGAACATCTCTTCGAAATGATGGCGGATGTTGCCGTGCATCTTCTTGTCGGCCCAAGGCGCGCTGAACAGGCCGCCGCGCATGCCGAAGAGCATACGGTTATTCGGCATCAGTCGGAAGTAATGCAGAAAAAAGCGGTCATCGTAGCATGCCTGCCGCGTCGTCCAGCCCTGCTGGCTCAACTCTTCGTCGGTCATCTGCCGCGTCACCAGAACATTTGACTGCGTGGGCAGGTATCGGCCCTTCATCCAGTCGGGCAGATCGTCCGAGCTGTAGCCATTCGTGGCCACGATCAGCCGGCGTGCCTGAACCCGCGCCTCGGGCGTCTGGAGATTGAAGCTGGCGCCTTGGTCGATTTGATGAACGGGGCTGTGCGCGCGGATGCGGACGCCAGCGGCGCGGCAGGCGGCGGCCAAACCTTGGATATATTTCATCGGGTTGAGCGCAAAGCCGATGGGTGTGGTCATGGCGCCGTGAAACGGGCCTGACATACCATTCTGAGCCTGCTCATGGGGTGCGACGATGGTGGGCGTCACCTCATAATCGCGCTCGATCTCGCGGGCGCGCGTTTCGAACCCGTCATAGGCCGCGGGCGTATGGGCCATCACGGTCTCGCCCTGCGAGTGGCGGTCGACCTGCATTCCGTGACGCTCGATCAGCCCTGCGGCAAATTCTACCGCGTGTTTCTCGGTCATCCGAAACTCGCGGCGCGTGTCTTCCCCATACATGCGGGTCAGGGCCTTGTCGCTGGCAGCCGAGCCTCCGAGGCAGCAAAACCCGCCATTGCGCCCTGAGGCGCCCCAGCCGACATCCTGCGCCTCCAGCACGATGACATCCGCGCCGTCCTCGGCCAGATGCAGCGCGGCCGAGAGGCCGGTAAACCCCGCGCCGATGATCGCGACATCTGCTGTCAGTGTGCCGCGCGCGGGCGGGTTGGCCACGCCTTCGGTCGTGACAGGCCAGTAACAGGTGGCGCGCGGCGCCTCGCCATAGGCGTGGGCGGGATAAATGCGCTTCATGCGCCCGCCGCACGCTCATCCGCCTGCCGTTTGAGGCTGCTGTGCTTGCTAACCAGGGATGCGGTGATCACACCGACCGCTACGATGGCGATCATCAGCGTCGAAAGCGCGTTGATCTCGGGGCTGAGGCCAAGGCGGATCGACGACCAGATCTTGATCGGGAGCGTGGTCGAGGACGGGCCGGCGGTAAAGCTTGCGATCACCAGATCATCGAGGCTGAGCGTGAAGGCCAGAAGCCATCCCGAGATTACGGCGGGTGCGATGATGGGAAGCGTCACGAGGAAAAAAGCCTGCATTTGCGAACAGCCGAGATCCAGCGCCGCCTCCTCCAGCGATTGGTCGAAACTGACAAGGCGGGACGAGACGACGACCGACACGTAGCACATCGAGAATGTTGTATGCGCCAGAACGATGGTCATCACGCCCCGGTCGATATTAAGCCCGATGAACAACAGAAGCAGCGACAGACCCGTTATGACTTCGGGCATGACGAGAGGGGCATAGATCATCCCCGAAAAAAGCGTACGCCCCGAAAACCGGCCTGCGCGCACCAGAACGACCGCCGCCATCGTGCCGAGCACGGTGGCGATGGAGGACGATATCACCGCCACCTTGATCGTCACCCATGCTGCGTCCAGAAACGCCTCATTTCTGAACAGCTCGCCATACCATTTGGTCGAGAACCCGGCCCAGACCGTCACCAACTGGCTTTCGTTGAAGCTGTAGATGATCAGGATGACCATTGGCAGATAGAGAAACGCAAAGCCCAGTGTCAGGGAAGTGGAGTTGAACCATGTGACGCGCCTCATCCTTCGGCCTCCCGTTGCTTTTGCTCGTTCCGCTGAAAAAGGATGATGGGGATGATCAGGATAATCAGCAGGATCACCGCAACGGCGCTGGCGACGGGCCAATCGCGGTTGTTGAAGAATTCCTCCCAAAGAACCTTGCCGATCATCAGCGTCTTGGAACCGCCCAAAAGGGACGGAATCACGAATTCACCGATCGTCGGGATGAACACCAGAAAGCACCCTGCAATGATCCCGTTCTTGGACAGTGGGAACGTGACCAGCCAGAACGCAGTGATGCGGCTGCACCCCAGATCCTCGGCCGCCTCCAGAAGCGAGGCGTCCATCCGCTCAAGGGCGGCATAGATGGGCAAGATCATAAACGGCAGATAGGTGTAAACGATGCCGATATAGACCGCGATGTTTGTGTTCAGGATCGTCAGCGGCTCGGAGATGACACCGATACTGAGCAGCAGTTGGTTCAGATACCCCTCGCCCGATAGGATCCCGACCCAGGAATAGACCCGGATGAGGAAGCTGGTCCAAAACGGCAAAATCACCAGCATCATCAGTGTCGGACGCCAGTGATCGGGTGCAGATGCCATGCCATACGCGATGGGATAGGCCACGATCAGCGTCAGAAGCGTGGCGATGAACGCGATCTGCAGCGAGGATAGATAGGCCTTCCAGTAGAGATCGTCGGTGGTCAGGAACTCGAAGTTTTCAAAGTCGAGCGCAGAGAAAAACTCTTTGATTCCGGCCCAGCCTTCACCGAAGTCCAGCGTCGGGGTGTAGGGCGGTATGGCGAGCGCGATGTCACTGAGGCTGATTTTCAGCACGATCAGAAACGGCACCAGAAACAGTGCAACAAGCCAGAGATAGGGGACTGCGATCAGGAAAACGCGGCGCATCGCTCAGCCCTCCAACAGGACACCGGCAGTGTCGGTCCAGCTAAGCCAGACGGTATCCTCCCAGGTGAAGCTGCGGCGCGAGAGCCGGCGCGTATTGGCTGTCTGCGCCTTGACGATCTGCCCGTTGTCCAACTGAACATGGTAGGTCGAGAGGTTGCCCAGATACGCGATGTCGAGGATCTTGCCCTTGAGCGCGTTGCGCGTTTCGGGCTTTTCGGCGGTAATCGCTACTTTTTCGGGCCGGATTGCCAGATGGCAGGTCTGGCCGTTGGCAAAGGATTTCTCCGATTCCGCGTGCAGCGTCGGCTGGCCTTCGGCGAAGGCGATGTCATAGCCATTGCCGTTCTTGTTGGCGCGGCCCTCGATGATGGTCACATCACCGATGAAATCGGCGACATAGACCGAATTGGGCACTTCGTAGATATTGGCGGGCGTGTCGGCCTGCATGATCTTGCCGTCATCCATCACGGCCACGCGGCTGGCCACTGTCATCGCCTCTTCCTGGTCATGGGTCACGATGACAAAGGTGGTGCCGGTCTTTTCCTGGATATCCACCAGCTCGAACTGCGTGTCCTGCCGCAGCTTGGCGTCGAGCGCGCCCAAGGGCTCGTCCAGCAGCAAGAGCTTGGGCGCCTTGGCGAGGCTGCGAGCGAGGGCGACGCGCTGGCGCTGGCCGCCGGAAATCTGGTGGGGTTTCCGCTTGGCGAATTTTTCCAGCCGGACCAGTTTCAGCATCTGGGCCACGCGTTCGGCGATCTTGTCTTTGTCCATCTTGTCGCGTTTCAGGCCGAAGGCGATGTTGTCATAGACCGACAGGTGCGGAAAGAGCGCATAGGATTGAAACATCATGTTCACCGCGCGCTTGTTGGGCGGGATGGGCGCCATGTCCTGACCGGCCAGGAGGATCTGGCCTTCGGTCGGTTTTTCAAAACCGGCCAGCATTCGCATCATCGTTGTCTTGCCGCAGCCCGAGGGACCCAGAAGAGCAAAGAATTCGCGCTCGTAGATATCGAATGTCTGGTTGTCGATTGCGGTAAAGTCGCCGAAACGCTTGGTCACGTTCTTGAACTGAATCAGCGGCTTGGCCTGTGGGTCGTTCCACGGCTCGAAAACGGTCTCGCTCATCATCGCTCCCGGATGGGGTTTGAAGAAACCCGCGCAACAGATGTTGCGCGGGTCGGGATTGTCCGGGGATCAGGTGCCCGATTTTATCTTGGTCCAAAGGCGCGTGACGACGCGCTGAACCTTGGGGCCATAAGGCGTCACGGTGTAAAGGTTCTCCAGTGTCGCCTCGCCCGGATAGATCGCTTTGTCGTCGATCACGTCCTCGACCAGGAACTCCTGGCTCGCCTTGTTGCCATTGGCATAATAGACGTAGTTCGACGCCGCCGCCATGTTCTCGGCATCCATGATGAAGTTCAGGAATGTATGTGCGCCCTCGGGGTTGGGCGCGTCCACCGGGATTGCCATCTGGTCAAACCACATCAGCGCGCCCTCGGTCGGGGCGTTGAAGACAATCTCGACGCCATTCTCGGCCTCGGCAGCACGGTCGCGCGCCTGCAGAATGTCCCCGGACCAGCCGAAGGCAACGCAGATATCGCCATTCGCCAGCGCGTTGATGTATTCCGAGCTATGGAACTTGGTCACATAGGGGCGGACCGCCATCAGCACGTCTTCGGTCTTGGCGATAACCTCGGGGTCCTTGCTGTCGGGATCCTCGCCCAGGAATTTCAGCGCGGCGGGGATCATCTCGGTCGGGGCGTCCAGGAAATGCACGCCGCATTCGGCCAGCTTTTCCATATTCTCCGGCTTGAAGATCAGATCGAGCGAGTCGATCGGCGCGTCCTCGCCCAGAAGCTCGGTCACCTTGCCTACATTGGCGCCGATGCCCGTGGTGCCCCACATGTAATTGATCGAATACTCGTTGCCGGGATCGTACTGCTCGGTACGCTCCTGGATCACGTCCCACATGTTCTCGCGATTGGGCAGCTGCTCCATGTCCAGCTTCTGAAAGGCGCCGGCCGAGATCTGACGCTGAAGAAACGTGCCGGTGGGCACGACAACGTCATAACCCGATCCGCCTGCCAGCATCTTGGTCTCCAGGACCTCGTTGCTGTCGAAGACGTCATAGATCAGGTCGATGCCGGTCTCCTGCTCGAACTTTTCCAGCAGGGCCTCGTCGATATAGTCGGACCAGTTGTAGACACGCACCTCTTGGGCGGTGGCCGCGCCTGCCATCAGTGTGACGGCGGCTGTCGTGGTCAGGATGGTATTCTTCATTCTAATCTCCCTTTGGTTCGGTGATCGCTGTCACCGCTGCCGCGAATTTGATCAAGTTTTCACTCGCATGGCAATATGGTAATGTTTCCACGGGGTCGCTAAACTCGCAACCTCGGTCATTTTGAACGACGGGGGCGCCGCGCGCGATGCAGCTTTCTGCACAAAAATTCAGTAGCGAAGACACGGGCTTGCCCGCGCATGCACAAGTCTATCTGCGCTTGCGGGAAATGATTCTTTACGGCGATCTGACTCCGGGGCAGGCTGTGACGATTCAGGGGCTGACGGACCGTTTGGGCGCCGGAATGACCCCCGTGCGCGAGGCGATCCGCCGCCTGATTTCCCAAGGCGCGCTGGAATTTCAGGGCAATCGGCGAGTCAGCGTGCCGCAACTGAACGCCGATGACATCAGCGAGATCATCGTCGCGCGCGAGTGGCTGGACCCATATCTGGCGCGCCGCGCCGCAACACGTGCCGGGCCCGGCGATATCGACGCGCTGACCCGAATTGACGGGGCGCTGGATGGCGCGATCCAGCAGGGCGATCTTCGATCCTATCTGCATCTCAATCATCAATTCCATCTGACCCTCTACATGCTGGCCGCCAGCCCTATTCTGGCTGACCTGGCCGAGGGGCTATGGCTACGATTCGGTCCGGCGATGCGTGTGCTTTGCGGGCGATTGGGCACGCAGAATCTCAGGGACAATCACAAGGACCTTCTGGCCGCCATGATCGACCAGGATGCAGATGCCGCTGCGGCCGCGATTGCCGCCGATGTCCGGCAAGGCATGGATCAGTTGCACGCCTCACTTCACGAAGCCGCGCAAGGTATTGCGCAGGCCAAGTGATTCGATTGACAAAGAATAATTTGATCATATTTTGGGCATCATCCGGCAAGGCGCCGTTTTCAGCCTCATTTCTATTTCAGCGAAAGGCCAGCACATGAACATGATCGCCAACCATCCGCCCACGTCCGAGCTTCAGGCGCTGGATGCTGCGCACCACATGCACCCCTTCACCCATGCGGGAGAATTGAAGGACAAGGGCGCGCGCGTCATTGCGCGGGCGAATGGCGTGACGCTGACCGATACGGACGGCAACGATTACCTCGATGCGATGGCGGGCCTGTGGTGCGTCAATATCGGCTATGGCCGCGAGGAGATGGCCGAGGCTGCCGCACGTCAGATGCGCGAGCTGCCGTATTACAACACGTTTTTCCAGACAACGCATGTGCCCGCGATCGCGCTGGCCAACAAGCTGGCTCAACTGGCGCCGGATACTCTGAACCATGTCTTTTTCGCCGGCTCCGGCTCGGAAGCGAATGACACCAACATCCGCATGGTGCGCACCTACTGGGCGCAAAAGGGCCACCCAGAGAAGAACATCATCATCAGCCGCAAGAACGCCTATCACGGCTCATCCATGGGCAGCGGCAGCCTTGGCGGCATGACCTTCATGCACGAGCAGGGCGGTTTGCCCATTCCCGACATTCACCATATCGACCAGCCGCATTGGTGGGCCGAGGGCGGCGACATGACCCCCGAGGAGTTCGGGCTGGAGCGCGCGCGCCAGCTGGAGGCCAAGATCGAAGAGCTGGGCGCCGACCGTGTCGCAGCCTTTATCGGCGAGCCCATTCAGGGCGCGGGCGGCGTCATCATTCCGCCGAGCACCTACTGGCCCGAGATCCAGCGCATCTGCGACAAGCACGGCATCCTTCTGATCGCCGACGAGGTGATCTGCGCGTTCGGCCGCACCGGCAAGTGGTTTGCGTCGGAGACGTTGGGCATCCGTCCGCATATCATGACCATCGCAAAGGGTCTCAGCAGTGGCTACGCGCCGATCGGCGGCTCGATCGTCTGCGACGAGGTGGCCGAGGTCATCAACAATTGCGAATTCGCACATGGCTACACCTATTCGGGCCATCCGATGACCTGCGCCGTCGCGCTGGAGAACCTGCGCATCCTCGAAGAAGAGGGTATCGTCGATAACGTCGCCAATCATACTGCTGCCTATCTGGCCAAGAAATGGGCGACGCTTGGGGATCACCCGCTGGTGGGCGAGGCATCGACCATCGGCATGATGGGCGCGATCCAACTGACGCCGGATGCTGAGCGCCGCGCGAAATTCGCCGGGAACGAGGGCGATGTGGGCCTGATCACCCGTGAGCATTGTTTCAAGAACGGTCTGGTGATGCGCCATGTCGGCGACCGCATGATCATCTCGCCGCCCCTTGTCATCACTGACGCCGAAATTGACACGCTGGTCGAGCGCGCTTGGATCGCGCTTGACCTCGCGCACAAGCAGGTCGAAGCCGAGGGCAAGATGAAGGCGGCCTGATCAAGGTCGATTGGTATGGAACGGGCGCAGCCATCAGCTGCGCCCGTTTTTGTTAGGCGCGCGTGACAGACGCGGCAAAGCATCCCGGTTTGGCGTAGTGCAGGTGAATGTACTCGGCGCCGGGAAGGCCCAGCGCCTCGGTCAGTGCCTCTGGCAAGGCCGTGCCCTCGACCGCATCCGCGTGGATCATCATGTCGGAATCGTCGAAAACGCGCAGGGATATCAACCGCGAGAGCAGCACCTCAGGCACCTCACCCGGCGTAGGCCGGGCCTGTTGCACGCCCTGACGCACAAAAATCGCGTGACTGGCCGCATAGGGGCTTTGTGATGGTAAATGCCAGTGGTTCAACAAAAGCACCGTCTCGCCGATTTGGGCATCGGCGAGGCTGACACGGCAGGGGGTGCCCGGATGCTCGGTCACGGTCATCCGCCGGGCCTTGCGGGAGGCCAATTCGGTGTCCGAAAGCGCGAAAAGCGGCGCAAAGAGCGTGGGCGATATTGCGTGGATTTGAAACGGCATGAGAGGCTCCGAACTTGTGTCACGAGGGATTTTACCCGACCAGACAACAGCCGATTGCTCGGTTCACGCGACCCGTTTGTTGCGCAAAGGCCCGGTGATCTGTTCAATCAGCCGTGGAACTTACCGCCGAACCTATGGGTTCGGCCATGCGTGCAATTGCCGGCCATACCATGGAGCCATGATGAACAGACGCAAGAAGACGGATCGGCAACGGGCCTACGCGGTGATCGGGCTCGGCAATTTTGGCGCCACGGTGGCAAGCGAGCTGGTTCGGTTTGGCAATTACGTCATCGGCATGGACCACGACGAGAAGGCTGTGAACGCACAGGCCGACGTTCTGAGCCAAGCCCTGATCGTGGATGCGCGCAATGAGACCGCCCTGCGCGAGGCGGGTGTGGGCGATTGCAGTGTGGCCGTGGTTGCCATCGGAGATGATCTGGAATCCAGCATCCTTGCGGCGATCAACCTCAAGACCATCGGGGTCGAGACGGTCTGGGCCAAGGCAATGAGCAAGACGCATCACCGCATTCTCAGCAAGATGAAGGTCGACCGAATCATTCACCCCGAGGTGGAGGTGGGCCAGCATATTGCGCAGGTTCTGCACAATCCGCTGGTGCGCGATTATGTCAGCCTCGGCAACGGGTTCAACGTGGTGAATTTTCGCATTCCCGAAACGCTCGAAGGCAAGAAGCTGACGGATATCCCCTACGATACAGATTATGACCTGCGCTGCGTCGGGGCCATGCGCGGGACCGAATGGCTGGGCTGCGACGGCAGCGACTGCACGCTTCAAAAAGATGATTTGTTGTTGCTTCTGGGCCAGAGGGCCAACCTGCGCAGCTTTGCGGCCAGCCTCTGATGGCGCGCCGGTTTGTGGGGGCAAGGTCGGGCTGGCGTTGGCGTTTGACGCCGCCTGCGACCTTGGCCGTCATCTACCTGGTCTTCACTTTGCTCGGCGGTGTGCTGCTCTGGCTGCCGGTTTCCAATCATGGCGACGTTTCGGCGTGGGATGCCCTCTTTACGTCCACCTCGGCCGTGACGGTGACCGGACTGATCGTCGTTGATACGGGTAGCGCGTTTACCCCGTTTGGGCAGGTGGTCATCGCGCTGTTGATCCAGCTAGGCGGCCTTGGATTAATGGCCTTTGCCGTGATGCTGCTGACACTGTTGGGCATTCCTATCGGCCTGCCATACCGCGTCGTCCTGCGCGAAGAGGTCAATCAGAAGGCGCTTCATAACCTGACAGACATCGCGCGTGTCATCATAACCGTTGCTCTCCTGTGTGAGTTGATCGGCGCGGCGCTTCTCAGTTTTGTCTTCGTGCCCGAGCTTGGCTGGGCCAAGGGGATAGGTCACGCGCTTTTCCATTCTGTATCGGCGTTCAACAATGCCGGCTTCGCGCTCTATCCCGATAGCCTGATGGGATATGCTTCTGATCCGATAATCAATCTGGTGATCCCGGCACTATTCATCCTCGGCGGCCTTGGATTTATCGTGTTGGCGGATCTTTACGAGGTACGCCAGTGGCGCCGCCTGACCCTTCATTCCAAGTTGATGATCGTTGGCACGGTTGCGCTGATCGGGTTTTCATGGCCGATGTTTGCGGCTCTGGAATGGACCAACCCCGGCACATTGGGCGGTCTGCCCGATACCGGATCGCGCATCTGGGCCAGCTGGTTTCAGGCCGTAACGACACGCACCGCGGGCTTCAATTCGATTGATACTGGGGCGATGCATGACAGCACAACGCTGATGACAATGGCGTTGATGGTTGTCGGTGGCGGCAGCACCTCGACCGCGGGCGGCATAAAGGTGACGACGCTGATCGTTCTGGTCATCGCAACGATCGCCTTTTTCAAACGCCAGACCCAGCTTAACGCCTTTGGTCGCAGCCTTGGCGCCGATGAGGTGCAAAAAGTGCTGGCCCTGACCATGGTCAGCATGCTGGTCGTCCTGACCGGGATCTTTGTCACATCCATCTCGCATGACGGTGATTTTCTGGATCTCGCCTTCGAGGTGACATCGGCCTTCGGCACGGTCGGCCTGTCGCGCGGCGCGACGGGCGAGCTGGACGGGGTGGGCCGTGCAGTGATCATGCTGATCATGTTTCTCGGTCGCGTCGGCCCCCTGACCCTCGGGTTTTTCCTGGCAACGCGCAGTGTGCCGCGCGTGCGCTATCCCAAGGGTCAGGTCTATCTTGGCTGATCTCAATCCTTGACGAAGAGCTTGCGCGGCTGACTGCAAAGCGGCTCGGCGGCGCCGCTCTCCTTGATCAGGATCGTCTCGGTCGTCTCGAGGCCCCAAGTGTCCATCCAAAGCGCGGGCATGAAGTGAAAGACCATGCCCGGCTCGAGCACGGTGTCATCCTCGCTGCGGATCGACGCGGTGCGCTCGCCCCAGTCGGGCGGATAGCTGACGCCGACGGGATAGCCCATGCGGCCCGACCGCTCGATCCCGTGGCGGGCCAGAACGCCCATGAAGGCATTGGCGATGTCGCAGGTGCGCGCACCGGCGCGCGCGGCCTCAAGCCCTGCGTCGATCCCCTCGATCTGTGCGGCCTCGGCGCGCAGCATGTCATCGGGCGGTGTGCCCAGAAAGACGGTCCGGCTGAGCGGCGCGTGATAGCGGCGATAGACACCTGACAGCTCAAAAAACGTGGCCTCGCCCGCCTTCATCGGTTTGCCGTCCCAAGTCAGGTGCGCGGCCGTGGCATCCGCGCCCGAGGGGGTCAGCGGCAGGATCGCCGGATAATCGCCCCAGTCGCCCCCTAGCCCCGTGATGCCGGCATGCAGGACGTCTGCGACCAGATCGTTCTTGCGCACGCCCGGCGCGGCCCGCTCGATCGCGGTCTCGATCACCTTGTCGGTGATGCGCGCGGCGCGGCGCATGAAGCCGATCTCTTCGTCCGACTTGACCAGTCGCTGCCAGTTGACCAGCGCGGTCGCGTCTACAAACTCGGCCTCCGGCAACTCGGCGGTGAGCACGGCATGGGCCTTGGCCGAATAATAATAATTCTCCATCTCGACCCCGATACGGGCGCCGCCCAGCCCCATGTCGCGGATCCGCGCGGCCAGATCCTGCATCGGGTGGCGCACGGTGCTTTGGATGTAGTGATCTTCGTAGCCAAGAACGTGTTCATCCTCCATCCAGCAGGTGCGCCGCCCGCCCATCATGTCCATATACCGCCCCCACCAGATGGGCGGGCCATCCCGCGTTACCAGCACGCCCTGATGGACGTAGAACGACCAGCCGTCATAGGCGGTCAGCCAGTTCTGATTGCTGGGATCGGTGCAAAACAGCACGTCGATGCCTGCGTCTTCCATTGCCCGGCGCGTCTTGGTCAGCCGCCGCTCATACTCGGCGGTGCTGAAGGGGATATCCTTTTCAATCATCGGGGGGGCCTTTCCTTCGGATGTTTCGCCGCGCATCTCATGCCGAAAAACCCGATTGCGCAAGGGGCGCGTTGACGAGGCGAGGTTCTGTGCCCATTGGTGAAGGATGACCCCTGCCTCACGATACATGCCATGACCCGTCTCGACGCCCGCGATCTCGATATCTTGCGCGCACTCGCGCGGAACGGGCGCATGACCAACGCGCAACTGGCCGGCGAGGTAGGCCTATCGGCCAGCCCCTGCTGGGAGCGTGTGCGCAAGCTGCAGGAGGCGGGTGTCATCGAGGGTGTGCACGCGCGTATCGCCCTGCGCAAACTGGGTCCGCACGTGTCGGTTTTTGTCACCGCCGAGTTGACGGGTCACACCGGTGCCGATTTCCGCCGCTTTGAGGCGGCGATGGCGGGCTATGATCAGGTGATGGGCTGTTGGGCGCTGGGCGGTGGTTATGACTACCTCTTGCATATCGTCGCGCGGGATATCGAAGGGTATCAGGACCTCCTGGATGACATGCTGGATGCCGGGATCGGACTGGCGCGGTACTTCACATATGTCGTGACCAAGACGGTCAAGGAGAGTCCCGTGCCACCATTTTCTGCGCTGTTGGACTAAGCACAGAAGAATCTTCTGCACACTGGCGATTATTCAGTTACACACCCTGCATGGCTTGCGGCATCTTGCGCCGCAGATACCGCCGCGATTGCGCGGCCTTCAGTTTTTAGGAGATTCCGATGCTCAGAAACGATCAGCTGGCCGAATGGGACCGCGACAATTTCTTTCATCCGTCCACGCATCTGGCGCAATTCGCGCGCGGCGAGATGCAGAGCCGCATTATCACTGGCGCCAAGGGCTGCCACATTGAGGATCGTGAGGGAAACAAGCATCTGGATGCCTTCGCCGGTCTTTATTGCGTGAACGTCGGCTATGGCCGCACCGAGATTTCAGAGGCGATTGCCGCGCAAGCGCATGAGCTGGCCTACTACCACGCCTATGTCGGCCACGGCACCGAGGCGTCGATCACGTTGGCCAAGATGGTCCTGGATCGCTCGCCTGCGCATATGTCCAAGGTCTATTTCGGCCTGTCTGGGTCCGATGCCAACGAAACCAACATCAAGCTGCTCTGGTATTACAACAATATCCTCGGCCGCCCGCAGAAGAAAAAGATTATCTCGCGCTGGCGCGGCTATCACGGCTCGGGGCTGATGACCGGCTCGCTGACGGGGCTCGAGCTGTTTCACAAGAAGTTCGATCTGCCGCTGGAGCAGGTGATCCATACCGAGGCGCCCTATTACTTTCGCCGCGCGGATCAGGACCAGACCGAAGCGCAGTTCGTGCAGCATTGCGTGGACAAGCTGGAAGAGCTGATCGCCCAGGATGGCGCCGACACCATCGCGGGCTTCATCGGCGAGCCGGTTCTGGGCACCGGCGGCCTCGTCCCGCCGCCCGCCGGGTATTGGGACGCGATCCAGAAGGTTCTGGACAAGCATGACATCCTCTTGATCGCGGATGAGGTCGTGACCGGCTTTGGCCGCACGGGCAGCATGATGGGCTCGGACCACTACGGAATGAAGCCTGACCTGATGACCATCGCCAAGGGCTTGACCAGTGCCTATGCGCCCCTTTCGGGCAGCATCGTGTCAGACCGGATGTGGAAGGTGCTGGAGCAGGGCACGGACGAGAATGGCCCCATCGGCCACGGCTGGACCTATTCGGCGCATCCCATCGGCGCGGCGGCGGGCGTGGCCAACCTCAAAGTGCTCGATGATCTGAACCTGATCGAGAACAACCGCGAAACTGGCGCATATCTGAACGCGGCGATGAAGGACGCGCTGGGCGATCATCCCCATGTCGGCGATATTCGCGGCGAGGGGATGATGTGCGCGGTCGAGTTCGTCAAGGAGCGGGACGGACGCCACTTCTTTGATGCGGCGGACAAGGTCGGCCCGCAGGTGACTGCGGCTCTGATGTCTCGCGGCGTGATCGGGCGGGCGATGCCGCAGGGCGATATTCTGGGTTTCGCGCCGCCTTTCTGTCTGACGCGCGCTGAGGCGGATGAGGTCGTCAGCAAGACTGTAGAAGCCGTCAAGGCCGTGCTTGGCTGAAGCGCGATTTCAGCAAGTTTCAAGAGTGGGGGCGTCCAAGGGGGCGCTCCTTTTCTAATGGCCGCGACAGGCGACGCGCTGGCAACTGCCCGGCGCCCGAAGTCTTCTCGTCACAAGGGTCTGCCCTTCCAAAAGGTCGGTAGCATATGTCTGCCGATCAGTGCTCCGATCGGCTCGACATCAGGCCGCAGCAATGCGGGCGCCGCATTTGCGCGAAAAAGTGACGCATCACGGTTGCAATGATGCGCGAATGGCGGTTTAGTCTGCCCTCAACGCGGCATGGATCGCGAGTAAGATAAACAACGGGGAGACTCTTTTGGCCGAGTCGCAGACCAGCGACGCGTTCGTCGAATTCGATCGCGTGCAAAAAAGTTATGATGGGGAAACTCTGGTCGTCAAAGACCTCAACCTGTCAGTTCCCAAGGGCGAGTTTCTAACCATGCTGGGGCCGTCGGGCTCGGGCAAGACGACCTGCCTGATGATGCTTGCCGGCTTCGAGACCGCGACACATGGCGATATCCGCCTCGGCGGCACCTCGATCAACAACATCCCGCCGCACAAGCGCGGCATCGGCATGGTGTTTCAGAACTACGCCCTTTTCCCGCATATGACGATTGCCGAAAACCTCAGCTTTCCGCTGGAGGTGCGCAAGATCGGCAAAGACGAGCGCGAGAAAAAGGTCAAACGCGCGCTCGACATGGTCGAGATGGGCAATTTCGGTGGCCGTCGCCCCGCGCAGCTTTCGGGTGGTCAGCAGCAGCGCGTTGCGCTGGCCCGGGCGCTGGTGTTTGAGCCCGAGCTGGTCCTCATGGACGAACCGCTCGGCGCGCTGGACAAGCAGCTGCGCGAAAAGATGCAGTTCGAGATTACGGATCTGGCGCATAATCTGGGGATTACAACGGTTTACGTGACCCACGATCAAACCGAAGCCCTGACCATGTCGGACCGCGTCGCGGTGTTTGACGACGGGCGCATTCAGCAGATCGCGGCGCCTGACGTGCTTTATGAGCAGCCCGAGAACAGTTTCGTCGCGCAGTTCATCGGCGAGAACAACACGCTGCAAGGTGTGGTCAAAGAGATCAAGGATGGCACTGCGCTGGTTCAGCTGGATGGCGGCGGGATGATTGATTGCTTTCCGGTCAACGTCACCAAGGCCGGCGAGCGGACGCAAGTCTCGATCCGCCCCGAACGTGTCGAGTTTGACAAGAACCGTCTGCAAAAGGGCGCGCATACGCTCAAGGCCGAGGTGCTGGAATTCGTTTACATGGGCGATATTTTCCGCACGCGCCTTCGGGTCGCGGGCACGGATGATTTCATCGTCAAAACGCGGAACGCCCCCGATCAGCGGCGCCTTCAGCCCGGCGAGCAGCTGGAAATCGGCTGGCTGCCACAGGATTGCCGCGCGCTCGACGCGCCGGCCGCATGATATCGCGGCCCTTCGGGGTCCGATGAACAGAGGGATATGTGGACAGGCCCGTGCCACCCCCTCATCAAAGATCAAAACCGGGCCTCACTAGGGAGAATGAAATGAAATTAACCAAAACACTTCTGGCCTCGACCGCGCTGACCGCAGTTGCAGGCATGGCTTCGGCCGAAGTCGAAGAACTGACCGTCGTCAGCTGGGGCGGCGCCTACTCCAACTCGCAGCAGAAGGCCTATCATGAGCCCTTCACCGAGAAGACCGGCATCAAGATCATCAATGACGACAGCTCGAACGAGGCCGTGGCCAAGCTGCGCGCGATGAACGAAGCCGACAACATCACGTGGGATGTGGTCGACGTGGTTGCCGCCGACGCGATCCGTCTGTGCGACGAAGGTCTCGCGATGGAAATCGACTTCAACGAGATGCTGGCACCCGGCGATGACGGCTCGACCGCCGAAGAAGATTTCGGCGATCTGCTGGTCTCGGATTGCTACGTTCCGACGATCGTATATTCGACCACCTTCGGCTATCGCACCGACCTGGTCGGCGACACGCCTCCGGATGATGTCTGCGACGTCTTCGACCTCGAAGCCTATCCCGGCAAGCGTTCGCTGGAAAAGCGTCCGATCAACAACATGGAGTGGGCCCTTCTGTGCGACGGCGTCGCCAAAGAAGACGTCTATGACGTGCTGGAGACCGACGAAGGCCAGCAGCAGGCGCTGGACAAGCTGGACACGATCCGTGACAGCGTCGTCTGGTGGTCGGCCGGTGCGGATACGCCTCAGCTTCTGGCCGATGGCGAAGTCGTCATGGGTTCGACCTATAACGGCCGTCTGTTCAGCCTGATCGAAGAGCAGGATCAGCCCGTCGCCATGCTGTGGGACGCACAGGTCTTCGACATCGACGGCTTCATCATTCCTACCGGCCTCAGCGAAGAGCGTCAGGCGGCGGCACTTGATTACCTCAAGTTCGCGACCGATACGCAGCGCCTGGCCGACCAGGCCGCCTACATCAGCTACGGTCCCGCTCGCAAGTCGTCGGCCCCGCTGGTCGGCAAGCATGCCGAGCTGGGCATCGACATGGCGCCGCACATGCCGACCGATCCCGAAAACGCCAAGAACACGTTCCTCTACAACTACGAGTTCTGGGCCGACTACCGCGATGACATCGACGCCAAATTCCAGGCGTGGCTGGCACAATAAGATCCGGCACGAGGCGGGCCATGCGGCCCGCCTCACCGCCAAACAAGACGTGCGGCGCGCAATGTACGGGCCGCACATTTCAAACAGGGACGGCACACGTATGCCCAAGGGCTATTTGATCGGACATATCTCGGTGAAGAACGCCGAAGCGTATCGCGAATACGTTGCGCGCGACACCGCGATCCTCGAGAGGCACGGCGGACGTTTCGTCGTCCGGGGCGGCCAGTCCGAACAGCTTGAGGGCGAGACGCTTCAGCGCCACGTGGTCATCGAATTTCCCAGTTATGCTGCCGCACGCAGCGCCTATGACGACCCTGACTATCAGGCCGTCGCGGAGATCCGCAGGGACAGTGCCGACAGCGTGATTGTCTTGGTCGAAGGGGCCTGAAATGAGCGACGCAACAACAGCAGCCACCGGCCCCACACCCGATGACGGCTTGAAGGTCGCGCGCAGCGACAAAAGTGGTCCGGTATTGGCCGCCGATGGCACGCCGCTCAAGCGGAGCTTGAACAAAGCCCTGCGCGTTCAGAAGATGCGCGCGCTGGGCCTGATCGCCCCGCTGCTGATCTTTGTGCTCATCTCCTTCATTTTTCCCATCGGCGATATGCTGTTCCGCTCGGTCGAAAACCAGATCGTCGAGGACACGCTGCCCTACACCGTCGAAGAGCTGAACCAGTGGGACGGCTCTGGAGACGAGCTGCCGGGCGAGCCTGTGTTCCGCGCGATGTATTACGATCTCTTCCTTGCGGATGAGATGAAGCGGCACACGCGTCTCGGCTCGCGGCTCAATTATGAGGCTAGCGGCATGTCCTCGCTCTTTCGTCAGGCCGGGCGAAAGATGGATGATCCTGGCAAGGACGCACAGGACATCCTTGAGGAGGTCGATCCCCGCTGGGGCGAGCGTGAGACCTATTACGAGATCTTCAACGCGCCCGAAGGCACGGAGGTTGACGAGGATCTGCTGAACGCGCAGCAAAAACGCATTCGCAACATGGCAGACGAGGTGCCGACCGGCGAGATGAACTTCAGCCCATCGCTGGCTGCGTCCGAGCTCTTGCCGATCGCCACGCGCGCCTACACCGCCTTCGGCGTGATCGCGGGGCTGATCAATAACGACGTCGTGGCCGAGGAAAAGCCCGTCGAAACCGTGTATCTTGGCCTTCTTGATGATGTGACCAGCCCCGGTTTCGCCGAGCGCCTCGCCGCCTATGATGGACCGCACAGGGACGCGCTCGCCGCGCTGGCAGAAGCCGGACTGGCACCGCCCGATTACCGCGCCATCTTTGCCGATATCGATGAAGATTGGGTGCTGCTTGAGACATGGCGCGTGATTCAAACGCATAGCGCCCCCTACACGAGCGGTTATTTCCTCAACGCCATCGACATGCAGAAGACCCCGGAAGGCATTTCCGTTCAGCCCGAGAATACACGCGTGCTGATCCAGCTGTTCATCCGCACACTGATCATGTCGATGACCATCATGGGCGCGTGCATCCTGCTGGGCTATCCCGTCGCATGGCTGCTGTCGAACCTGCCGATGCGCCAGGCCAACGTGCTGATGATTCTCGTTTTGCTACCCTTCTGGACGTCGCTTCTGGTGCGGACCTCTGCGTGGAAGGTGATGCTGCAACAACAGGGCGTCATCAACGACGTGCTGGTGTGGGCGGGTCTCGTTGCCGATGAGAACCGGCTGATCATGATCAACAACCAGTTCGGTACCATCATCGCGATGACGCATATCCTGCTGCCCTTCATGATCCTGCCGATGTATTCGGTGATGCAGACGATCAATCCCAGCTATCTGCGTGCCGCGAAATCATTAGGCGCGACCAATTGGACCGCCTTCTGGCGGGTCTATTTCCCGCAATCCATTCCGGGCATCGGTGCGGGCAGTATCCTCGTCTTCATCCTGTCGATCGGCTACTACATCACGCCCGAAATCGTTGGCGGCACCAAGGGTGTCTTCATCTCGAACCGGATCGCCTATCACATCTCGTCCAGCCTGAACTGGGGCCTTGCGGCCGCGCTGGGCACCATCCTGCTGGCCGTCGTGCTGCTGCTATACTGGTGCTACGACAAGATCGTCGGCATCGATAACGTGAAACTGGGGTAACGCGACATGAGCCTTCCTATCTACGCCACGTTCGGCCAACGCGTCTGGTACTATGCCTTCCGGGTGATCTGTGCGCTAATCTTCATCTTCCTCATCACACCGATCCTGGTGGTCATCCCGCTGTCGTTCAACGCCGAGAACTTCTTTACCTTCACGCCCGAAATGCTCAGCTTCGATCCCGACGGATATTCGCTCAAGCATTACCGCGATTTCTTCACGAACAACGAGTGGCAGCGGAGCTTCAAGAACTCGCTGATCATCGCGCCGATCGCGACACTGATTTCGGTCAGCCTCGGCACGCTCGCGGCCATCGGCCTCAGCCAGAGCCATGTGCCGTTCCGCCGCGCGATCATGGCGATCCTGATCTCGCCCATGATTGTGCCACTGATCATTTCGGCCACCGGCATGTTCTTCTTCTACTCGAAGATCGGCAACTTCATGGAGAACTCGATCGGCCTCGATAAGAACCTCGTCGGCTATATCAAGGTTATCCTCGCCCATGCCGTGCTGGGCATTCCCTTCGTGATCATCACGGTGACGGCAACGCTGGTCGGCTTTGACCGGTCGCTGACGCGCGCCGCGGCGAATATGGGCGCGAACCCGGTGACCACCTTTTTTCGCGTACAGATGCCGCTGATCCTGCCCGGCGTCATTTCGGGCGGCCTGTTTGCCTTCATCACATCCTTCGACGAAGTTGTGGTTGTGCTTTTCGTTGGCTCGGCCTCTCAAAAGACTCTGCCGTGGCAGATGTTCACCGGCCTGCGCGAACAGATTTCACCGACAATTCTCGCGGTGGCGACGATCCTTGTCTGTATCTCGATCGCGCTGCTGACGACGGTGGAATTGCTCAGACGAAGGTCCGAACGACTGCGCGGCATGTCGCCGGGATAAATGCAAAAAGGGCGCTCTTCGGAGCGCCCTTTGTCTTTCGCGATGGCGTGGCTTAGCTGCGCACCAGCTTTTCATACGTCTCCGCAATGTCCCGCGTCAGCGCGCCGACCTCAAAATGGTAATCTCCGATCTGGCCAACGGGCGTCACCTCGGCGGCGGTGCCGGTCAGCCAGCACTGCTCGAACCCTTCCATCTCGTCTGGCATGATATGCCGCTCGTGCACCGCGATCCCCTTGTCCTTGAGCAGACCAATGACCGTCTGGCGCGTCAAACCGTTGAGGAAGCAATCGGCCAGCGGCGTGTGCACTTCGCCATCCTTCACGAAGAAGATGTTGGCCCCCGTCGCCTCGGCGACGTAGCCGCGATAATCCATGAAAAGCGCGTCCGAGCAGCCCTTGGCTTCGGCGGCATGTTTGGATGTGGTGCAGATCATGTAAAGGCCGGCGGCCTTGGCATGAACAGGGATCGTTTCGGGGCTGGGGCGCTTCCACTTCGAGATGTCGAGCTTGGCACCCTTCATCTTGGCGTCGCCGTAATACGCGCCCCATTCCCATGCCGCGATGGCCAGGTGAACAGGGTTGCGCGCGCTGGCGACACCCATGTCCGGACCTGCTCCCCGCCAGGCGATGGCGCGCACATAGGCGTCGGTCAGACCGGCTTCTTTCAACACCAGCGCCTTGGCGGTTTCGATCTCATCCACCGAGAACGGGATCTCGAAGTCCAATTCGCCCGCTGAATAGTGCAGGCGTTCTGAATGTTGGCGGCTCTTGAAGATCTTGCCGTTATAGGCGCGCTCGCCCTCAAAGACCGAACTGGCGTAATGCATGGCATGCGTCAGGATGTGGACGTTGGCGTCGCGCCAATCGACCATCTTGCCATCCATCCAGATCTTGCCGTCGCGATCATCGTAGCCCACCATTTTGTGCCCTCCAAGGTGCATTCTTTGCATAAGTTGCGCTAAATGCGACCGAAGCGGACGTAAAATTGCGCAGAAACTGCGATTCGCTACCAGTTGAAACTTGGAAAGTCAACAAAGCTGACGTAACCTCCGGGCAAAAGAGAGGATCGTGACATGGCAGAGGCACAAGGCGGCGAAGCGCTGCTCTTTCTGACGGACGAGCAGCTCCAGCAGGGGATCGAGGCGATGTTCTTTGCCTATCAGGGCTTCACCGCAGACCCCGACAGGATCCTCGGCACCATGGCCTACGGCCGGGCGCATCACCGTGCGATCCATTTCATCGCGCGCAAGCCGGGCACGACCGTCACGAACCTTCTGAATATCCTCGGAGTGACCAAGCAATCGCTGAACCGGGTTTTGCGCACCTTGGTCGAGGACGGCCTTGTTGCCAGCCGCGTCGGCAAGGTGGACAAGCGCGAACGCAACCTGCACCTTACTCCCGAAGGCGCCGCACTGGAGCGGCAGCTGAGCGATGCGCAGCGTGCCCGGATGCGCGCCGCTTACCGCGCCGCCGGCCCAGGTGCGGTTGCCGGGTTCCGGCAAGTCCTGGAGGCGATGATGGATCCTGACATGCGCCGCCGCTACCAAACGCTGAGAGAGGCGCAATCATGAGCGATCCGGCCCCCCATCTGCTGATCGTCGATGATGACGAGCGTATCCGCGGCCTTCTGCGTAAATTCCTCGCGCGGAACGGGTTTCTCGTCTCGGTCGCGCGGGATGCGGCCCATGCTCGCCGGGTTCTGAGCGGGCTGGAATTCGATTTGATCGTGATGGACGTCATGATGCCGGGCGAAGACGGCGTCGCGTTGACCCGCGCGCTGCGTGAAACGCTCACGACGCCCATTCTGCTGCTGACCGCACGGGGTGAGACGGAGGATCGCATCAGCGGGCTGGAGGCAGGAGCGGACGACTATCTCGCCAAACCTTTCGAACCGAAAGAGCTGCTCTTGCGGATCAACGCCATCCTGCGCCGCATGCCCGAGCCCGAAGCGGAAGGCACCGCGCCCAAGATCCTGACGCTCGGCCCCGTGCGCTACGATATGGAGCGCGCAGAGTTGACCAAGGGTGGAGAGCCGGTCCGCCTCACCGCGACCGAGACGCAGCTCATGCGCATCTTTTCCCAAAGCCTGCGTCAGCCCGTTACCCGTTCGAAATTGGTCGAGGATCTGGGACGCGACCGCGGCCAGGCGCAGGAGCGCGCCATCGACGTTCAGATCACGCGGCTGCGGCGCAAGATCGAGGCGGATCCGAAACAGCCCCGCTACCTGCAGACGGTGCGCGGCGAGGGCTATATGTTGGCGCCCGATTGAGCTTGCGGGATTTGAGTATTTGCCACCAAGAAAAAGCAGAGGCGCGGCGCTTATGCTTTCATCTTGGCAAAAATACTCGCATTTCGACCGAATGCATGCCCTGCTGGCGGCATTATGCGCCTTCCGGCGCACTTGCGACCGTGCGGCGCAGGTAGTATCTCGTCCGTATGAAAAAGATTATCGACATGGACGACAGATCGCGCCTTCCTTGGCGGTTCTTCGGCGCGTCCCTCTCTGTGCTTGCGCACCTATGACGGGCATTTGCCTGCTCACTGCTTTCACATTCTGACAATATGGGAGAGGACCTATGTCCCCCAAGACGCTCTATGACAAGATCTGGGATGCGCATCTCGTGCACGAAGCCGAGGATGGCACCTGCCTTCTTTATATTGACCGCCACCTCGTTCATGAGGTGACAAGCCCGCAGGCCTTTGAGGGGCTGCGCATGACGGGCCGCACTGTACGTGCGCCGGACAAGACCATCGCCGTGCCGGATCACAACGTGCCGACGACGCTGGACCGCGCCAAGGGAATCGAGAACCCCGAGAGCAAGATTCAAGTTGAGGCGCTGGACAAGAACGCCGCCGATTTCGGGATCCACTACTACCCCGTTTCGGACGTGCGGCAGGGCATCGTGCATATCGTCGGCCCCGAGCAGGGCTGGACCTTGCCCGGCATGACCGTCGTTTGCGGCGATAGCCATACCGCGACGCATGGCGCCTTCGGGGCGTTGGCGCATGGTATCGGTACCTCCGAGGTTGAGCATGTTCTTGCCACCCAGACGCTGATCCAGCGTAAGGGCAAGAACATGAAGGTCGAGATCACCGGCAAGCTCGCGCCGGGCGTCACTGCCAAGGACATCACCCTCAGCGTGATTGGCGAGACCGGAACGGCGGGCGGCACCGGCTATGTCATCGAGTATTGCGGCGAGGCCATTCGCGATCTGTCGATGGAAGGCCGCATGACCGTCTGCAACATGGCGATCGAGGGCGGCGCGCGCGCCGGCCTGATTGCACCGGATGAGAAGACGTTTGAGTATTGCATGGGCCGCCCGCATGCGCCCAAGGGCGCGCAGTGGGAAGCCGCGCTCGCGTGGTGGAAGACGCTTTATTCAGACGACGACGCGCATTGGGACAAGGTCGTGACGCTCAAGGGCGAGGATATCGCGCCGGTCGTGACCTGGGGCACCAGCCCCGAGGATGTTCTGCCGATCACCGCCAAGGTTCCTGCCGCTTCCGACTTCTCGGGCGGCAAGGTGGACGCGGCGCAGCGCTCGCTCGACTATATGGGGCTGACCGCCGGAACACCTCTGACCGAGGTCGAGATCGATACGGTCTTTATCGGCTCTTGCACGAACGGCCGGATCGAGGATCTGCGCGCTGCCGCCGCGATCTTGAAGGGCAAGAAAATCAAGGACGGATTGCGGGCCATGATCGTCCCCGGTTCGGGCCTGGTGCGCGCGCAGGCCGAGGAAGAAGGCCTGGCCGATATCTTCATTGAGGCAGGCTTCGAGTGGCGCCTCGCGGGCTGCTCCATGTGCCTCGCGATGAACCCCGATCAGCTTTCGCCGGGCGAGCGCTGTGCCGCAACGTCAAACCGCAACTTCGAGGGCCGTCAGGGACGCGGCGGACGTACGCACCTGATGTCACCCGCGATGGCGGCGGCGGCGGCGATAACGGGCCGCCTCACCGATGTGCGCGAGATGATGTGATGGCTGGCGGCGCGCCCTCAGGATTTGCGCAGCTCGCTGTGCGATTTAAGAACCTCGTCCCCGTCATCCTGTTCGATGCGGTAGGCTGGTTCATCCTCGGACGCGTCGCGCGTCACTTCGGCGCCGTCGATCTTGAGCGTGATCTTTTGCGTATAAACCTTGGTCACCTTGCCGGTCCCGGTGCCGTTGCCCCAGTCCCACTCGACGTTCGTGCCTTCGATATATGACATGATGCTTCCTCTTTTGGCGTTCCGCATGTGAACGTCTGCCGCCAAGTCCGGGTTCCGGCAAGGTGGCCCCTGTACAAGGATAAACCGATGGAAAAGTTCACCAAGATCAGCGGTATCGCCGCGCCCATGCCGATGATCAACATCGACACCGACATGATCATCCCCAAGCAATTTCTGAAAACGATCAAGCGCTCGGGCCTTGGCGTGAACCTGTTTGACGAGATGCGCTATGACGATGACGGCAACGAAATCCCTGATTTCGTGCTGAACAAACCCGCCTATCGCGAGGCCGAGATCCTCGTTGCGGGCGACAATTTCGGCTGTGGCTCCAGCCGCGAGCATGCGCCCTGGGCGATCAAGGATTTTGGCATCCGCTGCGTCATCGCGCCCAGCTTTGCCGACATCTTCTACAACAACTGTTTCAAGAACGGCATCCTGCCCATCGCCCTGCCGCAAAGCGAGGTCGATCTGCTGATGGCCGAGGCGCAAAAGGGCGCGAACGCGCGGATCGAGGTGGATCTGGAGGCACAGACCGTGACCACCTCCGAAGGTGATGAGATCGCGTTTGAGATCGACGCGTTCAAGAAGCATTGCCTGCTGGAAGGTCTGGACGATATCGGCCTGACGCTTGAGAAAGCAGCGTCGATCGACACGTTCGAGGCCAGCGCGAGCGCGCAGCGCCCTTGGGTCTGACCTGCAAAATGCCTCATCGGTCCGCTTAACGCGGACCGATAGCGGGCCCCTAGTGGGTGCATCTTAGGCAACACCCATATCTGGTGGCGCGCACATTCTGTGCCAATTTCCTCCATGCAACGTGATGCAACCGCGCATCACTACTTTAACGCATCGCGCCAAGCGCGTGGAAATGCTGCGCAAATTGTTGAGCGCCCCGCGGAAACAAGGCAAGATCAAGGCACAATTGAGGCATACCGCCATAAAGAGCGGGATCAAGTTGGGACAACGCCGCGGCATCGTATCGTGGCAGGCCAAGTTGAAGGGATCGGGCAGTGGTATCACATGTCGTAGGCGCTGCTGTGCGCGCCGTATCGGTGGCTATTTTGATCGCCCTGCCATCCTTGATGGTGGACGGTGCTGCCCGTGAGGCCAGTCAGATCATTCTTCTCATCGCCCTTCTCGCGGGCCTTTTGGTGTTCTCGGAATATGCCGTAGAATCGCCCAGCATCCTCGAGTTCCGTTTTGCCGCACCCTACAATCGCATCAAGTTCATCGCGCTTGCGAGTGTCGTCATACTTCTGTCGAACATCGTTCGCAGCGGTGAAAACCCTGGCTCACTGACACTGCTGTTTGCTGATTGGGCGCGCGCGATTGGTGCTACTCTCGACTTTCCGTATTCACCCGTCCGCCAGGTCGTCCTGCTGCTGCCTGCAGATGCGCCCGACTCACTGGTCGACCTCGTCCGCAGTGCGGCGGGGCTCAGCTATGGCGTCTCGCTACTGACAATCCTCCTTTTCGTTGTGATCGTAAGGGTGCTGGGCTGGCCCGTGCGGCGCGGCGCGTTCAATGTCTGGATGAACCTGCCGATGTTCGATCCGACGCGGGGCGGCGACGTGGTGCAGAAACTTCAGCGTGAAGCCGGCATTAACCTATCTTTAGGCTTCGTGCTGCCATTCTTGCTCCCAGCGATTGTTGCGGTGATGCAGGGCGTGGTCGAAACCGAAACGCATGTCACGCCGCAGACCTTGATTTGGGTGATTTCGGGATGGGCCTTTCTTCCAGCCAGCCTCGTGATGCGCGGCATCGCCATGCACCGGGTGGCCGAGCTGATTTCCGCGAAAAGGCGGCGCGCCTATGCGCGGGCCGAGGATGCATTGCAGGTGGTCTGATTGCGCTGTGCCTGATCTGGCTGGCGCTGGCGCCGCCAGCTTGGGGTGCCGCATTGCGTGTGGCCAGCTACAATACCGATCTTTCGCGTGACGGGCCGGGCCTTTTGCTGCGTGACATTCTGCGGGGCGACGATCAGGCCGAGGCCGTGGCGCAGGTCATTGCCGATCTGGGCGCCGATATCCTGCTGCTGCAAAACGTCGATTTCGATCTAGACCATCTGGCACTTGCCGCGCTGCGGGATCTGATCGCGGCGCGCGGGCTCGATTACCCCACTGTTTTTGCGTTACGCCCGAATACGGGAGTCGGGACCGGCCTTGATCTCGATCGGGACGGGCGTCTGGGCGAGCCTGAGGATGCGCAGGGACACGGCGCCTTCGCGGGGCAGGGTGGTATGGCGCTGCTGTCGCGATGGCCGATCGACTTGGCGGGCGTCAAGGATCTCAGCGGGATCCTGTGGCGCGATCTTCCGGGTGCCTTGCTTCCGCAAATGGATGGCGTTTCTTATTTCGCCCCCGAGGTGCTGGACGTTCTTCGGCTTGCGGATGTGGCGCATTGGGTGGTGCCGGTGCAGGCGCCGGACGGACCTGTGACGATTCTGGCCTTCCATGCCAGCCCGCCCGTTTTCGACGGCTCCGAGGACCGGAATGGCCGGCGCAACCACGATCAGCTGACATTCTGGCGGCACTATCTGGACGGCGCGTTCGGGCCTGCGGTTCAAGCGCGCTTTGTTCTGGTCGGACACGCCAACCAGGATCCCCAGCGCGGTGAAGGAATTGAAGCGGGGATACGCGGTCTGTTGAGCGACCCGCGTTTGCAGGACGTGAGGCCACGGCGCCCCGGTGGAACACCGCGCGAGGCGACTGTCGATTGGCCGCGCGTAACCCCGTCAATGCAGCGCGTCGGTTATGTGCTGCCGTCACGTGACATGACTGTGCTGGACGCGGGTGTTGCCTGGCCGCAGGAGGGGCCGCGGGCCGATGTGGCGGCGGCGGCCAGCCGTCATCGCCCCGTCTGGGTTAATTTGGCCCTGCCTTAGACCCATTTCGCCAAGGGCGGCAGCGACATCAGCACCGCATTGGCGTCATGCCCGGTGGCGAGGCCGAATTTCGTGCCCCGGTCATAGACAAGGTTGTATTCCGCATAAAGACCGCGATGCACCAGCTGCGCGTCCTTGTCGGCTTCGTCCCAGGTCTGCACGCGCCGCTTTTCGACCAGCGGCTGATAGGCCGGCAGAAACGCGCGCCCGATATCCTGGGTCAGCGCAAAATCCGCCTCCCAATCGCCCGAGTTCTGATCGTCCATGAAGATGCCGCCGACGCCGCGCGCGCGGTTTCGGTGCGGGATGTAGAAATATTCGTCCGCCCACGCCTTGAGCCGGGGGTAGAGATCCGTACCATGCGGGTCGAGATGCGCGCGCTGCTCGGCGTGGAAATGGGCGGTGTCGCCCTCGTATTCGATGCACGGGTTCAGGTCAGACCCGCCGCCGAACCACCAGGCGTGCGGCGTCCAGAACATCCGCGTATTCATGTGAACGGCGGGGCAATGCGGGTTTTGCATATGCGCCACCAGACTGATGCCGCTGGCCCAGAAACTAGGATCGCTCTCCATGCCGGGCACACCGCGCGCGGCCATCGCCTTTTGCGCGCCCTCGCCCAGCTGGCCATAGACTTCCGACACGTTGACGCCCACCTTCTCAAAGACGCGGCCGCCGCGCATCACGCTCATCAGGCCGCCTCCCGCGTCGCTGCCATCCTCGGCGCTGCGCTGCGTCTCGCTGACCTCGAACCGGCCTGGCGCGGCATCGGCCAGCGGCCCGGTGTCGTGACTATCTTCCAGCCCCTCGAAGGCGGCGACGATCTGGTCCCTCAACGTGCGAAACCATTCGGCGGCGCGGCGCTTTTCATTGGTGAAATCGTCGGTCATGGGTGTCCCTTTCCTGGTCAGTGCGCCGGCGCCGAGACAGGATCAACCAGTGAACGGCCGCCGTCCAGCGTCATGATCTGCCCCGTCATGAAGCCGGAGCCCTCACTGGCCAAGAACTGCACCGCATCCGCCAACTCGCTGCAGGCGGCGATCCGGCCCAGGGGTGTGTGCTGCTCGATATCGTTGCGGTAGTCGTCGTGATCCTTGAGTGTTTCCTGCAAGGACCGGCTCATGACCGAGCCGAAGGCGAGCGCGTTCACCCGGATGCGATGCGGCGCCAGCGTCACGGCGAGCGAGCGGGTCATCTGGTCGATCGCCGCGGATGAGATCCCGTAGGCCAGAAGATCGGGATTGGCGCGGCAGGTTGCGATGGACGAAAGGTTGATGATCGCGCCGCCCTGCGGCGTCTCCTCGCCCTCGGACTGCTTGATCATGCGCTTGGCCACCAGCTGACTGAGACGCAGAGCGGTGATCAGGTTCTGCTGAAGCAGCAGCTCGACCGCGTCGTCATCGGGGTTGAGCGAGTCCGATGTCACCACCTGCCGCGACGCGTTGATCAGGATATCGACCGAATCGAACGCGTCGATCGTCGCCGACAGAAGGTTCGCGAGCGTCAGCTTCTCACGCAGATCGCCCGCGAAAAAGCGGATCGGGCCGTCCTCGGGGTTCTCGCCCAACTGCTCGATCAGCGTGTCCTCTTCCATGTCCGCGAACATCACGTTCGCGCCTTTGTCGGCCAGGTGCCGTCCGATGGCGAGGCCGATGCCGTTGGCGCCGCCCGTGACGATGGCCGTCTTGCCGGATACCGAAAATGACATTTGAAAGCGTCCTTGTAAGGGGTGTGCCTAGCGCTTTTTGCGCATGGGGCGGCGGGCGTGCAGCAGCTTGAACCGCGTGTCGCCGCCCGGTGCCTCGGATACATCAGAGAACAGCCCGGCGAGCGTCTGCTCATAGGGAAGATGGCGATTGGCCACCATCCAGAGCTGACCCGAGGGTTTCAGCATCTCTGCCGCCGCCGCGATGAAGGCGCGGCCCAGCGCGGGATCGGCCTTACGCGCGGTGTGGAAGGGCGGGTTCATGATGACCGTGTCGGCGCCCGTCTCGGGGCGCCAGCGCAGCGCGTCTTCCCAATGCAGATACGCGCGCGGGTCGGTGACGTTGAGGCGCGCACAGGCTAGCGCCGCGTGATCCGCCTCGATGGCGTCGATGCGCCGGATGCTGTCCCGTTCCAGCGCGCGCTGCGTGAGATAACCCCAGCCCGCGCCCAGATCGATCACATGCGCGCCCAGCGTTTCGGGCAGGTTGTCGGCCAGCGCCTGGGACGCGGGGTCGATCCCGTCGGCCGAGAAAACGCCCGGCGCGGTGACGTAGCCACCCTCGATCTCGCCCGGCTCGCCCATACGCCAGCCGGCCAATTCGGGGGCCGGGTCCATCCAGAAAAGTTTGCCATGCGCCTTGTTGATCGGGCCCGACACGCCATCCGCCTGCTTGCGGCAGGCTTTCATCGCCGATTCGATCCCGTCGGTCTTCAAGCCGTCGACAATGACCGGCCCGTCCGTCACATCCGCCGCCTCGGCGATCAGCGCGCGGGCGCGATCCTTGGCGCGGGGCAGGCAGACCAGCGACGCGCCATAGCGGCCCTCGGGCGCGGTGTTGCAGGTATATCCAAGGGCCGCAAAGTAATCGCTATCGGGCTTTGTGCCGGTGATCACGTGGCACAGATCCTGCGGCAATTCCGACAGGTCGCTATCGGGCGTCGGCGCAAAGACAGCGATGCGCGCGCCATCCGGCAGTGACAGGCCGCCGCCATGCAGCGCCAGTGACAGTCTGATACCGGTCATGTGGTTTATTCCCGTTCCATCGTGCATTGCAGCGGGTGCTGGTGCTTGCGCGCAAAGTCCATGACCTGCGCCACCTTGGTCTCGGCGATTTCGTGGCTGAAGACGCCGACGACGGCAACGCCTTTTTTGTGGACCGTCAACATGATTTCAAAGCTTTGCGCAGAGCTGAGGCCAAAGAATCGCTCCAGAACGGCGACCACGAATTCCATCGGCGTATAGTCGTCATTCAAAAGCAGCACCTTGTAGAGCGGGGGCCGTTTGGTCTTGGGCCGCGTGGCGACGACGACCGAAGCATCGCTGTCGTCATCATCGCCTGTGGCCATGGTCCAGTCTTGCGGTGTCATGCGGTCCATTTGTCTGCTGTGCCTGTCAGTGGATCAGGCCGTCTATATAGCGTTTGCCGCGAATTTTGAAAGGGGTCGCAGGGCGGCTGCGACACCGGGGATCAGACGTCGCCCCATCCCTCGGACTGCATTTCGCGCAGGCGGCTGGCCGTGCGCTCGAACTCGAAGCTGCCTTCGCCCTCGACATAAAGGTATTCGGGCGTCGCCGCGGCCGAGCAGATCAGCCGCACCCGCGCCTCGTAAAGCGCGTCGATCAGCGTGACAAAGCGTTTCGCCTCGTTGAAGTTCTGGCGACTGAGCAGGGGGATATCCTCCAGCACCAGCACGCGGGCGGCCTCGGCCAAGGCCAGGTAATCGGCGGCGCCCAGCATGCGCCCGCAGAGGTGATAGAAGGTCGCGCGCGCCACGCCGTTGTGAAAGGCCGGGATCTCCAGCTGCCGCTTTTGCACGATCAGGGTGTGCGGCTCGGCCTTGCCTTCGGTCAGGCTTTGCCAGACCTCTTCGATCTGGGCGCGCGCCTCGGCGTTGATCGGCGTGAAATAGGTGGAGCTGCCGGCCATGCGGTCCTGGCGGTAATCCTTGGGGGATGCCAGTTCGTGCACCACCATCCGCTCCTTGATCAGCTCGATAAAGGGCAGGAAGAGCTGGCGGTTCAGCCCATTTTTGTAAAGGTCATCGGGGATACGGTTGGACGTGGTCACCACCACGACGCCCGCATCGAGCAGCGCCTGAAAGAGCCGCCCCACGATCATCGCATCGGTGATGTCGGTGATCTGCATCTCGTCGAAGGCCAGAAGGCGCACGTCTTCGGCCACCTTGGCGGCGACGGGGGCGACCGCATCTTCGCGGCCCTCTTGGCGGGCTTTGTGGATGCCGGCGTGAATCTCCTGCATGAAGGCATGGAAATGCACGCGCCGGTTTGGCACATCCAGCGAGGCCGCGAACATATCCATCAGCATGGATTTGCCGCGCCCGACGCCGCCCCACATGTAGAGGCCCTTGGGCGGCTCGGGCGCCTTGCGGAACCAGCCCTTGGATTGCGGCTCGGCCAGAGCTGCACGGATGCGCTCGAACTCGGGCAGGACGGCCTCCTGCGCAGGGTCGGCGGTGAGCGCGCCGGAATTGACCTTGTCGGCGTAGATGTCGGGCATCGTTTTCATGGTCAGGGACATAGCCTGCGCAGCGGCGGCTGGAAAGTCATCAAGCGCGCGCGTCTTTGGGCGAGCCCATCACGACATAGGATGTGATCGCGTTCACTTGCGGCAGCACGCCGATCACATCCGTATGAAAGGTCTTGTAGCTGGGGAGGTCCGCCACCTCGATTCTCAGCAGGTATTCGACCGAGCCGGTGATGTTGTGGCATTCTACCACCTCCGGCGCGGCGGTCATCGCACGCTCGAACGCTTCTTGGCTGGCCTTGGTGTGGCTGTTGAGGCCGACGGTGGCGTAGGCGACAAAGCCGACGCCCATCCGGCTGCGGTCCAGCACGGCACGATAGCCTGCGATGATCCCCCGCCGCTCCAGATCCTGCACGCGGCGCAGGCAGGCGCTGGGCGACAGGCCACAGCGGTCGGCCAGCGTGATGTTGCTGATCCGGCCATCGCGCGACAGCTCTTGCAATATGCGGGTGTTGATCTGGTCCATTACGCCGGATAATTGCGTATTACCCGTCACGGCACAAGAGAACGCAATTTCATTGCGGCTCTATCTGCATAATGTTGCGCCTTATGACACTCGATATCTTCATGGCGCTGGTCGCCTTCTGCTTTGTCGGGGTGATCACTCCCGGCCCGAATAACCTGATGCTGATGGCGTCGGGCGCCAATTTCGGCTTTCGCCGAACGGTGCCGCATATGTTTGGCATCGGGATCGGCATGCCGGTGCTGACGCTTCTGGTGGGCATAGGTGTCATCCGCATCTTCGAAGCGTTCCCCGTTGTTCAGACCGTCCTGACCGTTATCAGTGTTTGCTATCTGTTGTTCCTTGCCTGGAAGATCGCCAATGCCGCCCCGCCCCCTCAGGCGGGCGCCGAGGCCGCGGGCAAGCCGCTGACTTTTCTGCAGGCGGCCGCCTTTCAATGGGTGAACCCCAAGGCGTGGTTCATGGCGCTTTCGGCCATCACGCTCTACGCCGGCGGGCGTGAGCCGACCGCGATCCTGTGGGTTGCGGGCGCCTATTGCGCGGTGTCGTCCATCAGCACGACAAGCTGGACCGCGCTGGGTCAGCAGATGCGCCGCTTTCTCGGCACACCGGGCCGGCTCAGGACGTTCAACTGGACTATGGCCGCGCTGCTGGTGGCCACGCTTATCCCGGTTCTGATGCCCCAGTAAGGCCAAGCTGATTGCATTTCGCACCATCCCCAGCCATATAACGCTGGCATCAAGCGGAGCGGCGCAATGACCCAATATCTCGACTTTGAAAAACCCCTCGCCGAAATCGAAGGCAAGGCCGAAGAGCTGCGGGCGATGGCCCGCGCCGGTGAGGGCGTCGATGTCGAGGAAGAGGCTGCCGCGCTGGACAAGAAGGCCGCCAACATGCTGCGCGACCTTTACAAGGATCTGACGCCCTGGCGGAAATGCCAGGTCGCGCGCCACCCCGAGCGGCCGCATTGCCGCGATTACATCAAGGCGCTTTTCAGCGAATACACGCCGCTCGCGGGGGACCGCAATTTTGCCGACGACCACGCCGTCATGGGTGGCCTTGCGCGGCTGGATGACCGACCCGTCATGGTCATCGGCCATGAAAAAGGCAACGACACCAAATCGCGCATCGAGCGGAATTTCGGCATGGCCCGCCCCGAGGGCTATCGCAAGGCGATCCGCCTGATGGAGATGGCGCACAAGTTTGGCCTGCCGGTGATCACGCTGGTCGACACGCCCGGTGCCTATCCCGGCAAGGGCGCCGAAGAGCGCGGCCAGTCCGAGGCCATCGCCCGCGCGACCGAGAAATGCCTCCAGATCGGCGTGCCGCTGGTCAGCGTGGTGATCGGCGAGGGTGGATCGGGCGGGGCCGTCGCCTTTGCCAGCGCCAACCGTGTCGCCATGCTGGAACATTCGGTCTATTCGGTAATTTCGCCGGAAGGCTGCGCGTCGATCCTGTGGAAGGATTCCGAGAAGATGCGCGAAGCCGCCGAGGCGCTGCGCCTGACCGCGCAGGACCTGATCAAGCTTGGCGTCGCCGACCGCCTCATCGACGAGCCGATGGGCGGCGCGCACCGCAACCCCAAGACGGCGATGGACAATGTTCGCACCGCGCTGGGCGAGATGCTCAAAGAGCTGGATGGCAAGGATGCCAAGGCACTGGTCAAAGACCGCCGCGAGAAGTTCCTGAACATGGGCAGCAAGGGTCTGGCGGCCTAACCGACCAGCATTCTCAATCCCTGCGTTACATCCGATCTAACGGCCAGACGCAGCGCCGGCTCGTCCCCTGCCTTCAGCGCGCCTATGATAAGGCGGTGATAAGGTGGCGGCTCTTTCTGGCGAAGTTTTCCGTAGAGCTTGCGCATCGTTGGCCCCAGTTGCAGCCAGACCTGCTCGGCCATGGCCAGCATCGCGGGCGCCTGTGCACGCAGATAAAGCGTGCGGTGAAACTCCAGATTGCGGCGGATATAGGCGACCGCATCCTGCCGCGCGATATCCTCGGCGATTGCGCCGTTGATCGTGGTCAACCGGTCGATCAGCGCAATATGCGCGCGGGGCAGGGCACGGCTGGCCAGTTCGACCTCCAGCAGCGAGCGCAGCGCCGCCAATTCCTCGATCCGGTCATTGCTCAACTCCGGGGTCGAAACGCGTCCCGACTGACTGAGCGATAGCGCCCCTTCGGCGACAAGGCGTCGCAGTGCCTCGCGCGCCGGCGTCATCGAGACGTCGAATTCCTTGCCTATCCCGCGCAACGTCAACGCATGACCCGGCGGAATTTGTCCATGCATGATGCGGGTGCGCAGCCCGCGATAGACGCGATCATGGGCGGCTGGGACGGGATCTGGGCGCGGGTTCAAAAGCATGAATGACTTGTGATCACAAAGCGCGCCGCCGTCAATCAAAGCGATAGCGATGCAGGTCCGTGCCATGCTGGCGCAGCCAGCGGCGATGCGTGCCGTAATCGGGCATCAGATCCTCGACCAAGCCCCAGAACGCGGGCGAGTGATTCATCTGTTCCAGATGTGCCACCTCATGCGCCGCGACATAATCCAGCACTTCGGGCGGGGCCATGATCAACCGCCACGAATAGCTGAGCCCCGCACTGGACGAGCATGAGCCCCAGCGCGATCGCGTGTCGCGCAAGGTCAACCTGCCATAGGGGCGCCCGAGCGCGGCGGAATAGCGATCGGATGCGGTGGCCAACCTGTCGCGCGCCAAGGTCTTGAGCCACGCTTGCAGGCGCGCGGGCTGACCGCCGGGCACCAGGAGGGAATCGCCCTCGACGGTTACGCGTTTGCCCGTGCCGGTGGCTACTGCATAAAGCTGCCCCTCCACCGGAATACGCGCGCCGGGCATGACGGACACTTCGGGCGTGCGCGCCTCCAGATGTCCTTGCAGCCAGTCTTGCTTGGAGCGGGCAAAGTCCAGCGCCTCGCGTTCGGGCAAGCCTTTGGGCAATGTCAGGGTCACGCGCCCGTCCAGCGCCGACACGCGCAAGCTGATGCGCCGCGCACGGGCGGATCTGCGCAAGGTCAGCGCGATCGGGGGGTTGCCGGGAAGGATATGCTCGCCCATATGCCTGATATCGCTGCGGGTGCCTGTCTTAAAGGCTTTGACACCTTTGCACCGTTATGGCAGGTGGCGCAGACCGCATGCAAGGCACCATATTGGAAGGGACGCAACATGCCCAAGGAAGAATGGGGCGTCAAACGCCTGTGCCCGACAACGGGCCAGCGCTTTTACGACCTGAACAAGGATCCGATCGTCAGCCCCTACACGGGCGAGGTCGTCGAACTGAACACCGGCAAGAGCCGGTCGATCAAGGCCGACGCAGAGGATGCCGAGACCAAGAAGATGAAGGACGCCAACACCGACGATGACGCGGTGCTGGAGGATGATGACGACGATGTCGATGTCGATCTGGGCGATGACGTGCTCGAGGATGACGAAGACGACGATGATGTCTCGCTGGACGAGATCGCGGATGTCGCATCGGAAGACGACGATACCTGATACGGCGCACGCCGGGCTGGATTTTTCGCTTGATCCCGCCCGGCGCTTTGCCTAAGTCAGCACACGTGGCCTCAGGGCCGCTTCGGGGCCTTAGCTCAGCTGGGAGAGCGCCTGCATGGCATGCAGGAGGTCAGGGGTTCGATCCCCCTAGGCTCCACCAAATTCCCTTTTGTTGTTGTCGGATTGCGCAGACTCTTGTTGCGCGTCTGCATTCGAATGCGACTTCAAGACCGCGCAAGGCTGCATGACAGTATTGCCAAGTTGTTCGCCGCGCCCGATGGGTCATTTTCAGTCGTGAGACAACACTTCGCAATCTGCCAGGGCGTGCCGTTGGTTCGCACTGAATACTGTCGATCCTGAAGATTTTGTGGCTGCACAGGAAGTGAATGCTCTCCGTTATCCAGGCGGGCTCTGGCCTGTAGCTACCAATGCGCTGCCGCCTCGTGCTGTCACACCCTTTCGGATCTCTTCGCCCGTTTGGCCGACCCCATAGTTAAAATCTCGGCATGAGCCTGTTTTCTCCGACATGAGGAAAGGAACTTGGCAATCAAGCCCGCGGCATTGCACCTTCGGGCTTGCCATGGTCCACCCTGTCCTTCGGTAGGGCCGATAGCCGAGTATTGTCGCGCCGCGTTTTTCACGGAGGAACATCCGATGCCGCATGATCACGTCCATATCGACCCGGAAGCGGGTGATCGTCGCGTTTTTGCTGCAATTGCAGTCAATCTAGGGCTGACGATCGCGCAGATCGTGGGTGGGATCATCTCTGGCTCGCTCGCGCTGATTGCAGATGCCCTGCATAACTTTTCTGACGCGATCTCGCTGATCATTGCCTTCGCGGCCCGCAAGATCGCACGGCGGCCGAGAGACGCGAACATGACTTTCGGCTACGGCCGCGTCGAAGTGGTTGCCGCGCTGATCAACTACACGACGTTGATCCTGATCGGTCTCTACCTGCTCTACGAGGCTGCGATGCGCTTTGCCGATCCGCAAGCTGTCGACGGATGGCTGATTGTGATCATCGCGGGAATCGCATTGATCGTGGATGTGGCAACGGCACTGCTCACCTATACGATGTCCAAATCCAGTGTGAACATTCGCGCTGCCTTTTTGCATAACGTTGCGGATGCGCTCGGCTCGGTCGCCGTGATTGTCGCTGGGACGCTGATCATGCTCTATGATTGGCGGCTGATCGACCCCATCATCACGGTCATGATCGCAGGCTATATCCTGTGGCAATCTTTCCGGGAAATTGGACCGGTCATTCGCATCCTCATGCTTGGATCACCACCCGATATCGAGACGCGCGGCGTCCTTGACGCCGTGCACGGCGTTCCCGGCGTGACGGGCATCCACCACGCGCATTTTTGGCAAATGGACGAGCATCACGCGGCACTCGACGCACATATCGTGATCGAGGAGGGCCGCTGGAGCGAGGCGGACGCGATCAAGGAGCGGATCAAGACCGTCCTCTCCGATACGTTCGACATCGAGCACACCACCCTGGAGCTGGAATGCGCGCGCCATGCCTGCGATGCGCCTTCCGATTTCGGCGGGCGAGGCCATGAAGAGGTGGCGCCCTAAGGGTTGGCCTCGAAGCCATCCATAGCCTGCGGTGTAGTGAAACGGTTCGATCACGGCGTGCGTCGCTGACTTTACGCTCGCCATGGCGTGAGAGGGCGTCACGGACCCTTGGCGTTTGATGTCATCTCCACTGTTCGGGGGGCAGTTGCTAACGGTCCGGCCTCCCTGCGGATCTTTCGTCGCCCGCCCGTCTTTGGGCGCCGTCGCGGGTTGTGCGCCTTGTCCGGGCCGGCGCTTTGCAACGATCTGCGCGCACATCCGCTGTTATACCTGACTGTCGTGTCCTGACCCTCGCACCGTTGATTGCGCGTCCGCGCCGTCGCCTTGGTCGGCGGACCATGCGCCTGCCGCCTCGACAACCAACGGAGAGGCGGTTGGCAGGACGTTAAGATAGCTTTCGGTATCTTCGGCGGGCACTGCTGCGCGCCGTGTCATGCGGTAGGCGGCGTAGATCGCCAGGACCGCGAAGGTTCCGGCAAGGGTCAGCCAGAAGGCGAACGGATCCCACTGTTCCATCGCCCAGCCGGTCAGAAGTGGGCCGATGATGGCACCGATGCCGAAGGTCAACACAAGGCCGCCGGAGGCCGCCGGCATTTCCTCGGGTTCAAGAGTGTCGTTGGCGTACGCGAGGAGCAAGGCATAGAGCGGCGTGGTTATCCCCCCGCTGAGAAAGGCGGCGGTCATCAGCATCCAGTGGCCGTCCCCCACTGCCCAACCCAGCACGCAGAACCCAGAGGCCAGAACCGATCCAATCAGGATCAGGCCGCGGCGGTCCATCCGGTCCGACAGCCAGCCGATCGGATATTGCAGTACCAGCGCCCCCGCGAAGAGCATTGCGATGAATAGCACGACCTGGTCCGTGGTCAGGCCGATTTGCGTGCCAAAGACGGCGCCCATCCCCGATTGCGTTGCATAGACGCTGCCCAAGAGGAAAACACCGGTCGTGCCCAGTGGCGCGCGGCCAAAGAGTTTGCCCAACGGCATGCTGCGCGTGATCTCGGCTGCCGGCGCCGGGGTGATTGTCAGCAGAATTGGCCCGAACGAGATCGAGACCATGATGGATGCAGCGATGAACAGGCTCGCAGTCGCCGCATCGCCCAGCGTCAACAAGGCTTGCGCGGTGATGATGCCCAGGGTCTGCGCGATCATGTAAGCCGACAGGATCTTGCCGCGGTTTTCATTCGTCGCGGCATCGTTCAGCCAGCTTTCGGCGGTGACGTAGATGCCAGACATGCAAAATCCCACGAGCAAACGCAGCAGCGTCCAGGACCATGGTTCGGCCAGTAGGGTAAAGGCGATCAGCGCGGCCGACATGAAACTGCCCAGCGCAGCAAAGACGCGAACATGGCCGACCTTTCGGATCAGCAGCGGTGTCTGCCGCGCCCCAAGAAGAAAGCCCGCGAAATAGCCGGAGGTAACGACGGCCAGCTCGGCAGCCGAGAACGCTTCAATCTCGCCGCGGAGGCCAATGAGGGTGAAATGCATGCCGTTGCCCAGCATGATGAAAAAAATGCCAAGCATCAGCGCCCAGACATTGGAAAAGATGCTGCCCATGATCTTGATGCTCCCTTGGCGCCTAGTGTGCCGCTAACACAGAGGCAGAGCCGATATGCGCTGGAGAACGCCGTTCAGAATTTGTTTTGCGACCAGGCTGGGGACGAGGCGTATTGGAACCTTTCGCGATCATGCGGATTGTGCCTATCTTTCAGATGCATTTTGAAGAGGCGAATTCACCATGGGCGATCCGATCAAGGCAGCGTTTGGGCGCATCACCGACAGCGACCCGGCCGAGGTCAAACCGGAAGAGGCCCGAAACGGTGTCATTCATACTGTGTCCTTGGTGCTGACCAAGACGGCGGATGCGCTGATCGATCCTAAATTGGTCCTTTCGTGGCTGCTGACCGCGCTGGGCGCACCGGGCGCGATGATCGGCGCGCTGGTTCCGGTGCGCGAGGCGGGGGCTCTACTGCCGCAGCTCGCGTTGGCCCGCAAGGTCGAGACCAGCCCGCAGCGCAAGCGGTTCTGGGCGGTGGGCAGCGCTGTGCAGGGCCTTGCTGCCTTCGGCATCGCGGCGTCGGCCCTGCTGCTTGAGGGGGCTTGGGCGGGCGGCGCGATCGTGCTGTGCCTTGCCGTGCTGGCGGTTGCCCGGTCTGCCGCGTCGGTCAGTTACAAGGACGCACTGGCCCGCACTATTACCAAGCGGCGCCGGGGCGCGATCACGGGGTTGGCTGCATCGGTCGCGGCGGGCTCGGTCTTCTTGGTCGGCCTGGTCATGGCGGCCGGCCTTTTTGAGGTGGCGGTTCTGCCGCTGGCGGCCATCATCGCCGTCGCCGGCGGAGCGTTCCTGCTGGCCTCGGCCATTTTCATGCGTTTGAACGAACCCGAGGGCGATACCGAGCCCGAAGAGGACGACGGCACGCTCGCCGCACTGATCGAGCCGATTCGCAGCGATGCGCAGCTGCGCCTTTTCGTCGGATCGCGCGCGGCCCTTGCGGTCACGGCCCTGGCGCCGCCCTTCATCGTCATGCTGACGGCGGCGTCGGGGCGCGCGGCGTTGGACCAGCTGGGCCCGCTTGTCATGGCGTCGACAGCGGCGTCTGTCTTGGCCTCCTATGTCTGGGGGCGATTGTCGGACCATTCCAGCCGCCAAACGCTGATGGCGGCGGGCGCACTGGGCGCGTTTGTCTTTGCCTGCGTCGGGGCAGCTGGCTTGATCTGGGACGGTCTGGGCGGCGCTATCGGCGCGGCGGCGGCGATCTTTGCGGCGCAGATTGCGTATGAGGGTGTGCGCGCCGGGCGCAAATTGCACCTGACCGACATGGCCGAAGACGCGTTTCGAGCGCGTTATACCGCGCTGTCAAATACGCTGATCGGGATCGCCCTGCTGGCGGGCGGTCTATTCGGTCTTGCCGCCGAGACATTCGGACCCGCGCCGGTCCTTCTTCTCTTTGCGGTCATCGCGGCGCTGGGGTCCGTCTTGGCGACAGGACTGGACGAGGTGCAGCAGGACTAAGCGGCGGCGAAGGCGGCGCGTGTGGCGGCGATGAAGTGGTCCGCCTCCGCCTCGCTCAGGATCAGTGGCGGCCGGATTTTCAGGATATTCGCACCGGGGCCCGTCGCGCTGATCAGCACACCGTTGCGGCGCAGGTGGTTGACGACAAACCGCGCGCGGGCCGCATCCGGGCTGTCGTCCTCATTCATGCATTCCACGGCCAGAAACAGGCCCGCGCCCCGCACCTGGGCGATGTTCCGATGCCCGGACGCGATATCCTCAAGCCCTGCCTTGAGGTAGCCGCCGACGCGCCGCGCGTTCTCTTGCAGGCCCTCGGTTTCGATCACGTCCAGCACGGCCATGCCCGCGGCGGCGGCCACCGGGTTGCCGCCGAAGGTGTTGAAATACCGCGCCTTTTCCCCAAACTCGGCCACCAGGTGCGGCTGCATCGCCGTGCCCGAGACCGGAAAGCCGTTGCCCATCGGCTTGCCCATCGTCACCATATCCGGGACCAGCCCGTGCCGCTGAAAGCCCCACATCGCCTCGCCCGTGCGGGCGAAACCGGGCTGCACCTCGTCGGCAATGAAAAGACCGCCCTCGGCGCGGATCAGATCGACGGCCGGTTGCAGGAATCCTGCGGGATCGGGATAAAGACCATCGCTGGAAAATACCGTGTCCACGATGAACGCCGCAGGCTCGATCCCGTCGGCACGCATATCGACGATGGCACTGGCAAGGTCGGCGGCCAGTTTGGCGCCTTGCTCTTTTGGCGGAATGGTCAACGCATTGGGCGCGTCGATCAGGCGCACGCGCGGGCCGCGCGGCACGAAATCGCCCAAGGATGGCGACAGCTCGGACACGGCCTCGCTGAGGCCATGATAGGCGAGGCGGGTGACGATCACGCCCTGCCGCCGCGTGTAGCTGCGCGCGATGCGCAGCGCCAGATCGTTGGCCTCGGACCCCGTGCAGGTGAACATCACATGCCCCAGCGCATCCGGCATCGTGGACAGCAGACGCTCGGCATAGTCGACGACGCCATCGTGCAGATAACGGGTATGCGTGTTCAGAACGCCCAGCTGCGCGGAGATCGCCTGCACCACATGCGGGTGGCAATGGCCCATTGAGGCGACGTTGTTATAGGCGTCGAGATATTTCTTGCCGGCCTTGTCCCAGACCCACGCGCCCTCGCCGCGCACCAGATGCAGCGGCTCGTCGTAGAAAAGGCGATAGGCGGGGCCCAGCACCTTGCTGCGCCGGTCGATCAGGGCGCGGTCCTCCGGGTCCAGATGATCGGCGGCGGTTGCGTCGAAGGCGTTGACCATGCTCATCGGGTGGGCCTTTCCATGGCGGCAGCGCAGAGAATGTCCTGTGCGGCCGAAGTGCCGACGCGGTCCAGCGCGTCGAGGCCGTTCAGCGACACTTTGGTGTTGCGCAGGATGTAGTGGGCATTGGCCGGGTAGGCGCGGGCGCGCCGCTCGGCCACGATCAGCGTGGTGGCATAGCGCAGGCGCATGAGATCGGGCAGCAGCTCCAGTTCCTCCGGCTCCAGCGGCAGCACCGATGCATAACCCGATATGATCTGCGCGATTCGGTCCAGCGGTCGGTCGCCTTCGGTCACTTGATACGAACAGGCGACTGCCAAATCGCAGGCGATGGGGGTATGCACCATATCCCCGAAATCGATCAGCCCGACGGGCCGCGACGCGCTCTCGCCATCGACCAGCAGGTTGTGCGGATTGAAATCATTATGGACGACCTGCGCGCGCAATCCACTCAGCTGCGGCGCGATATGGCTGTCGAAGCGCGCGACAATCTCGGCCACCCGTGCGCGCATCGCCGCGTCGCCGATCACGTCCAGCATGGGGCGCAAGCGGTGCGCCTGTTTGATGTCCCATTGCAGGATATGCCCGGCAGCGGGGTGGAAGAAGCCGCGCAGTCCGCGCGTCACCCGCGCCATGAAGCTGCCGAGCGCGGGATAGAATTCCGGTGTGGGGCTGGCCCCTGCCAGTATCGTGCCGCTCAGAAAGCTCATGAGCCGCACGATATGCGGGTCGCCATTTGGGCCGGTGATGATTTCCGCGGACCTGCCCTTCACGCTGCGGCAGATGCGCTGGACAGGTAGGTCCGGATCGACATGCGCCAGATGAATGAGCGCGGCGGTCTGCATGTCCGTGACGCCGCGATCCTCGGCGGTGTTGGTGACTTTCAGCAAGGCTTCAGCGCCCGAGGCGAGGCGGATCCGGAAATTCGCGTCCTTTTCGGCACTAAGCGGCGTTATAGAGCCACTTATTCCATAAAGACCCCGCGCCAGATCGGCCGCCATGTCCAAAGTTATGGACGGCGCGTCCTGAGCGAGAAGATCGGCCATTTCCGGTAGCGGTTCAGGCCGAAGGACGAACTCGGGCAAGCCGCTCATCAGCCCTCCACCGCCTCGGTGCCGCACCATTCGGCGATGAAAAGCGCCATGGTGGTCGTGATCTTCTTGACCGACGACAGGCTGACACATTCGTCGATGCCGTGAATATTGCGCGATTTCGGCCCATAGCAGAGCGACGGGATCTGGTTGTAGAGCGCATAGACCCGGTTATCGAGATAGCCTGCCGTCATAAAGGATTCGAGCGGCGCACCGATGGCAGCCTCGTGTGCGCGGCCCAGAACCGTCTCGGCCTCGCTGCCTTCCTCCAGAACGTAACCCTCGGCGTAAAAGCCGTTGAAGACGACCTCGGGCGGGTTGTTGGCGAGGAAGGGATCGCTGTCGGCAAAACTCTTGACGCGGTCCGTGATCTGCTTGGCGGCCTCCTCGGCGCTAACGCCGGGATAGATGCCGATGCGGCAATCGACGTTGCACCATGACGGCACCGACGAGGCCCAGTCGCCGCCCTCGATCTTGCCGATATTGAGGTTGATCGGGTGCGCCTCCTCCTCGAAATGTGGGCGGCCCGTCTTGTCTTCGTTCCACTCTTCCTCGATCTCGCGCAGGGCGGCGACGATGCGGTAGGCGGCGTCGATGGCGTTGGCGCCCTCGCCCATCTCGCGCACGTGGACGGGCACGCCGCGCACCTGCACCTGGAACCAGAGCACGCCCAGATTGGCGCGCACCAGCATCTCCTCCTCGGGCTCGGGGATGAAGGCGGCATCGGCGGTGTAGCCCTGAAGGAAGGTCTGAAGCGCGCCGTTCCCTGTAGACTCCTCCTCGACAACGGATTGCACATAGACCGTCGCGGCGGGCTGGAGGCCGATGCTACGCAAGGCGTCGAGCGCAAAGAGGTTGGCGGCAGCGCCCGCCTTCATGTCGCCCGAGCCGCGGCCATACATCCAGTCGCCCTCGATCTTGCCCGAGAAAGGCGGATCCGACCACATGTCGTGCAGCCCCTCGGGCACCACGTCGAGATGCGATTGCAGGATCAGCGAGCGGCCCTTCTCCTCGCGCGGGCGGTGGATGCCGACCACGATGGGCGCGTCCGAATGCTCGTCCGAGAATTTCGAGCCGCCCGGATGCGCCTCGATCGCGGCACGGTCCATCTCGAAACGGTCCATCTTGTAGCCGCGCCCCTGCAATTCGCGGAAGAGCAGATCCTGAATGCTTTGCTCGTGCCCGCGCAGGGACGGGTTCTGCACCAGCTTCTGCGTGAAGGCGGTCTGGGCGTCAAAGCCATCCTCGACCGCCTTGATGATCCGGTTCCGCAGGTCTGCATCCAGTGTCATTGTCTCGTGCCTTTCAGGTTAGAGCATCGCTTCGATCAGGTAAGGGCCGGGCTCTTTCGCCGCGTCCTCGATGGCGCGCATGAGATCCGCCACGTCCTCGACCCGGCGGCCGGGCACGCCCATGCCCTTGGCCATCGCCACGAAATCGAGATGCGGGCGGTCGAGGTTGAGCATGTCGAGCGCGTCCTGACCCGGCTGGGCGCCGACATTGTGAAGCTCGGTCTTGAGGATCGCGTAGCTGCGATTGGCGAGGATGATCGTCGTCACGTTCGAGCCTTCGCGCGCCTGCGTCCAGAGGCCCTGAATGGTATACATGGCCGAGCCATCGGCCTGGAGCGTGATGACGGGCCGGTCGGGGCAGGCGATGGCCGCCCCCGCCGAAAGCGGGATGCCGATGCCGATAGAGCCGCCGGTGAGCGCGAGCCAGGTATTGGGCTTGGCCATGTCACCGGCCGGGAAGGTGGCGCCGCCGGATGATACGGCCTCGTCGATGACGATTGCGTCTTCTGGAAGCGCATTGGCCAGTGCGGCGCCTAGGTTTTCGAGCGTGATCGCGCCCGATTGTGGCCGCGCGGCGAGGGCCGGACTGACGCCTTTGCCGGGCGTCGCGCCGACGCGATCCGCCAGCGCGGCGACGGCGGCCTGCCCGTCGCCATCGACGCCGACGAGTGTCACCTGCGCGCAGTCTTCGGGCAGCAGCAGGCTCGGCTTGCCGGGATAGGCGAAGAAGGCCACGGGGGGCAGCGTTTCGATCAGGATCGCGCGGTCATAGGGCGCGAGGCAGGCAATGGCCTCGTTGATCGGGTACGGTATCTTGGGGATGGGCGCTCGGCCCTGTCCACGCTCGGTCCGGCGTGAGGAGGTGGGGGCGAGGATTGTCGCGCCGGTCTTCTCGCCGATGCCTTGCAGCAGCTTGAGCGTGGCCGGGTCTTCGAGCACCGAATTGCCGACGAGGATGGCGGTGTTGCCGCCGGGTTCCAGCATTTTGACCGCTTCATCCAGCTTGGTGTCATCAAGAGGCGCCGGCCCTTCGGAGTCCAGCTCGGGCGCCATCTGACCGCCCTCGTCCCAGCCGATATCGGCGGGCGCGACCAGTGTGGCGATCCGGCCGGGCTTGCCCTTGGCGACGCGCAGCGCCTCCATCGCGTCGCGCGCGAAGCTGCCGGCATCCTCGCCCGATTTCACCCAGTCGCTGAAGGGTGCGCAGGCCCCTTCGACATCCGCCGACAGCGGCGCGTCATATTTGCGGTGGCGCAGCGCATGATCACCGACGAGGTTGACCATCGGCACGCGCGCCTTCTTGGCGTTGTGCAGGTTCGCCGCCGCATTGGCGAAGCCGGGCGCGAGGTGCAGAAGCGTCACGGCAGGCTTGCGCGCCATGCGGGCATAGCCATCGGCGGCGCCGGTCACGACGCCCTCGAAGAGGCCCAGCACGCAATGCATCAGCTTGGTGCGGTCCAGTGCATCGACGAATTGCATCTCGGACGTGCCGGGATTGGCGAAACAGGTATCGACGCCTGCCGCGTGCAGGCTGCGCACGACGCTTTCGGCGCCATTCATCTCCTTGGGGGCCGCGCTCATGTCGTGGCCTCGCGGAAGGTGGTGATGAAGGCCTTGGCGTTGTCGGCCAGCGACGGCCCGAGATAGCCGCCCTCCTGCACCAGCACCGTGGGCAGGCCCATCGCGGCGAGGCGGCGGGCCATCTCGGCAAAGCCATCGGGATAGACCTGCACGGCGGCCAACGGATCGTCGGCGGCCATGTCGAAGCCCAGCGAGACGACAAGCGCCTCGGCGCCGAAATCCGTGATCGCGCCGATGCCCTTGTCGAGGGCGGCCAGCACGTCGTCCTGGCTCGCGCCCTGTTCGAGCAGGATGTTGAGCGACTTGCCTTCACCCTCGCCCTCGCCCGTCTCGTCCGCGTGGCCGAGAAAGAAGGTGGGGTAGGTCGTGGGATCGGGATGCAGCGAGCAAAAGAAGATATCGCCACGCTCATAAAGGATATCGAGCGAGCCGTTGCCGGTATGCACATCGACGTCGATCAGCGCGACCTTTCCGAATTTCGAGGTCAGTTGATTGGCCACGACGCAGGCGTTGTTGAAAAAGCAGAACCCGTTTGAACAATCTCGCATCGCGTGATGTCCGGGCGGACGGCAAAGCGCATAGGCGCTGCGCGCGCCTGCCAGCACATCCTCAGCTGCGGAAATCGCGGTCTGGGCGGACCAATAGACCGCCTCCCATGTGCCCTCGGTCAGCGGCGTCGAGGTGTCGGTCATCCACCAGCCGAGCTGGCCGTGGATATCCTTCGGCTCCTTGCCGCGGCGCACGCCGGGATGCATCGTCGGGATGGCCAGCGCCTCGGTGCCGGCGCTTTCGACGAAACGCTCGTAGGCGGTGGGCAGGAAATCGACATAGCCGGGATTGTGCACAGCGCGCACCGGGTCCAGCCCGTGATCGCCGGGTTTGGTGATCTCAAAGCCTTCGCCGATCAGCATGTCGCGCAGGATCTCGGCACGCTGGGGCTGCTCCTGATGCGGCATGGCAGCGCCGCGCCGGAAATAGGTCTTGGGCGCGTGGCGCAGCTGGCGTTCGTCAAAGAAGGCTTTCATCCGGGTGTCCTCAAACAAGTGTGCGCGGCTCCTGTGGGCCGGTATCGCCACAGTTGTGAGCCGGACGCGGCGCAGCGTCAATATGCGCCGGAGCATTGCAAGTTTCGTTTGCCGGTTCAATCGAATTGATGCATGATGCATCAAAATCAGGGATGCGGATGAAAGAGCTGAGCAAGGAATCGCTGGGGAGCGCCATCTATGACCGGATCAGTCAGGATCTGGTCCGTGGCAAGCTGCGTCCCAATCAGAAGGTGACAATTCGAAGCCTTGCCGAGGCGCTGGGTACCAGTTCGACGCCGGTGCGGGACGCGGTGCAAAGGCTCTTGCAGGACGAGGCGCTGGAGCAGCGCTCGATGCGCGACGTGCGCGTGCCGGTGCCGGCCTTGGCGCAGTATATCGAGATCGCCACCATCCGGTCCGAGCTGGAAGGACTGGCTGCCGCGCGCGCTGCCGAGATGGCCTCGGACAAGGACATTACCGCACTACTCCGCCTCATCGAGCGCAACGCGGAATCGATGGAGGCCGGGCGGTGGAACAAAGCCGCAGAGTACAATCAGCAGTTCCATTTTGCGCTTGTCGAGATCGCGCAGATGCCCGTCATGCTGGGTATTCTCGGGCGGCTTTGGCTGCGGATGGGCCCACTGATTGCTGGGTATTATGGCAGCGCCCAGATCAGCCCGCTGCAGCGGCATCGCGCCGTTGTTGCCGCATGTGAGGCGCGCGATCCGGCAGCCGCGGGCGCAGCGATGCGCGCAGACATAGAAGACGGGAAGGAGGGGATCACAGCGTATATAACGTCCTTCGAAACAGGCTGAAGACCTGTCCAAATTCATGGGTGGAATTCAACAGACCTTTCGATAAGCTACCCAGAAAATCAAAAACCAATCTCTCAACCAACAGGGGTGAAAACGAATGCTCAAACCAATGAAATTTACGGCAGCTGCCTTGGCACTGGCGCTGACCGGCGCTCTGGCCGGGCCGCTGGCTGCGCAAGACGGCGAGCCGCAGGCAGGCGGCACGCTGAACGTGGTGATCCAGCCCGAGCCGCCGGGACTGATGATCGGCCTCATTCAGAACGGCCCGACCCAGATGGTCGCGGGTGACATCTATGAAAGCCTGCTGCGCTACGATCACGAGTTGCAGCCCGAGGGCCAGTTGGCCGAGTCCTGGGACATTTCCGAGGACGGGCTGACCTACACGTTCAACCTGCGCAAGGGCGTCACCTTTCACGATGGCGAGCCGTTCACGTCCGAGGACGTGAAATTCTCGATCGACGTGTTCCTGCGTGAAACCCATGCGCGCCTGCGTGCGTCGCTGGTCCATGTGGACAGCATCGACACGCCCGACGATCACACCGTGGTCTTCAATCTGAAAAACCCGTTCGGCCCCTTCATCGGCCTCTTCGAGCCGGGCACGACCCCGATGATCCCCAAGCACATCTACGAGGGCACGGATTTCACGACCAATGAGGCGAACAATACGCCCATCGGGACCGGACCCTTCAAGTTCAATGAATGGGTCAAGGGCAGCTACATCCATCTGGTCAAGAACGAAGACTATTACATGGAGGGCAAGCCCTATCTCGATGAGGTCTATTACCATGTAATCCCCGACGCGGCCTCGCGCGCGGTGGCGTATGAGACCGGCAAGGTCGACGTGCTGCCCGGCGGCTCGATCGAGAATTTCGAGGTGCCGCGCATCCGCGACATGGAGAATACCTGCATCACCGACAAGGGCTGGGAATTCTTTGGCCCGCTGTCCTGGATGTGGGTCAACATGAACAACGCCCCGCTGGACGACGTGAAGGTCCGCAAGGCGATCATGCATGCGGTCGACCGCGAATTCGCCAAGTCGGCGCTGTGGAATGATCTGGGCAAGGTCGCGACAGGCCCGCTGTCGTCCTCGACACGGTTCTACGATGGCGACACTCCGGACATCTCCTACAACCCGGAAGAAGCCAAGAAACTGCTTGAGGAGTCGAGCTATAACGGCGAGACCATCCGCATCCTCGGCCTGCCCTACGGCGAGACGTGGACCCGCTGGGCCGAAGCGGTCAAGCAGAACCTGTCGGAGATCGGCATGAATGCCGAGCTGGTGCCTGCGGACGTGGCTGGCTGGAACCAGAAGATCAGCGATCGCGACTTCGACCTCGCGTTCACCTATCTCTACCAGTACGGCGATCCGGCCCTGGGCGTGTCGCGGACCTATCTTGGCAACAATGCCGAGCCTGGCTCGCCCTGGAACAACGTGGCAAACTACCAGAATCCTGAGACGGACAAGATGTTCAACGAGGCGGCCCTGATGGCCGACCCCGAAGAGCGCCGCGCTGCCTATAAGCAGATCCAGGATCAGATCGTCTCGGATGTGCCGAATATCTGGCTGCTCGAGCTGGGCTTTCCGACCATCTATCGCTGCGACGTCAAGAATCCAGTCAGCACAGCGCTGGGCGTAAATGACGGCTTCCGCGATGCGTGGATTGCGAAAGAGTAAGGGCAACCGCCCAATGGTCCGGGGCGCTGCGGCGTCCCGGATCCACCTAAAAACACGGCAAACAACAGGGCAGACAGTGTGACACGTTTCATCCTGGGCAGGCTGGTCAAGGCGGTTTTCATCCTGCTGGCCATCCTGATCTTCAATTTCTTCCTGATCCATGCCGCGCCGGGTGATCCCGCCGCCGTGATGGCCGGTGAGGCAGGCGCTGCCGACGAGAAATTTCTCGCCGATCTGCGTACGCGCTTTGGCCTCGATCAGCCGCTTTACGTTCAGCTCTGGATCTACCTTAAGGGTGCCGTCCAGCTGGACCTTGGATATTCCTTCCGCCAGCAGATGCCGGTGGCCGAGCTGATCGGCGATCGCCTGCCCGCGACTCTTTTGCTGACGGGCGTGGCCTTTGTGCTGTCGCTGGTGCTGGGCGTCATCGCCGGTGTCGCCGCCTCGGCCCGTCAGGGCAGCTGGGGCGACACAGTGATCTCGACCCTCGCGCTGCTCTTTTACGCGACGCCCCTCTTCTGGGTGGCGCTGATGGCGGCGCTGGTCTTTTCGGTCTGGCTGGGCTGGCTGCCGGGCTTCGGTTATTCGACCATCGGCGCGGGCTATACGGGCCTGGCGCATGTGCTGGACGTGGCCAAGCATCTGGTGCTGCCCGCGACGACGCTGGGCCTTTTCTTTATGGCGATCTACATGCGCATGACGCGGGCATCGATGCTGGAGGTCAGCCGCCTTGATTTCGTGAAAACCGCGCGGGCCAAGGGTCTGCGCCGTGGGCTGATCCAGCGCCGCCATATTCTGCGCAACGCACTGTTACCGGTCATCACGCTGGCGGGCCTTCAGGCAGGCCAGATTTTTGGTGGCGCGATCCTGACCGAGACGGTCTTTGCCTGGCCGGGCATCGGGCGCCTGATGTTCGAGGCGATCAATCAGCGCGATTACAACGTGATCCTTGGCGTCTTCTACATCTCGGCGGCGATGGTGCTGCTCTTCAACCTGATTACCGATGTCGTCTACGTCATCATCGACCCGCGCATAAGGCTGACGTCATGAGGGATTTCTGGAAACGCTTTTGCTATAACCGCGGCGCCGTGATTGGCCTCGTGATCCTGACACTCGTGGTGCTGGCCGCAATCCTCGCGCCCATCATGTTTCCGCAAAGCCCTTGGAAGATGGTGCAGCGTCCGTTTCTGCCGCCATTCACCCAGGATGGCTTGTTGCTGGGCACCGATGCGCTGGGGCGCAACGTGCTGTCGGGCCTCGCGCATGGGGCTTATGTCAGCCTGCTGGTCGGCCTTGTGTCGACCATCGTGGCGCTGGCTATCGGCGTTCCGGTGGGCGCGCTGGCGGGCTATTTCGCCGGGCGCACCGATGACGCGTTGATGCGGTTCACCGAGTTCTTTCAGACGATCCCTAGTTTCGCGCTGGCCATCGTTCTGCTGGCGATCTTTCAGCCCAGCCTGACCTTCGTGATCATCGCCATCGCCATCGTCTCGTGGCCTCCGGTCGCGCGCCTCGTGCGCGGCGAGGTGCTGAGCCTGCGCACACGTGAATTCGTCGAGGCTGCAACGCTGTCGGGCCTTGGCAATACGCAGATCATCCTGCGCCATGTGCTGCCCAACGCGCTGCCGCCCATCATCGTGCTGGCCTCGCTGATGGTCGCGCAGGCGATTTTGCTGGAAAGCTCGCTGTCCTTTCTGGGCCTCGGCGATCCCAACATCATGTCGTGGGGCTACATGATCGGGGCCGCGCGCACTGTCATCCGCACCGCATGGTGGCTGTCCTTCCTGCCCGGCATGGCGATCCTGCTGACCGTCTTGGCGCTGAACCTGATCGGCGAGGGCCTGAACGACGCGCTCAACCCGCGCCTGACGAGGAAATCTGAATGAGCCTGCTTCAAATCCGAGACCTCGCCATCGCGCTGCCCGAAGGGGCCGACCGAAAGTTCGCGGCCGAGGATATCAATTTCGACCTCGCGCCGGGCGAGATCCTCTGCATCGTGGGCGAGTCCGGCTCGGGCAAGTCGATGTCGGCGAATGCCGTCATGGGCCTTCTGCCGCAGGGCGTGAAGCCCGCAGGCGGCACGATCACCTTTGACGGGCGTGAGATTCTGGACCTGCCCGAAAAGGAGATGCTCAAGCTGCGCGGCGGACGCATTTCGATGATCTTTCAGGAGCCGCTGAGCGCGCTCAACCCGCTGATGCGAGTCGGCGCGCAGATTGCCGAAGTCTTTGAGGCCCACGGGGTGCTGCGCCCCGCCGAGCGGCAAAAGCGCGCGCTGGAACTCTTGGACGAGGTCGGCATCCCCGACCCCAACTCGGCCATTCGCGCCTATCCGTTTCAGCTGTCGGGCGGGCAGCGGCAGCGAGTGATGATCGCGATGGCGCTGGCGCTGGAGCCCGATATCCTGATCGCGGACGAGCCGACGACCGCCCTCGATGTGACGACACAGGCGCAGATCCTGGAGCTGATCGAGAACCTGCGGAAATCGCGCGGTATGGCGGTGATCTTTATCACGCATGATTTCGGTGTTGTGGCCGATATCGCCGACCGGGTGATCGTGATGCAGACCGGCAAGATCGTCGAGACCGGAACGGCGGATGAGGTTCTGCTGAAGCCCCAGCATCCTTATACTCGCGCGCTGATCGACGCGATCCCGCGCCTGACCCAGCGCGCCGAGGCGGCCGAGCAGACGCGCGACCCGATCCTCACGGTGGAGGGGTTGAACAAGACGTTCTCGACCGGCTCCGGCACGCTTTTCGGCAAGCGTCGGGTGGTGAAGGCCGTGCAGGATGTCAGCTTCCAGCTTTATGCAGGCGAGACGATCGGCATCGTGGGCGAGAGCGGATCGGGCAAATCGACGGTCGGGCGTTGCCTCGTGCGGCTGCTCGACCCCGATAGCGGGCGCGTGATGGTGGATGGCGCCGATATCGCGCATATGTCGGGCGCCGAGCTGCGGGATCAGCGGCGCAAGCTGCAGATGATCTTTCAGGACCCGTTTTCGTCTCTTAACCCTCGGGCGCGGGTCAGCCGCATCCTGACCGAAGGGCTGATTGCCTATGGCACGCCCAAGGCGCAGGCGATGGATCGCGCGCGTGAACTCTTGGAACTTGTGGGCCTCGACGGCTCTGCCATGAACCGTTTTCCGCACGAGTTTTCGGGCGGGCAGCGGCAGCGCATCGGCATCGCCCGCGCCCTCGCGCTGGACCCCAGGATCATCATCGCGGACGAGGCGGTATCCGCCCTCGACGTGTCGATCCAGGCGCAGGTGCTTGACCTTCTGGCGGATCTCAAGACGCGGCTGGACCTGTCTATGCTGTTCATCACGCATGACCTGCGCGTCGCGGCGCGTATCTGCGACCGGATCATCGTCATGCAGAAGGGCCGCATCGTCGAGGCGGGGCCGGCGGGCAAGGTGCTGCACAGCCCGGATACGGAGTACACGCAGTCCCTGCTGGATGCGATTCCGGGGCAGGAATACGAGCGCGCGCTGGAAAATGCCGAGTAAGCGCGTGACAGCCGGGATGTGGTGCACGGCGCCCGAGGGCGCAGCGTGAGTGTTGGCGCGCGGGTCTGCGCGACACTGATCGTCGGTTTTGCCCGTGCGATCACTGCAGTGCGCGGCATCTGGCAGGGTGCGGAGCCGGTTCCGCGCCAGCGCATCTACTTCGCCAACCACGCCAGCCACGGCGATTTCGTCCTGATCTGGACGGTGCTGCCCCGCGAGATGCGCGCGCGCACCCGGCCTGTCGCGGGGTCGGACTATTGGCTGGCCTCGCGTCTGCGCGCCTTCATCGGGCGCGAAGTGTTCCGCGCCGTTCTGATCGACCGCAACCCCGAGACACGGCAAGGCGATCCGGTGTCGCAGATGGGCGCGGCGCTGGAGGGCGGCGATAGCCTGATCCTCTTTCCCGAGGGCACGCGCAATACGGGCGAGGATGCCTTGCTGCCCTTCAAATCGGGTCTCTACCATTTGGCCCATGCCAACCCTGACGTGGATCTGGTGCCGGTCTGGATCGCCAATCTGAACCGCGTGATGCCCAAGGGCGCGCTGGTGCCCATTCCGCTGATCTGTACCGTCACCTTCGGCGCGCCCTTGCGCCTGAACGAAGGTGAGGACAAGGCGGATTTTCTGACCCGCACGCGCGGCGCGCTGCTGGCCCTGGCGCCCGAGGAGCGATGACATGAACAGCCAATTCACGATTCTGGCGCTTTGCGTTCTGACGGTTCTGGTCATCGCCAGCGTTGCGGGCCGCCTCGTGGCGCGCCGCGCGTCGCCGGACAACCTGACGGTTCAGAACCTCAACGCGCGTATCAATGCCTGGTGGGTCATGGCGGGTGTGATCGCGCTGGCCTTCACGCTGGGGCCGACTGGGGTGGTGGTGCTTTTCGCCCTCTGCTCCTTCGCGGCGCTGCGCGAATTTCTGACGCTGACCAACACGAAGGCGGCGGATCACTGGGCGCTGGCTGCCGCCGTGTTTGTCGTGCTGCCCCTGCAGTATCTGTCGGTCGGCATGGGCTGGTACGGGTTCTATTCCATCTTCATCCCGGTCTATGCCTTTCTCTTCATGCCGATCCTGTCGGCGCTGCGTGGGCAGACGGACAATTTCCTGATCCGCGTCTCCGAGGCGCAATGGGCGCTGATGATCGCTGTTTTCTGCGTCAGCCACGTGCCTGCGGTCCTTAGCCTCACCATTCCGGGCCATGAGGGCGAGGGCCTGTTCCTGATCTTCTTCCTGATCGTTGTCGTGCAGTTCAGCGACGTGATGCAATATGTCTGGGGCAAGCTTCTGGGACGCCGCAAGGTGGCACCCCGCCTGTCGCCGTCGAAAACGCTGGAGGGGCTGGTGGGCGGCGTGCTGAGCGCCAGCCTGCTTGGCGCGGCGCTTTTCTGGATCACGCCTTTCACACCCGTTCAGGCTTTCGCCATCTCGCTGGCCATCACGCTCATGGGCTTTTTCGGCGGGCTGGTCATGTCGGCGATCAAGCGTGACCGAGGCGTCAAGGATTGGGGCCATCTGATCGCCGGGCATGGCGGGTTCATCGACAGGCTGGATTCGGTGATCTTCTCGGCGCCCATCTTTTTCCACATCATCCGCTTCTGGTGGGATGTGCATTGAGCCTGCGCGCCCTCGCCGCCAGCACGCCCGTGCATGTCGCCTTCGGCTTTGCCGCGATGGGCGGCTGGGCCGTCTGGGTCAACGCCGGGCACGGGACGGGCGCGGCGCTGTTGGCGGGGCTGGTTCAGGGCAGCATTTCCGGCGCGCTGACCTTCGGGCTGAAAGGCTGTGTCGACTGGATGCGGCCGCGGATGCGCGGCCCGCTCGCCTATGTCCTGCCTGCGCTTATCGCGCTGATGGGATCCGCCACGCTCCTGATCCTGGCCCATGGAGTTACCGGCACGCCGCGGATCTGGGCCACGATCGCCGTGCCGCTGATTGTCTCCTCCAGCTATATCCTGACCTATAACATCCTGCGCCAGCGCGCCGCCGAAAGGACGCCCCATGCCTGACCCCGCCAACCGCCGCCCCCTCGGCAGCCGCGATACCGCCTGGGCGGCGCGCGTCACCCGTATCCTGGCCGCGCGCGGCGCCACGCCCAACGGCATCTCGCTCGCCAGCATGGTCTTTGCCGCCATCGCGGGCCTAGCCTTTGCGGCGCTTGCGGTGTTTCCGGAATGGGCCGCGCCGCTCTTGCTGATCGCCGCGCTCGGTTGCCAGATGCGCCTTCTGTGCAATCTCTTCGACGGGATGGTCGCAGTGGAGGCGGGGCGCGCGGCGCCCGATGGCCCCCTTTGGAATGAGTTTCCGGACCGCGTATCGGATATCGCGATCCTTTTCGGTGCGGGCATCGGCATCGGCCAGCCTGCGCTCGGCCTTGCCGCGGCCACTATGGCGGTGCTGACCGCCTACACCCGCGAGCTGGGCACCTCTGTCGGATTAGCGCCGGACTTCTGCGGCCCCATGGCCAAGCCGCACCGCATGGCGCTGATCACCGGCGCAGCCGTACTGGCGATATTCGAAACCCATGTGGTGCCCCAGGGTACTATGCTGACCGCCGCGCTGTGGCTGGTCACACTTGGCGCTGCCGCGACGTCGCTGCGCCGCGCATTTCGGATACGCCACGGCCTGCTGACCACACCCCCGAGAAAGAAGTAAAATGGTGCCCCCACACGGACTCGAACCGCGGACCTACTGATTACAAATCAGTTGCTCTACCAGCTGAGCTATAGGGGCGCCGGAGAGGCGTTTAGCAGGGGGGTGCGCACTTGGCAAGCGGCGTTGCGCAGATGTCAGGGTGTGATCAGCGTGATCCCGGGCAGGCGCCCAATTTCATAGACATCATCATCGTAAAGATCGCTCAGCTCGTCCACCAGTTCGTCGGTCCAGCCGGGCAGGTCCAGCTCTTCCTCTATGGCATCTTCTTGGGCGAACTTGTCGAGAAAGGCCGAAATGACGCGGCGTTTTTGCATCTCGGTCATGCCGGGATGCTGCTCGAGATAGCTCTCGAAGCGGGTCATGCCCGCCGGGCTCATGATTTCGCGCAAAAGGGCGTGTTCGCCATTCAGCGGCACACCCGGCTCGACTCCGGCCATTTCGCGCAGGATTTGGCCCCAGATCAGAGGCGTATCCTCGTTGCACCAGACGGTGATCGGAATATCGGGGATGGCGGCCCGCACGCGCTGAATCATGCCAGACCAGCGCATTTCGCGCGGGTCGGTGCCGCCCAGATAGGCAGCCAGCGTGTCGAACTTGGTCTGCGCCATAATCGCGGGCAGGAAGGTGGCCGGATTGCAGATGGCGAAGAACATCTCGATCTCGTCGCCGGCGAAAATCTCGCGGAAGATCTGCGTGCGGCCCGCGGCGGAGGTATAGAAATCCCCGCCCGAGGCCGCCATCTTGGGCGTGCCGAAAAAACCGGGGTTCGAGAGGATCAAACGCTCGGGCGGTGTGTCGAAGCCAAGCGCGTCCATCAGGACCTCGCGCGTATCCGGCGCCAGGCTGCCCTGCGCTCCGGCGTGTAGAACGTCGCGCAGAAGGCGGCGGTATTCCTTTGGGTAGGGCACCTGGGTCCCGCGCTCGGTCAGCACTTCCTGGTTTGCCGTGAGGCATTTCAGCAGGCGGTCTTCGTCGGTGATGTGGGCGCCTGCGTGAAGAACGAGCTGCATGGTGGGACGTGTCCGAACTTGGTTTGATGTGCCGCTGTTTGTATAGGCTGCATCGCAGCCCAGATAAACCGGTTTCGGCGCCGGGCCCTTTGGGCGGTTATAGGGTGCCTGCGGGTTGAATGGCGCGGGAAAAGTAACAAGTGTAGGGTCTGCCGCGCCCAAGGATATCCGCCCCATGCCCTACGCTCATTCCGACAGTCAGCCTGCCACCAACGCCCCGGTTCTGGCCAATCCCGCCCCTGATGTGCGGGAGCGGCTCAAACTGGAGGGCGGCAAGAAGTTCGAGATGGTCAGCGAATTTTCGCCCGCCGGCGATCAACCGACCGCCATTGCCGAGATCAGTCAGTCCGTTCTGGATGGCGACCGTGATCAGGTGCTGCTGGGCGCGACCGGTACGGGCAAAACCTACACCATGGCCAAGGTGATCGAGCAGACTCAGCGCCCTGCCATCATTCTTGCCCCGAACAAGACGCTGGCGGCCCAGCTATATGGCGAGTTCAAGGGATTTTTCCCGAACAACGCCGTCGAGTATTTTGTCAGTTACTATGATTACTATCAGCCCGAGGCCTATGTCGCGCGCTCTGATACCTTCATCGAGAAGGAGAGCCAGATCAACGAGCAGATCGACCGCATGCGCCACTCGGCCACGCGCGCGCTGCTCGAGCGGGACGATGTGATCATCGTCGCCTCGGTCAGCTGCATCTACGGCATCGGCTCGGTCGAGACTTATGGCGCGATGACGCAGGATCTGAAGGTTGGCACCGACTACGACCAGCGGCAGGTGATGGCCGATCTGGTCGCCCAGCAATACAAGCGCAACGATGCCGCGTTCCAGCGCGGCAGTTTCCGGGTGCGGGGCGACAGCCTCGAGATCTTTCCGGCCCACCTCGAGGACCGGGCCTGGCGGCTCAGCTTCTTCGGGAACGAGCTGGAGGCGATCACCGAGTTCGATCCGCTGACCGGTGAGAAGACCGGCACGTTCGACCAAATCCGCGTTTATGCCAACAGCCACTACGTCACGCCCAAACCGACGATGCAGCAGGCCATCATCGGCATCAAGAAGGAGCTGCGGATCAGGCTCGACCAGTTGGTCGGCGAGGGCAAGCTTTTGGAGGCGCAGCGGCTGGAGCAGCGGACCAAGTTCGATCTGGAAATGCTGGAGGCGACGGGCGTCTGCAACGGGATCGAGAACTATTCGCGCTATCTGACGGGCCGCGCCCCGGGCGAGCCGCCGCCCACGCTGTTCGAATTCATCCCTGACAATGCCATCGTCTTTGCGGACGAAAGCCATGTCAGCGTGCCGCAGATCGGCGCGATGTACAAAGGCGACTATCGCCGCAAATTCACCTTGGCCGAGCATGGATTCCGGCTGCCCAGTTGCATGGATAACCGCCCCCTCAAGTTCGAGGAGTGGGACGCGATGCGGCCGCAGTCGGTGTTTGTGTCGGCCACCCCGGCCAAGTGGGAGATCGAGCAGACCGGCGGCGTCTTTACCGAGCAGGTCATCCGTCCCACCGGCCTTCTGGATCCGATGGTGGAAATTCGCCCGGTCGAGACGCAGGTGGACGATTTGCTGGACGAGGTGCGCCGCGTGACTGCCGACGGCTATCGCACGCTGGTCACCACCCTGACCAAGCGCATGGCCGAGGATCTGACCGAATACATGCACGAGCAGGGCATCAAGGTGCGCTACATGCATTCGGACATCGACACGATCGAGCGGATCGAGATCCTGCGCGATCTGCGCCTTGGCGCGTTTGACGTGCTGATCGGCATCAACCTCTTGCGCGAGGGTCTGGATATTCCCGAATGCGGGCTGGTTGCGATTCTGGACGCCGACAAGGAGGGCTTCTTGCGCTCGGAGACGTCGCTGATCCAGACCATCGGGCGCGCTGCGCGGAACGAAAAGGGCCGCGTCATCATGTATGCCGACCGCATCACCGGCAGCATGGAGCGCGCGATGGGCGAGACGGACCGCCGCCGCGCCAAGCAGATCGCCTATAATGAGGAGCACGGCATCACCCCTGCGACGGTCAAGAAGAACGTCGAGGATATTTTGGCAGGTCTCTACAAAGGCGACGTGGACATGAATCGCGTGACCGCCAAGGTCGACAAGCCGATGCATGGCGGCAACCTTCAGACGCATCTCGATGGGTTGCGCACGGATATGCGCAAGGCCGCCGAAAACCTCGAATTCGAGGAGGCCGCGCGCCTGCGTGATGAGGTCAAGCGATTGGAGGCTGTCGATCTGGCCATCTCGGACGACCCGCTTGCGCGGCAATCGGCGGTCGAAGAAGCGGTCTCAGCCGGGTCCGCGACGCGCGGGCGCTCGACTGCGGGCAGGCCGGGTCAGCGTGGCGGGAACGTGAAGCGGCGCAAGAAATAGACGCGAAGCCGGGCAGGAACCCAATGCTCACGACTTCGTTATATCTCCAATCGACCTAAAGGAGATGCGTCATGGAATATGGACTTTTCGGAATTATCGTCCTGATCGCAGACATCTATGCGATCTATCAAGTGCTTACCTCCGCCGCCTCGACTGGCAAGAAGGTGCTCTGGACCCTGCTGATTTTGATCCTGCCGATCATCGGCTTCATCATCTGGCTGCTCGCCGGCCCGCGCGGTGACAAGGTTCAGGTCTAAGTGGCCTTGATACAAACAAAAAAGAGCGGGCCATGTGCCCGCTCTTTTCATGTTCGCTGCGGATGATCAGAAGTCGAAAAGCTCGCTGAGAAGGCTGCTGCGCTTTTTCTTCTTATAAGAACGGTCATCATACCGGTCGTCGTAGCGATCGTCACGGCGGCGGTCTTCGCGATACTCGTCACGCCCCCGGTCGGCGGGCGGCGGTGGGGGCGGCGCGACGTCAGAACGTTCGATTATCTTGTCCAGCTCGCCCCGGTCCAGCCAGACACCCCGACATTGTGGGCAGTAGTCGATTTCGACCCCTGATCGGTCTGTCATCACCAGTTCGGCCCCGTCGATCGGACATTTCATCGCGCTTACCTTTCACTGCGTTTCTATCAGGATTGGATGTGGGGACGCCGCGATGCGGTTGCAATATCGCTGAAAGCGGCAAAACGGCAGGCTTTGCACAGTTTTGCCGATTGGCGCGCAAGGGCAGCGCGGCTAGGGTGCCCTATATGAGACGCTGTTTGCCCTGCCTTGCCAAGAGTTTGCCTTGACCCTGCTCCTCGTTGCCGGAACCGGCGAGGCGCGGGCGCTTGCCTCAAGCCTGACAGATGCGGGTGTTGCGCACGCGATCTGGCTGCCCGAGGATGCGCGGATCGACAGCACGGGACAGGCGGATCATCGCGGGCCGCTGAAGGAGTTTCTGCAATCGCTGCGGCCCCAGGCGGTGCTGGACGCCAGCCACCCCTTCGCGGTTGAAACGTCGTGGATAGCGGCCCGGTTTTGTGCTGAAAATGCGGTGCCCTATTGTCTGCTGCGGCGTCCCGAATGGACCGCGCAAGAAGGCGATCTGTGGACTCATGTGACCAGCGATGCGGACGCCGCCCGCCAGATCCCGCCGGGCAGCTCGGTTCTGGTCGCCTCGGGGCGCGAGGGGCTGATGGCGTATGCTGCGCGGCCCGATTGCCGCATCTTCTGCCGCCAGATCGGCGCGCCCGGCGTGCCATGCCCACTGCCGAACGGTGACTGGTTGGTGCAACAGCCGCCTTTCCCGGTAAGCGAGGAGCTGGAGCTGTTCCAGCGGCTGGGTATCGACTGGCTGGTCTTGCGCAACGCTGGAAGTGTCCGCGCCGAGACCAAGCTGACGGCGGCGCGCCTATTGGGCGTGCGCGTCGCGATGATCGCGCGGCCTGCGCCGCCCGAGGGCACTCAAGTGGCCACCGTCGCCGAGGCGCTCGATTGGGCGCGCGCGCCATGAACATGCGGATTATCGAAACGGATGCGGACGTTGCGGCGGATGCCGCCGCGCTCTGCGGAATCTGCCCGCGCATGAAGGTGGCCTATGCCGAGACCGGCGCGCTGCCGCTGCGGCGCAGGCCGGATGGCTTTGCACAGCTTCTGAGCGCTATCGTCAGCCAGCAGGTCAGCGTGGCCTCGGCCAGCGCGATCTGGGCGCGGATGGAGGCGGCGGGGCTGACCGCGCCCGCACCCGTCCTGATCGCCGGCGAGGATGGCTTGCGCGCCGCCGGGCTCAGCCGACAAAAGATCCGCTATGCGCAGGAGCTGGCCCGCGCGGATATCGACTATGACGCGCTGCACAGTGCGCCCGATGCCGAGGTGCTGAAGACGCTGACCGCCGTGCCGGGCATCGGCACCTGGACCGCCGAGATCTATGCGATGTTCAGCCTCGGGCGGGCAGATGTCTTTGCCCATGGCGATCTGGCGCTACAGGAGGCGGCGCGCATCCTCTACGATCTGCCCGAGCGCCCAAACGAGCGGGCGATGCGCGCCATGGCCGCAGACTGGAGCCCCTACAGGTCGGTTGCTGCCCGCCTCCTTTGGGCCTACTACCGGGTGGCGAAACAAAGGGAAGGCATCAGATGACGCGTGTTTTGAACGCAGGCCGGCGCGAGCCGATTTCGGGCGAGACGAAGTCCATCGTCGTGTTCCTGCACGGCTATGGCGCGAACGGGCCTGACCTTCTGGGCCTTGCCGACCCGCTGGGCGAGCATCTGCCCGATACGCTTTTCGTGGCGCCCGACGCGCCCGAGAACGTGCCGGGCATGCCGAACGGCTTTCAATGGTTTCCCATCCCTTGGATCGACGGCTCGAGCGAGGAGGAGGCTGAGCGCGGCCTTCTGTCGGCGGCGAACGATCTGAACGCGTTTCTCGATGCGCTGATGGTGGATGAGGATGTTCTGCCCGAACAGGTGGTTCTCTTCGGCTTCTCTCAAGGGACTATGATGGCCCTCCACGTCGCGCCCCGGCGCGAGGATGAGGTGGCGGGAATTGTCGCCTTCTCGGGTCGCCTGCTGCGTCCCGAGCTTCTGGCCGACGAGGTGGTTAGCCGCCCGCCGATCCTGCTGGTGCATGGGGACGCCGACGACGTGGTGCCACCGCAATCGCTACCCGAGGCGGCCGAGGCGCTTCAGGCAGCGGGCTGGAAGGACGTCTATGCCCATGTGATGAAGGGCACCGGCCACGGCATCGCGCCGGACGGGCTGGAAGTGGCGCTGGCCTTCATGGCGGACAAGCTCGGCCTCGGGTGAGGTCGGCGCCGCCTCCGGCGGGAGTATTTTCGGAACAATGAAAGCCTGCGCGGCTCCTAGGCCTCGCGGCGGTTGCGCAGCATCAGCCAGATCAGCGCGCCGCCCGCAAGCGTCAGGAAGGGCGCCATCGCGAGGTTGACCGAGGCCCATCCGGTCTGCGCGTCGCCGCCCGAGCAGTTCATCAGCCCGCCGGAGGCCAGCGAGGCGACGGTGACGCCGCCGAAGACCAGAAGATCGTTGAGGCCCTGCATCCGGCCGCGCTCGTGCGGCTCGTGCGACCCGGCCAGCATCGAGGTGGCACCGATGAAGCCGAAATTCCAGCCAACACCCAAGAGAACCAGCGCGATGAAGAAATTCTCGAGCTCGACGCCTTGAAGCGCGACGGCGCCCGCGGCGGCGAGGATGGCGATGCCCGCGCCCATGATCCGCTCGACGCCGAAACGTGCGATGAGATGGCCAGTGAAGAAGGAGGGCGCATACATGGCGAGCACGTGGGCCGTGACCACATCCGCCGCGCGGCTGGGGCCGAAGCCGCAGCCGACCACCGCGAGCGGTGTCGACGTCATCACAAGGTTCATCAACGCATACGAGACCATGGCGCAGATGACAGCGACCGCGATCCGCGGTGTCTTGAGCAGTTCGATCCGCGAGCGGCCGCGCGGGGCGTCCTCATCAGGCACCGGCGGTTTGGGGATGTCGAGGAACAAAAAGAGCGCTGAGCCGACGATGTTGAGGGCAATCACTGCAAGATAGGTGCCGAAGAAGGGGATGATCATCGCCTCGGCCGTCACCTTGACCAGCTGCGGCCCGATCACGGCGCTGAGCAGGCCACCGGCAAGCACGTAGGAGATCGCCTTGGGGCGGAACGCATCGCTGGCGGTGTCGGCGGCGGCAAAACGGTAGAAGCCCTGCGCGCTCATGTAGATGCCGGTCAGAAAGCTGCCCAGCAAGAAGAGCGGGAAGGAGGCGGTATAGAGGCCGTATGCGCCCACCGCGCCGCCGACGGCGCCGCCAAGCGTGCCGACGAAAAACCCGACGCGGCGCCCGTATTTCTGCATGATCGCTGACATCGGCGTCGCCGACAACATCGAACCGATGATGATAAGCGAGATGGGCAGCGTCGCGAAACAGGGATTCGAGGCAAGCCCGGTGCCCGCAAGCCCGCCAACGACAAAGATCATCGGCATCTGCGCGCCGAGGATCGCCTGCGCCAGCACCAGAACGGTGACGTTGCGGCGTGCGCGGCTGTCGTCGGGAAGGAGGGCGGCATCTGTCATGGCGCAAACTGCTAGAGCCGTTCGGCGGCGTTAGCAAGAGGCGCTTAGGCGACCTCGGCAGCCAGACCACGGCCCAGAGGATCGAAATCCCGCACCGGCGCGCCGGCCATCTGGCCTTGCCAATCCAGCACCTGCCGCATCAGCACCGAGCGCCCGATGCACAGGAGTGCCGGCGGCTCCAGCCCGCTGGCCTCGATATCGGCAACCATGCGGCTGAGGGTTGTCTCGATCACCTGCTGCTGGGGTGTGGTGGCGTTGCAGACCACCGCGCAAGGCTCGTCGGGGTCGCGGCCATGTTTCATCAGTGCTGCGCTGATATGACCCGCGTGTTTCATGCCCATGTAGATGACCAGAACCTGACTGCCTTCGGCCAGTGCCTTCCAATTGAGTGAGGCGGGCGCGTTGCCCGTCTGATCATGCCCGGTGACGAAGGTGACGGACTGGTTCACGTCGCGATGCGTGACGGGGATGCCCGCATAGGCCAGCCCGCCGATGCCCGCGCTGATGCCCGGGATGATGCGCACGGGGATGCCGTGCTGCACCAGCGTCTGCGCCTCTTCGCCGCCGCGTCCGAAAACGAAGGGATCGCCGCCCTTAAGGCGCAGCACGCGCTTGCCCGCGCGGGCCAGATCGACGAGGCGGAGCGAGATGTCGCGCTGGACTGCGGACGGTTTGCCGCCACGCTTGCCGGCATAGACTTTCTCGGCCTGCGGCGCCCAATCGAGGATGCATTCCTGCACGAGCGCGTCGTAGACCACCACATCGGCCTGACGCAGCGCGTTGAGCGCGTGGATCGTCAGCAGGCCCGGATCACCCGGGCCGGCACCGCAGAGCCAGACCCAGCCGGGCTGCATCATGGGCCATTCGTGGGCCGGGAGGGGGAGCGCGTCGAACATGGCAAAGGATATGACGCGGTATTTTCGATGTGGGAAGAGGGGCGCCTTCTGGACCTGCCTAGCCGCGCGAAACGTGGTTCGGCCCAAGTGGAGAAGTGCGGTGCCACAATTCGTATATGCAACTGGGTCGTGCGTTTTGTTTTGAAAGGGCGGCAATTTCTGGAAAATCGTTTTAATTTGCGCCCGGCGCATCCGGAGCAATTGGAACGCTGTTCCCTACCATCGTCCGGTCGTGGAACGCATCAGCAGCCCCAGCGCCGAGCGAATCGGGCGGGGTTCCAGCCCGCCATTCACCACCAGCGCCGGGTGCGCCGCCGCGCGGCGCAAGATGCCGCCCGCCTGCCAAGCGGCCAGCATGGCCGGGCGCGCCTCAGCGCCGATCTTGTGGCGCTGAGAGCGTGCAGCGGTAAGGCGGCGCTGCCCGTCCTCTGCCAGCGCACGGATCCCCTCGGGGCGCCCGTCCAGCAGCGGGATACGTCCGGCTTCCTCCAGCGCAGGGATCGCCCGCAGCCACGCGGCGACACCGGTGCCATAGCCCGCATCCAATACGACATCTTCATCGACTTCGCCCAATGCGCGACCTGCGGCCAGCATCAGATTGCCGCTGGTCTGCTCCAGATAGCGGGTCAGGTGTGCGTCATCCTCGAATGGCTCGCGGTAGATATCCCACCCACGCGCGACGATCAGATCGTCGAGGAGCTTGGCGCCTTGCGCATCCAGCACGTCGGCCAGCGGTGTCACCACCTCGTGGCGGCGCACCTTGCCACCCGCCGCGATCTCTTCTAGCGCGTCGCGCCACCATTGCAGACGCATCTCGGCGATCAGCGCCTCTTGGGTCATCCAGGGCGCACGCGACACCTCGACGTTGAACGCGTAGATGGGAAATAGGACGCGTCGCGCTGCCACCGGCGCAGCCATCGCCGCGCGGAAGCGATCCGGATCGCCCCGGCGCAGCAGCTCGGCGCAGCCGGTCAGATCCTGGCCCAGATCAGGCACCTTGCAGCAGCTTCCACTTGATCGCGTCCAGAAGCGCATCGAATGATGCGTCCACGATGTTCGCGCTGACGCCCACTGTGGACCAGCGGTGGCCCTGATCGTCCTCGCTGTCGATGATGACGCGGGTCACGGCCTCGGTGCCGCCCTGGGTGATGCGCACCTTGAAGTCGACCAGGCGCATGTCCTCGATGAGGCTCTGATATCGGCCCAGATCCTTGGCCAGCGCCTTGGCAAGAGCGTTGACGGGGCCGCGGTCGCAGCCCAACTCGTCCATCGACTCGCTGACAGACAGTTTCTTCTCGCCGTCGACCTTCACAACGACAACCGCCTCGGACAGGCTGACCATCCGGTCATATTTGTTCTTGCGGCGCTCGACGGTGACCTTGTAGCGCTTTACCTCAAAAAAATCCGGCAGGGTGCCGAGGGCGCGGCGCGCTAGCAGTTCGAAACTGGCCTGCGCGCTGTCATAGGTATAGCCGATCGCCTCGCGCTCCTTGATCTGGTCAAGGATGAGGGCGAGGGCCGGATCGCCGGGCGCAACCTCGATCCCGGCCTCTTGCAGGCGTTGGCGCAGGTTCGATTGGCCGGCCTGGTTGGACATAGGGATGATGCGCGCGTTGCCGACCAGCGCCGGATCAATATGCTCGTAAGTACTGGGATCCTTGAGGATCGCGCTGGCATGCAGACCGGCCTTGTGAGCAAATGCCGAAGCGCCGACATAGGCGGCCTGCCGCATCGGCACGCGGTTGAGGATGTCGTCCAGTTTGCGGCTGATCCGGCTGAGACCTTTGAGCGCGTCCGATGTGACGCCGATCTCATATGTGCTGGCGTAAGGCTCTTTCAGCAGCAGGGTCGGGATCAGCGTGGTGAGGTTCGCATTGCCGCAACGCTCGCCCAGCCCGTTGAGCGTGCCTTGGACCTGCCGCGCGCCCGCGTCGATCGCGGCGAGCGATCCGGCGATCGCGTTTTCGGTGTCGTTATGGGTGTGGATGCCCAGGTGATCGCCGGGGATGCCCGCCGCGATGACCTCGGATGTGATGCGCCCGATCTCGGTCGGCAGGGTGCCGCCATTGGTATCGCAGAGCACGATCCAGCGCGCGCCCGCCTTATAGGCGGCATGGCACACCTCGAGGGCATAGGCGGGATTTGCCTTGTAGCCGTCAAAGAAATGCTCGGCATCGAGCAGCGCCTCGCGCCCCTCGGCCACCAGATGCGCGATGGATTGCGCGATGTTTTGGGTATTCTCCTCCAAGGTGATGCCCAGTGCGCGCTCGACATGGAAATCATGCGCCTTGCCGACGAGGCAGACGGTCTGCGTGCCCGCATTCATCACGGCGGCGAGCACATCGTCATTCGCGGCACTGCGCCCTGCGCGCTTGGTCATGCCGAAGGCGGTCATTTTCGCGCGGGTCTGCGGGGCGGCATCGAAAAAGGCGCTGTCGGTGGGGTTCGCACCGGGCCAGCCGCCTTCGATATAATCGACGCCGAGCTGGTCAAGCATGGCCGCGATGCGCTGCTTCTCCGCGGTCGAAAAGCTGACGCCCTGGGTTTGTTGCCCGTCGCGCAGGGTGGTGTCGTAGATTGAGAGGCGGGTGCGTGTCATGTGGCCTCCGGTTTCGGAGCGCTTCGTTCGGAGCTTTCCGCCCGTGGGAACCACGGGCAACCCCCGACCGCACCCGTCACGCCAAACGCGCGCCTGCGGCACGACGGCGGCAGCTTCACCCCCACCCGCGGTCGGGGGCTGCCCTTGGAGCGGAGTGGTGGCGTCATTTCAGAGCCTCTAGTTTTGAAGGGTCGTAATCCTTATTGAGATCAGCTTGCGGACCGTCCGGTCCGGCGATCAGTTTGACCCCGGCCGCCTCAATTTGTGCCTTCAGATCATCAGCAGCGGCGAAGTTTTTTGCATTTCTTAACCGTTGCCATTGTTCCATTAAATCTCGTAGCCGGGACTGATCAAGTGAATGACCGTAGCTCGACGAAACGCCAGTGAGGTCATCCCTTTCCTGTCGAAACCAATCTACGGTCTCTGCATCTGGGAAACCCAGAAACCGCATACTCGCCTTAAGAGCTTCAGGTGACAGCTGCTCCATTTCTTTAAGCGCTTCATGGGTGTTCAAGTCTTCCGATAGCGCGACTTCAATTCTGTATGGCGGCTTGTCATAGGCTTTAACGCCGTCTGTTTTTCGAAACCACCGCGCCAGCTTCTTTTGCGCTGATGACGCTTTGCGCTCAGTCCAGTCCATCGGCTTCCGGTAGTGTGTACTTAAAAACACAAACCGAATCACCTCGCCCGGGATGCCCTGATCCAGCAGATCCCGCACAGTAAAGAAATTCCCCAGCGACTTGGACATCTTCTTTCCCTCGACCTGCAGCATCTCGTTATGCATCCATACCTGCGCGAAGCCGCCTTCGGGATGGGCGCAGCAGCTTTGGGCGATCTCGTTCTCGTGGTGGGGGAACATCAGGTCGTTGCCACCGCCGTGGATGTCGAAACTTTCGCCCAAGAGTTCATACGACATCGCCGAGCACTCGATATGCCACCCGGGGCGGCCATAGCCCCAAGGCGAGTCCCAGCCGGGCTGGCCCTCGGTGGAGGGCTTCCAGAGGACGAAATCCATCGGGTTCCGCTTGTAGGGGGCCACCTCGACCCGCGCGCCGGCGATCATGTCGTCGATGCTCCGGCCCGACAGCTTGCCGTAGTCCGCATAGCTTTCGACGGCGAATAGGACATGCCCCTCCGCTTCGTAGGCGTGACCCTTGGCGATCAGCCCCTCGATCATCTCGACCATTTGCGGGATGAACCCGGTCGCGCGCGGCATGGCGTCCGGCTCGCGCGCGCCGAGAGCGGCCATGTCTTCCAGGAACCACCCAATCGTCTCTTCAGTGATGTCGCCGATTTTGCGTCCACTCTCGGCGGCGCGGGCGTTGATTTTGTCATCGACGTCGGTGAAGTTGCGCACATAGGTCACGGCATCCTCGCCATATACGTGGCGCAAGAGCCGGTTCAGCACGTCGAAGACCACCACGGGCCGCGCATTGCCCAGATGCGCGCGGTCATAGACCGTCGGGCCGCAGACATACATGCGCACGTTTTTCTCATCCAGAGGCACGAATTCCTCCTTCTTGCGCGTGCGCGTGTTGTGCAGCTTGATCTGGGTCTCGGGCATGGCGGGCCTCGCTGGCGTTGGCTCGGGGTGGTGCGGGCTTAGCAAGTCCGGCCCCAGTTTGGAATAGCGCAGATGGCTGCGCCTTTTGGGGTGGCACAGGCCCTTCGCGGCCCAGGGTGGCCCAAAAACGACATGAGTCGCAATTGGGACAGACAGGGCATGCCGGATATGCGGGGATCTAGGGGTCAACAGCGGAAAGATGGCCATGTCGCCATTCAGCCAGATCACCCTCGTCATCCGCACCATCGGTGCGGCACGAGGGCGTGCTGCGCGCGGCAGGCCCGCGGGCCTCTGACCCCGTCGGCAAAACCCCTTCCAGATCCACCCTCACGCATGAGGCCCGCAGATGAACCAGATTGCCCCCCGCCGTTCCGGAGGCCGCGCCGCGCGGCGTGCCGTTCGTTCCGCCCCCGTCTCCGACGCGATGCGCGCCATCCGCCCCGGCATGGAAGGGGGGCGGTACAACCCCCTGACCCCGGCCGAGGTCGAGCGCATTCACCAGACCGCGCTCGATGCGCTGGAGCAGATCGGCCTTGCCGATGCGCCGCCCAGCGGCGTCGCCTACCTGACAGGAGCCGGGGCCATTCAGGGCGATGACGGGCGCATCCGTTTTCCGCGCGCATTGATCGAGGATACGATCGCGCGGGCCAATCGCAGCGTGACCCTGATGGGCCGCGATCCGCGCCATGACATGGAGCTAAGTGGCACGCGGGTGCATTACGGCACGGCGGGCGCGGCGGTGAACCTCGTCGATGTGGATGGGCGCTATTACCGTGATTGCACGGTGCAGGACCTGCATGATGCCGCACGGATCTGTGACGTTCTGGACAACATCCATTTCGTGCAGCGCCCCATGGTCTGCCGCGACATCGCCGACAACATGGAGATGGACCTCAACACGCTTTATGCTTGCTGCGCGGGCACGACCAAGCATGTCGGCGTGTCCTTCACCGAGCGCGCCTTTGGCCGCAAGGGGATCGAGATGCTGCACATGATCGCGGGCAGCGAAGAGGCATGGCGCGAGCGGCCCTTCGTGTCGAACTCCAACTGTTTCGTCGTGCCGCCGATGAAATTCGCCACCGAATCCTGCGAGGTGATGGAAGAGGTGATCCTCGGCGGCATGCCCGTCCTGCTGCTGAGCGCCGGAATGGCGGGCGCGACCGCGCCCTCGACCATCGCGGGCGCCATCGTGCAGGCGACGGCCGAATGCCTTGCCGGCCTCGTTTATGTCAACGCGGTCAAGCCGGGCCATCCGGCAATCTTCGGCACATGGCCCTTTGGCCTCGATTTGCGCACCGGTGCGATGACCGGCGGCTCGGGCGAGCAGGCACTGCTGAGCGCGGGCTGCGCGCAGATGCACCGCTTCTACGATCTGCCGGGCGGTGCGGCGGGCGGCATCACCGATGCCAAGCTGCCCGACATGCAGGCGGGATGGGAGCAGATGTGCTCGAACGTGATGGCGGGGCTGTCGGGGTTGAACATGGTCTATGAGGCGGCGGGCATGCACGCCTCGCTTCTGGGTTTCTGCCTTGAATCGCTGATCCTAGGGGATGACCTGATCGGCCATGCGCAGCGCTGCGTGCGCGGCATCGAAGTGGATGACGAGACGCTGGCGCTGGAGCAGATCCGGCAGGTCTGCATCGGCGGGCCGGGGCATTACCTTGGCACCCCTCAGACGCTGGCCCGGATGGAGACGGATTACCAATACCCGAAAACGGCGAACCGGATGAGTCCCAAGCAATGGGTCGAGATGGAGAGGCCCGATCTGAACGCCGCCGCAACCGCCCGCAAGGAGGCGATCCTGTCGGAACGCTCCGCCGCGCGGTTTGCGCCGGATGTCGATGCGGCGATCCGGGCGGCCTTTCGGATACACCTTCCCAGCTGAGGTCATCCGGCCTAGCGTGGCGCCAACCTCAAGGAGCCACGCATGAGCCAGACCGTCTTCCTCGCCGTAATCGGCGCCGCCCTGTTGCACGCCGTCTGGAATGCGGCGGTCAAGGGCGGCACCGACAAGAAGCTGGCGATGGGCGCCGTCGTCGTGGGGCACACGCCCTTCGCGCTGATCTCGATCTGGCTTGCGCCGATGCCCGACATGGCGGCGCTGCCGTGGATGGCGGCGGGACTGGCGCTGCATATGGGCTATCAGCTGTTTCTGATGCGCGCATACGAGATGGGCGATCTGAGCCAAGTCTATCCCATCGCCCGCGGCTCGGCTCCGCTGATTGTGGCGTTCGTGTCGGTGACGGCGCTCGGCGTGCATCTGAGCGGGGCCGAGCTGTTGGCGATTGCCATCATTGCGCTTGGTATCATCAGCCTTGCCGCCGTGCGCCGCGCCGATGGTCTGCGCAACGGGCGCGCTGCGGGCATGGCGCTGGTTACGGGCATGTTCATCGCGTCTTATTCACTGGTCGACGGCTATGGCGCGCGCATCTCTGGCTCGCCGCTGGGGTTCTATGCCTGGGTCGCGCTGGTCAATTCGGTGCTGATGGCGCTCTTCCTCATGCGGCGGCACCCCGGCACGATGCGCCGCATGGCGGGGCCGGCGGGGCGCTCGATCTTCGTTTTGGGCGGCGGCGCCTCGTTTGTCGCCTATGCGCTGGTCACTTGGGCCTTCACCCAGGCGCCCATCGCCCTCGTGACCGCGCTGCGGGAAACCAGCGTTGTCTTTGCGCTACTGATCGGTGTCTTCTTCCTCAAGGAGCGGCTGGACCTGACCAAAGTACTGGCCACCGCTGCGATGCTGGGCGGCGCGGTTCTGCTGCGCCTCGCAAGGTAGCGTTGGCACCGGGCGCGGCTCGACAATCGCGTTGCGACGCTTCAGTCTGCACCTGTCCTGAAGGGAGCCTCGCTCATGCAGCTCGACCACCTTGTCATCAATACCGGCCTCGGGATGGACGGTGCCGCCGCGATCTTTGCCGATCTGGGGTTTCACTTGACGCCGCGCGGGCATCATTCGCTGGGGTCGATCAATCATCTGATGATGGACCCGGTCAGCTATCTTGAGCTTGTCGGCGTGCCTGCCACAGGCAAGCAGCGGCAGGATGTGCTGGACAGCCCCATCGGCCTCAGCGGCCTTGTCTTTCGCTCGGACGACGCCGGGGCGACCTACGCGCGCCTGCGCTCCGAAGGGTTCGATCCGCAAGAGCCGATCCTCTTGGAGCGGCCTGTGGATGTCGAGGGGACCGAACAGATGGCGCGGTTTCACAATGTCCGCATGACCTTTGCCGAGTTTCCGGTGGGCCGCGTCTATTACTGCCAGCACCTGACACCCGAGCTGGTCTGGCGCGATGAGTGGCTGGACCATTCCAACGGCTTTCGCGGTATCACGTCCATGACCATGCACAGCCCCGATCCCGCCGCCGAGGCCGCGCGCTATGCGCGGCTGGCCGAGGGACGGGCAGAGCGGCGCGGTGACGGCTGGGCAGTCGTCGGCACGGGTTTCGACATGATGATCCGGCAGGGCGCGGATGCTTTCACCGACGCAACCCTTACCTTTGACGGGGTGGAGCGGATCGCCGCGCGCGCCAGCGCCTCGGATGCGGCGACATGGCAGGAGGCCGGGGAGGGCGCGGGCATCTTGACCATCGCGTCCCTTGGCGTGACGCTTCGCTGCCAAAGCGCCCGGCCCGCTGCCGCGTAACCTGACCGAAGGAAGTCCCACCATGACCGACGCTCCGCTCTATGCCACCCACCGCACGCCGGTCTACGCTCGCAACATGGTGGCCACGTCACAGCCCTTGGCCGCGCAGGCCGGGCTGCGCATTCTGGCCGAGGGCGGCAACGCGGTGGACGCGGCGCTGGCGACGGCGATCTGCCTCACCGTGGTCGAGCCGACGGGCAACGGGCTTGGCTCCGACGCCTTCGCGATCCTTTGGGACGGTGCAAAGCTGCATGGGCTGAACGCCACGGGCCGCGCGCCCGCAGCATGGACCGACGCGCAGTTCGACGGCGGCGTGCCGCAGCGCGGCTGGGGCGCGGTGACGGTGCCGGGTGCGGTATCGGCTTGGGTGATGCTGTCGCGCGCGCATGGGCGATTGCCCTTCGCGCGACTCTTTGCGCCCGCCATCGGATATGCGCGGGACGGGTTCGCTGTCTCGCCCACCATCGCCGGCCTTTGGGCCAAGGGCGCGCAGCTGCTGAGGGATCAGCCGGGCTTTGCCGAATGCTTCATGCCGGAGGGGCGCGCGCCGCGGGCGGGCGAGGTGTTCCGCAATGAGGCGCTGGCGCAGACGCTGGAGCTGATTGCCGATACGGAGGGCGAGGCGTTCTATCGCGGCGCGCTGGCCGAGAAGATTGCCGAGGCGGCGCGCGCCAACGGTGCGTCGCTCAGCGCCGAGGATATGGCCGCGCATGAGGCCGATTGGTGCGGCACAATCCAGATGCCTTTTCGCGGCGCCGAGCTCCACGAGATCCCGCCCAACGGGCAGGGTATCGCGGCACTGATCGCGCTGGGTCTGGTGGATCGCACCGCTGTGGCCGATTACGGGCCGGACGATCCCATCGCGCTGCATCTTCAGATCGAGGCGACCAAGCTGGCGCTGGCCGATACCGCCGCGCATGTGGGCGACCCGAAGGCGATGGCATTCGGCCCCGAGGCGCTTTTGGCGGACGGGTATCTGGACGCGCGCGCCGCACTCATCGACCCGGCCTGCGCGGGCGATCCGGGCGCGGGCGCGCCGCGGGCGGGCGGCACGGTCTATCTGACGGCGGCGGATGCGGAGGGGCGCATGGTGTCCTTCATCCAGTCCAATTACATGGGCTTCGGCGCGGGTGTCGTGGTGCCCGGAACGGGCATCCATATGCAGAATCGCGGTGCCGGCTTTGTCGCCGAGCGAGGCCATCCCGCCGCGGTCGGCCCGTCGCGGCGTCCGTTCCATACCATCATCCCCGGTTTCGTCACGCGCGGCGGTGCGCCCGAGATGAGCTTTGGCGTCATGGGCGGGCCGATGCAGGCGCAGGGGCATTTGCAGATGATGTTGCGCACGATGCTCTGGGGGCAGGATCCGCAAGCGGCCAGTGACGCGCCCCGTTGGCAGGTTGTCTCGGGCCGCCGCGTGGCGGTCGAGGATGGGATGCCGGACGCTACTGTCGCAGCGCTCCAGGCGATGGGGCATGACGTGGCGCGGGGCGGCACGGCGGCGGAGTTCGGCTTTGGCGGGGCGCAACTGATCCGGCGTGTCGAAGGTGGTTATGTGGCCGGATCGGACCACCGAAAGGATGGATATGCGGCAGGATATTAGACCCTATCAAGGCGCATAGAGCCTTGAGAACGCCAATCTGACATTCGCCGTTACCTCTTCTAGCCGGCGCGAGATATGGCTGCGCATCTCGCGCGCGGCGCCTTCTTCGTCGCCGTCGGCCACCGCTTTGAGGATGCGGGCATGCGGCTCGGTCGTGATGGCGGGGGCGCCGTCTCGCTCGCTCAGCAATTGCAGGTCGATCACCCGGATATACTGGATGCGCGCGGCGGCGTTGTCCAAAAGGCGCACCAGCTCGGCATTGCCTGACAACAGCGCGATGCGGCGATGAAACTCTTCGTCCAGACGGACCAGCTCAATGGGGGAAACGCCGCTGGTATAACGGCTCTTGGATTGCTCCAGATATGTCTCTAATGCGGCGATTTCGCCCGGTTCGGCGCGGCGCGCGGCAAGGCGCGCGGTCTCGCCCTCGATCGCGGCACGCGCCTCGTAGAGGTCCATCATCTCGGCAGGGTTGAGCGAGCGGCAATGAAAGCCCTGACCGCGCCGGAAGGTCAGAAAACCCTCGGCTGTGAGGCGGTTCAGCGCCTCGCGCAGCGGCGTACGGCTGATCGAAAGCTGCACCGATATGGCGCTTTCGTTCAGGCGCTCGTCCGGCTTGAACGCAAAGCTTGCGGCCATTTCCTTGAGGGTGCGGTAGGCGGTGTCGACCGCGCCGGTGTCCTGTTGCATGCAGATGCCCTGAAAATTGGCCCCGATATGGGCTGCGCGGCCCAAATTAGTCAACGCCTTAAAAATAGCAATTGATTTGCACACGCTTCTGAATATTGTCCTGTATACAGTTTGGCCGGAACGTGAACGAGGAGATCCCATGAGCAATTCGATGACAGGTGCGCAGGCGATGGTGCGCAGCCTCGAGGCGCATGGCGTGCGGCACATCTTCGGCCTGTGCGGCGACACGACCCTTCCGTTCTATGACGCGATGCTGCAGCTCGATCATCCGATCCAGCACATCCTGACGCGGGACGAGCGCAGCGCGACCTACATGGCCGACGGTTATTCGCGTGTCACGGGGCGCGCCGGTGTTTGCGAGGGGCCGTCAGGCGGCGGCGCCACCTACATCCTGCCGGGCCTGATCGAGGCGAGCGAAAGTTCCTACGCCGTGCTGGGCATTACCACCGACGTCTCAGTCGCCAGCTATGGGCGCTATCCTCTGACCGAGGTGGACCAGGAGGCGCTGATGCGGCCGCTGACCAAGTGGAACACGGTCATCAAGCGCGCCGATCACATTCCGCGCATGGTGCGGCAGGCGTTCCGCGCCATGACGACTGGGCGCTCGGGCGCGGCGCATTTGGGTCTGCCTTACGATATTCAATATGACGACGTGCCCGCAGGTGACATCTGGGCTGATGCGCAGCTGACTAGCTATCCCGCCTATCGCACCGGCCCCGATCAGGGCGCGATCGACGGGGCGCTGGACGCGATCCTGTCGGCCAAATCGCCGCTGATCGTCTGTGGGGGCGGCGTGGTGATCTCGGGCGGGATGGAGGCACTGGACCGGCTGGCCACCCGGCTCGACATCACCGTCGCGACCTCGATTTCGGGTCAAGGCAGCCTTGCAGAGACGCATCCCAACTGCCTGGGGGTCGTCGGCTCGAACGGTGGCACGGACGAGACGTGGGAGGCGATGGCGGGCGCCGACCTGGTTGTTTTCATGGGCTGCCGCGCGGGCAGCACCACCACCTCGCGCTGGGAGGCGCCGCAGCCCGGCACGCGCGTTGTGCATTGCGACGTCGATCCGATGGTGATCGGGGCCGTCTTGCCCACCGAAGTGGGCGTTGTCGGTGATCTGCGCATGACTTTGGACGCGATGAATGCCGAGCTGGACCGGCGCGGGCAGGGCGCTGGCACGTTTGGCGGCGCGGCCGTGATCGCCGATATTCACAAGCGCAAGTTCGACAAGTTCAACCATCTGGCGGCCTCGGACGAGGCGCCGATCCGGCCCGAGCGTATCATCGCCACGCTCCAGCGGATCCTGCCCGAGGACGCGACCATCGTGTCGGACCCGGGCACGTCCTGCCCCTATTTCTCGGCCTATTATCAGCTGCCGCAACCGGGCCGTCATTTCATCACGAACCGCGCGCACGGTGCGCTGGGCTACGCGCTGTCGGCGTCCTTGGGTGCGTGGTTTGGCAGGCCAGACTCCAAGGTGGTCGGGCTGATGGGCGACGGCTCGTTCGGGTTCACCTGCGGCGAGTTGGAGACCGTGACGCGCTGCCGCGCGCCGATCACCTACATTGTCTTTTCCAACTCGAACTTCGGCTGGATCAAGGCCAGCCAGCATGACGATTGCGGCGGGCGCTACTATAATGTCGACTTCAACCGGGTCGATCAGGCCGCGGTCGCCGCGGCATACGGCGTCAAATCATGGCGGGTCGAGGATCCGGCCAAGCTGGAGGGCGTGCTGAAAGAGGCGATCGCGCATGACGGCCCGACGCTGGTCGATATCGTCTGCCAGCCACTGGAAGAAGCCAAGGCGCCTGTCCGTCGCTGGATGGGCTGATGCGGGCGCGCCCCGGCAGTATCCGGGTCGCGCATCACGACTGAACAGGGAGAAAAACAATGATCAAACTCACTCGCAGAACGGCCGCGCTGGCGGCTCTGGCCATTGCGCTGCCGCTTGGTGCAGCGGCGCAGGATTACCCGTCGAAGGACCTGACGCACATCATGCCCTGGAGCGCGGGCGGCGGCACGGATACCGTCATGCGCACCTTCATGAATTTCGCCGAGCAGACGCTGGGCGTGGGGATCAACACGCAGAACATCACAGGCGCCCAGAGCGGGATCGGCACGCTGCGCCTGATGAAGGCGCGCCCCGATGGCTATACGATTGGCTCGCTGACCTGGGACAGCGTCATCACGGTGCCCTATTATGATCTGGTGCCCGGCTATGACACCGCCGAGCTGGAGTACCTTGGCTCGGTCACGGTGCATCCCACGGTGATCGCGGTGAATGCAGACTCCCCCTATCAGACGCTGGAGGATTTCGTGGCCGCCGCCAAGGAGGCGCCCGGCGAGCTTTCGATCTCCAACGTCGGCAGTGGGGGCGTGTGGCATCTGCCCGCGCTCGATCTGGCCGACGCAACGGGGATCGAGGTGAACCACGTGCCCTATCCCGACGGATCTGGCCCGCAGCGCGAGGCGCTTCTGTCGGGCGAGACGGACGCCGCGTCGCTGAGCGCGTCGGCGGTTTATGCCGCCGTGCAATCGGGCCAGGCCCGAGTGCTGGCCGTCATGGGCACCGAGCGCAGCGAGTTCCTGCCCGATGTGCCGACCATGCAGGAGCTGGGCTATGATGTGGTCTGGGGCAGTTTCCGCCTGATCGCCGCGCCCAAGGGGATCGACCCGGCGCAAAAGGAGGTTCTGGAGGCCGGCTTTGCCGAGGTGTTTGAACTGCCCGAATTTCAGGCGCGCGCCGAGGAGACCGCGATGGGCGCTGTCTACATGAACGGCGCCGACACGACCGCCTATGTCGAGGCGTCGCAGAAAAAGGCCTTTGCGCTGATCGACAATCTGGTCGAGCAGGGTATCCTCGAAAAGTAAGATACCGGTGGCGCGCACCCCAGCGATGCGCGCCGCGGCCCCACCCGCGCAAAGGATGATCTCCGCATGACCGGCTCTGCCCGCCCCAATGGCCAGGCGATCTTTGCGATGCTGCTTCTGGTGCTGACCACGGTCTATGCCAGCCAGATCTTCAGCCTTGGCATGCCGTTTGCAAAGGGGGTGGAGCCGGGCGCCTCGTTTCTTCCCATTGTGCTGAGCGCGATCATGTATGTGGGCGCGCTGCGCATTTTCTGGGTCGAGCTGCGAAAGGGCCGTGAGGATGGCGAGGGGGCGGCGCAATCGGATCATGTCCCCGCCGTTTCCATCATCGGCCCGCTTGCCCTGATCATCGCGACCGGATTTTTCGCCTATGGGCTGGACCGGGTGGGGTATTTCGTCGCCGCTGGCGCCTATACCTTCATCGTTGCGCTTTATTTCAACTATGAGGCCAGTGGGCGGCCCGTCCATGCGGTGCTACTCTCGGCCATCACGGCGGCCGTGATCACCGTCTTTGGCTGGCTTTTCTTCGTGCGGCTGTTCGAGCTGTCTCTGCCGGTCTGGAGCCTCTAGATCATGCTGGACCTCATGAGCGGATTTTCAACGCTCTTCACGCTCTGGCCGTTCCTCTACCTTCTGGGCGGCTTCATGCTGGGCCTTGTCTTTGGCGCCATTCCGGGGCTGACCGCGACGCTGGCCATCGCGCTGCTCTTGCCCTTCACCTTCGGGATGGAGGTGCAGAACGCGCTGATCATGGTGATGGGGATCTACATGGCCGGCATCTATGCCGGGTCCATCACCGGCATCACGCTGAACATTCCCGGCGCGCCCTCGGGCGCGATCACCAGTATCGACGGCCACGCCCTGATGAAGAAAGGGCATGGCGCGCAGGCGCTCAGCCTCGATGCGTTCGCGTCGTCGGTGGGCGGCATGATCGGGGCGCTGGTCCTGATGCTGCTGGCGCAGCCCATCAGCCAGCTGGCCCTGCTCTTTCGCACGCCCGAGAAATTCTCGCTGGTGCTGCTGGCGGTTGTGACGGTGACGATCGTTGCGCGCGGCTCGCTCTGGCGCGCGATCATCGCGATGACGCTGGGCCTGATGATCTCGACCGTGGGAATCGATCCGATGGTGCCCAAAGGGCGGTTCGATTTCGGGAGCTATCATCTGGTCGAGGGAATCGGCCTTCTGCCCGCCGTGATCGGCCTCTTTGCGGTTTGCGAGCTGCTGGTGCAGGCGGCGACGCCCGCGCGCCACGCAATGGGCACCGTCGTGGCCGAGCTGCCGCGCCTGCGGCACCGCGACTTCATCCCGAATTTCGGCATCATCCGCGAGATTGGCGCGTTTCTATATGTCAAAAGCTCGGTGATCGGCGTGCTGATTGGCATGCTGCCTGGCGGGGGCGCGGCCATGGCGTCCTTCATCGCCTATGCCGAGGCCAAGCGCACGGCCAAGCACCCCGAGGAGTTCGGCCAAGGCTCGCATGAGGGGCTGGCCGCCTCCGAATCGGCCAACAACGCGATGTGCGGCGGTGCGATCATCCCCTTGCTGACCATGGGCATCCCGGGCGACGCGGTGACGGCCATCATCTTTGGCGTCCTTCTGATCCACGGCCTCGTGCCGGGGCCGGGCCTTTTGATCGAACACACGGCGACCATCGCGCCGATGTTTGCCGCGCTCTTCGTGGCGTCGATCTTCGTCATGATATCGGTCGTACTATTTGGCCCGTTCTACCTGCGTCTCGCACGGATCAATCGCGGGGTGCTTTACGCATTCATCGCGCTGATCTCGATGGCGGGGGTCTATGCCTCGTCCTTTTCGGGGTTCCAGATGTGGATGGCGCTGGCCATCGGCATCTTTGCCTTCGCGCTGCGCCGCTTTGACTATCCGGTGGTGCCGATGCTGATGGGGGTCATCCTCGGCCCCTATCTGGAGGAGTTCCTGCGCCGCTCACTGATCGTATCGAAGGGCGACCCGACCATATTCCTCACCAGCCCGTTCAGCCTGATGTTCCTGCTAATGACGCTGGTGTTCGTTTGGCTGCTGCGCTTGCGTCCCGGTGCGCGCAGCTGATCCGGGTTTTGCGGTAAAAGTGGTGAGCCCTGCAGGATTCGAACCTGCGACCCACTGATTAAAAGTCAGTTGCTCTACCAACTGAGCTAAGGGCCCACTGCGGGCGTAATTAGAAAGTGCGCCGCCGGGGGTCAACCCCAATTCCGACGCGATAGCGCGGCAATCTCTGGATTCATTTCCAGCTGGGGTCTATATGCCCGCCATGGACAGGATGTTTGATACCGGATTGCCCTTCATGAAGATGCATGGGCTGGGCAACGACTTTGTCGTCGTCGATGCACGGGCGCGCGGGTTGGCGATGACGCCGGCCCTTGCCATGGGCATTGCGGACCGGCATCGCGGTATTGGTTTCGATCAGCTGGCAGTGATCGCGGCCAGCGGTGAGGCGGACGCGCATCTGACCTTCTGGAATTCCGACGGCACCACGGCGGGCGCCTGCGGCAACGCCACGCGCTGTATCGCGCGCTACCTGATGGACGAGGACGGCGCCGATGCGCTGACCCTCACAACCGAGCGGGGCGCGCTGGAGGCGCACGATGCAGGGGGCGGCCTGACCTCGGTCAACATGGGGGCGCCTCAGCTGAACTGGCGCGAGATCCCGCTGGCCGAGGAGATGGACACGCTGGAACTGCCCATCGAGGGCGGCCCCGTCGCCACCGGCATGGGCAACCCGCATTGCAGCTTTTTCGTCGAGAATGCCGAGGCGATCCCCTTGGACAAGTTTGGTCCTCGGTACGAGCATCATCCGCTCTTCCCCCAGCGCACCAATGTGCAGGTGGCAAGCATCATCGGCCCCGATCATCTGCGGATGCGGGTGTGGGAGCGGGGCGTGGGCCTGACACTGGCCTCCGGATCGTCCTCATGTGCGGTCGCCGTCGCAGCGGCAAGGCGCGGGCTGACCGGACGCAGCGTGCGCATCGATCTGGATGGCGGGACGCTGATGATCGACTGGCGCGAGGATGGCGTTTGGATGACCGGCCCCACGATGCACGTGGCCAGCGGCACGCTGACGCCCGCCTTTCTGGCGAGCCTGACATGAGCGCGCCGATCTTCTCAAACCACGGCTGCCGCCTCAACGCCTACGAGACCGAGGCGATGAAGGAATTGGCCACGGAGGCGGGGCTCGAGGGCGCCGTGGTGGTCAATACCTGCGCCGTGACGTCCGAGGCCGTGCGCAAGGCGCGGCAGGACATCCGCCGCCTGCGCCGCGACAACCCGACCGCGCGCATCATCGTCACCGGCTGCGCGGCCCAAACCGAGCCCGAGACCTTCGCGCAGATGCCCGAGGTTGATACGGTGATCGGCAATACCGAGAAGATGCAGGCCAGCACTTGGTCCGGCCTCGCGGGTGATTTCGGGACCGAGCCTGTGCAGGTCGATGACATCATGTCTGTCACCGAAACCGCGGGCCACCTGATCGACGGGTTCGGCACGCGCAGCCGCGCCTATGTGCAGGTGCAAAATGGCTGCGATCATCGCTGCACGTTTTGCATCATTCCTTACGGGCGGGGCAATTCACGCAGCGTGCCTGCCGGCGTCGTCGTCGATCAGATCAAGCGGCTGGTTCAGAAGGGCTATAACGAGGTCGTTCTGACCGGCGTTGATCTGACCTCTTGGGGCGCGGATCTGCCCAGCGCGCCGCGCCTTGGCGATCTGGTGATGCGCATCCTCAAGCTGGTGCCGGATCTGCCGCGCCTGCGTATCTCTTCGATCGATTCAATCGAGGTGGATGACAACCTGATGCAGGCCATCGCAACCGAGCCGCGCCTCATGCCGCATCTGCATCTCAGCCTTCAGCACGGCGACGATCTGATCCTCAAGCGGATGAAGCGGCGACACCTGCGCGACGATGCGATTCGCTTCGCCGAGGAGGCGCGGCGCCTGCGGCCTGATATGACGTTCGGCGCCGACATCATCGCGGGTTTCCCGACCGAGACCGAGGCGCATTTCGAGAACTCGCTGGCGCTGGTGCGGGAATGCGAACTGACATGGCTGCATGTCTTCCCCTACTCGCCCCGCCCCGGCACGCCGGCGGCACGGATGCCGCAGGTGAATGGTGCCGCGATAAAGGCGCGTGCGGCGCGTTTGCGCGCGGCGGGCGAGGATCAGGTCGCGCGCCACCTCGCGGCGCAGGTGGGCCGTGCGCATGCGGTGCTGATGGAGAACCCGCATATGGGCCGGACCGAGCAATTCACCGAAGTCACCTTCGACACCCCCCGGCCCGAGGGGCAGATCGTGCCCGCGCAGATCACCGGCACCCGCGCCGCGCAGCTGGTCGCGGCCTGATGCACCCGAACCCGGCCTTCCGGGGCGCGACCGAGGCGTTCAACCTCGACTTCGCGCGCGAGCAGGGGTTTGGGATGCTGGCCGTCGCCTCGGACAGCGCGCCCTTGATCAGTCATCTGCCCTTCTTGCTGAACGCGGCTGGCGACGTGGCGGAGTTTCATCTGGTCCGCTCCAACCCCATTGCCCGGCTGGGCGGCGCGCCCGCGCGCCTCGCGGTGCAGGGGCCGCATACCTATATCTCGCCCGATTGGTACAGGGCCGAAGATCAGGTGCCCACTTGGAACTATGTCGCCGTGCATCTGGTGGGCAAGATCGAGCCGCGCCCCGAGGCCGAGCTGCGCGATCTGCTGGACCGCCAATCCGAAGCTTACGAGGCCCGCCTTTTGCCCAAAACGCCCTGGACGGCGGACAAGATGACGGATGGCCTGATGGAGCGCATGATGCGGCAGATCGTGCCCTTTCGGATGCATGTGAGCGAGGTTCACGGCACCTGGAAGTTGGGCCAGAACAAGCCTGAGGCCGCCCGGCTGAGTGCGGCTGACCATGTGGACGCCTACGGCATGGGGCAGGAGACGGCGCTGATGGCGGCGCTGATGCGCGGGGCGCAGTAGACAGCCCTCTGGCACGCGCCTAGGCTCCGGCAACACGCAAAAGGAGCGCATCCCATGAAACTCTTGACCGGCCCCACATCCCCCTTTGCCCGCAAGGTTGCCGTCGTCCTGCACGAGTTGGGTATGACGGACGATGTCGAAATGCAGGTCGTCACCACAACGCCGATCAAGACCGACCCCGAAGTGGCCGCCGCAAACCCGCTGGGCAAGATCCCGGCGCTGATCCGCGAGGGTGGTGGCGCGCTTTATGACAGCCGGGTGATCTGCCGATTCCTGAACGCCCAGGCAGATGGCACGCTTTACCCGCAGGCGCATGAATGGGAGGTTCTGACGCTGGAGGCGACGGGCGACGCCATTATGGATGCCGGTATTGCAATGATCTACGAGGCGCGGATGCGCCCCGAGGACAAGCAGTGGGATGGCTGGCTGGAGGCCCAATGGAGCAAGGTCGAGCGTGCGATGGATGCGCTTGAGGCCCGCTGGATCAGTCATCTGTCCGGGCGGCTGGATATGGGGCAGATCGCCGTGGCCTGCGCGCTCAGTTACATCGACTTCCGGCAGGGCCACCGCGAATGGCGCAGCGCGCGCCCGCAGCTGGTCGCATGGCACGCCAAGTTCGAAGAACGGCCTTCGATGCAGGCCACCAAACCTGAATAGAGTGGCTGAGATGCAAAACGGCCCGGTGCGATTGCTGCACCGGGCCGATTGTTCTGTGATCCGCGCCGGGATCAGAAGCTGTAGCTGATCCCGATATTGACGGCGTGGGTCAGCAGCTCGGTGCGCAGCTTGCCATCGGGCTGGCCGGGGTCACCATCAATCGTGACGTCGTTGTCGGACCAGGTGATCTGGTATTCACCAAAGAGCGCCCAATCCTCGGTCAGCTCGTATTTCATGCCTGCGATACCGCGCAGCGCCAGGCCGGTCACCTCGTAATCATAGGTGCGGTTCGTGGCGCCGCTGGTCAGAATGTCGACATGCGGTATGGCCACACCGATACCGGCACCACCATAAGGCGTGAATTTGCTGCCGCCGAATGCGCCGGGATACCGCTTCATCACGTTGGCGGTGATGATGTTGTGCCCATCGGTGAACTCCAGGCGGTCAACGCCGATGGCAGCTTTGTCGCCCGCGCTGGCATATGCTTTGGTGTGGGTGCCTTCGATGCCAAAGCCCAGATCGCCCGATGTCCACCACATGGCGCGGCCACCGTAATAAATGGGCGCATCAAACGATTTTCCGTCCCACGAGACGTTCCGATCGAAAACACCGGCACCGTTCGGCAGAAAGCCGGAGGCGTCACTATCGCTGGCCGTCTGTGTGCCGAGGTAGAAGCTCAGCTCCAGCTCTGCAGCGGCAGGCGTGGCCATGACCAGTGCGGCGATGGCGGCGGCGGATTTGGATGCGGTGGCGGCACGGTGCGCCAAAGATGTGCGATGCAGGTGTGTCATGGGCTGAGGCGCTTTCACGGTTGGTACGGCGGTTGTGCATCCCATACACGGCGCGCGCCCTTGTCTCAAGCGCCCGGGCATCACACTGCTGTGCGCCGCGGCAGACATGACACATACGCCCTCGCAACGTTTTTTGCGTGCTGCGAGGGCGGTGCGTGATAATGGCGCATGACGCTTGCCGTGGGCTGCCTCCCGGTTATTCTTGACCGTAACGCTAGGGCAAAGACCGCGGCGCGACACATCGGCACCTCGCCGGGATGCGTCGCATTGCGCACTGGACGGGCTGGGAAAGCCCCGCTAAAACGCGGGTCGGAATGGTTGCAGGGTCTCTGTGGCCTCAAACCGTTATGGGGCCGGTGCAAGGCCCGTGAGAATGGAGTAAACCTCGTGTCCCACGCAGAAGATCACGAAGGCACCCGGAGGGACTTCCTCTATTACGCGACTGCTGGTGCAGCCACCGTCGCAGCCGGTGCCGCCATTTGGCCGCTGGTCAATCAGATGAACCCCTCGGCGGACGTTCAGGCCCTCAGCTCGATCCGGGTTGATGTGGGCGGCGTAGAGCCGGGCACGCAGATCACCGTCAAATGGCTGGGCAAGCCGGTTTTCATCCGTCGCCGTACCGAGGCCGAGATGGAATCCGCGAATAGCGTCGATGTTTCGACTCTGCCTGATCCCATCGCGCGGAACGAAAACATTGATGGCACCGCGCCTGCGACTGACGCGAATCGCGGCCTTCTGCCCCCAGGTGCCGAGCCGGGGACAGATAGCGAATGGCTGGTCATGATGGGAGTGTGCACGCATCTGGGCTGTGTGCCGCTGGGCGATGGCGCGGGTGAGTTTGGCGGTTGGTTCTGCCCCTGCCACGGATCGCATTACGACACTGCGGGCCGCATCCGCAAAGGCCCGGCGCCGACGAACCTGCCGGTGCCGATCGCCTCTTTCGATGACGAATCAACGATCATTCTGGGATAAGGACACATAATTATGGGTGGTATTCCGCACGATCACTACGAGCCGACCTCGCGTGGCGAGAAGTGGCTCCACAAGCGCCTGCCGATCGCGGGCCTTATGTACGACACATTGATGATTCCGACGCCCAAGAACCTGAACTGGATGTGGATCTGGGGTATCGTCCTGACCTTCTGTCTCGCACTTCAGATCATCACCGGCATCGTTCTGGTGATGCATTACACGCCGCATGTCGATTACGCCTTTGCGTCGATCGAGCACATCATGCGTAACGTGAACGGCGGTCACTTCATCCGCTACCTGCACATGAACGGCGCGTCGCTGTTCTTTGTTGCGGTGTACGCGCATATTTTCCGCGGTCTCTACTACGGCTCCTACAAGGCGCCGCGCGAGATCACGTGGATCATCGGCATGCTCATTTACCTGATGATGATGGGCACCGCATTCATGGGTTACGTTCTGCCCTGGGGCCAGATGTCCTTCTGGGGTGCCACTGTGATTACTGGCCTCTTCGGTGCGATCCCGTTCATCGGTGAGCCGATCCAGACCTGGCTTCTGGGCGGACCGGCTGTGGATAACGCGACGCTGAACCGCTTCTTCAGCCTGCACTACCTTCTGCCCTTCATCATTGCGGCACTGGTGGCTATTCACATCTGGGCCTTCCACACGACGGGCAACAACAACCCCACCGGTGTCGAAGTGCGCCGCACGTCCAAGGCCGAGGCCGAGAAGGACACGGTGCCGTTTTGGCCGTATTTCGTGATCAAGGACCTCTTCGCGCTGGGCATCATCCTGATCGTTTTCTTCGCGATTGTCGGCTTCATGCCCAACTATCTGGGTCACCCCGACAACTACATCGAGGCGAACCCGCTGGCGACGCCTGCGCATATCGTGCCGGAATGGTACTTCCTGCCGTTCTACGCGATCCTGCGGGCCTTCACTGCTGACGTCTGGGTGGTCATTGCGGCCAACTGGATTACTGGCGGCATCGTCGATGCCAAGTTCTTTGGTGTTCTTGCCATGTTCGGTGCGATCGCGGTCATGGCTCTTGCGCCTTGGCTGGATACATCCAGCGTGCGCTCGGGCCGGTATCGCCCGATGTTCAAGTGGTGGTTCGCGCTTCTGGTTCTCGACTTCTTCGTCCTGATGTGGGCGGGTGCCATGCCGGCGGAAGGCATCTATGGTGTCATTTCGCTGATCGCGTCGGCCTATTGGTTCGCGTATTTCCTGATCATCCTGCCGCTTCTTGGCGTGATCGAGAAACCGCTGCCGCAGCCGGCCACAATCGAAGAAGACTTCGCGGCGCATAACGCTCCCAAAGTCGGTGGCACGCACACCATCGTTAAACCGGCCGAGTGAGGGCAGAATAATGAACGCAACACTTCGCAAATTCGGCACGCCTGCCGCACTGGCTCTGTCGCTGTCCCTTTCGGGGGGCGCGGCACTGGCGGCAGCCGAGGATGTCGTCATCGAGGATGTCGAATTCTCGTTCGAAGGTCCCTTCGGCAGCTTCGATCCGCTGCAACTGCAGCGTGGCCTCAAAGTCTATACCGAGGTCTGCTCGGCCTGCCATGGCATGAAATACGTGCCAATCCGCACGCTGGGTGACGAAGGCGGCCCTCAGCTGCCCGAGGACCAGGTGCGAGCCTACGCTGAACAGTATGAAGTTTTCGACGAAGAAATCGATGACTACCGTGCTGCCAAGCCGTCGGATCACTTCCCTGAGTCGATGCTTGAAAACGCGCCTGACTTGTCACTCATGGCGAAAAAGCGCGCTGGCTTTCATGGGCCGTACGGCACCGGCATAAATCAGTTCCTGAAGGGGATGGGCGGTCCGGAATACATCTACTCGTTGATGACCGGTTACCATGAGACGCCCGAATGTGCGCCTGATGACTTCCCCGGAAGCTATAATGCGGCGTTCGGCGCGGGCGGCTTCCCGGAAGAGTGCAAGGACGAAGAAGGCCACCACACCGTTCCCGGCAGCTGGATCAATATGGCGCAGCCGATCTACGACGATTCGGTTGAGTTTGATGATGGCAGCCCCGCCGATCTGGAAAGCGCGTCCAAGGACGTCGCGGCGTTCCTGACCTGGACGGCCGAGCCCAAGCTGATGGCGCGTAAATATGCAGGCCTGACCGGGGTTCTCTTCCTGACTGTTCTGTCGGTTCTCCTGTACCTGACGAACAAGCGGATCTGGGCGCCCATCAAAGGCAAGAAGAAAGACTGAGCTGGAAGCCACGGCCAGTAAGCAAGAATAAGCCCCGCTCGCTGATCGAGCGGGGCTTTTTCGTCGAACTGCGGGCTTACCTCAGGGTCGGCGCAGCGTGTCGCCATAACTGATCTTGGGTTCCAGCGCGATCCGCTGGGGTGCCTGATCCGCATCAGGTTGCGCCCGATCCGCAATGATCTGAGCGGCGCGACGCCCGATCTCGAAGCGGCAGGCATCCATTGTCGCCAATTCCCGCGGCAAGCCCTTGAGCAAGTTAAGCCCGTTGAAGCCGGCAAGCCCGATCTTGGCGGGAATATCATAACCCTGCTCAAGCAGCCAAAGAAGGCCGCCTGCACCGATTAGATCATTCGAATAATAGAGAAAATCCAGATCAGGATCGCGCCCCAGCAGGGCTTGCGTCATCTCACGCCCTTTGAGAAGAGCAGATCCGCCGGAATAGAATTCCCGCTCGGCGATCTCCACGCCGGCCTTGCCCAACACGTCCGTCAGCCCCTCGAAGCGCTTGCGCGCACGATGGTCGCGCGGCATCGTGGTGCCCATGAAGCCGATACGCCGGTAGCCGCCCTTGAGAATGGCGCGACCCATCTGTTCGCCCGCGCGACGATGCGAAATACCCACGACGGAGTCGACTGGCGTACCGTCCACGTCCATGATTTCGACCACCGGGATGCCCGAGGCCCGCAGCATGGCGCGCGACGCGTCCGAATGCTCAAGCCCCGCGATGATCACGCCAGAGGGTCTCCAGGACAACATCTCGTAGAGGACTTTCTCTTCCTTCTCGCGAGTGTAGTCGGTCAGGCCCATGACGGGTTGCAGCTCGGTCTCTTCCAGCACCTCGTTGATGCCCATCATCACCTCGGGAAAGACGAGGTTCGACATCGAGGGGATGATCACCGCCACCAGATTGACCCGGCTCGACGCGAGCGCACCGGCGATCTTGTTGGGCACGTATCCCAGCGCCTTTGCGCTGGCCAGAACGCGTTTGCGCGTGGCATCGGACACATCGCCGCGATTACGCAAAACCCGGCTGACGGTCATCTCGGAGACGCCCGAGGCTTCGGATACGTCACGCAAGGTCAGTGTTCGGTTGGGCGGTTTGTTCACTTGGACGTCCCTGCTCTTTGACGTCGACGTTACCGCAACCATACGCGCCCTATCAAGCTGCTTGAATGGCGCTATTCGCCGATGACAAGCCGAGCGCCTCGCGTTATTCAGACACCGCTGGCCCCGTGGCTCAACTGGATAGAGCAGCCCCCTCCTAAGGGGCAGGTTGCAGGTTCGAATCCTGCCGGGGTCACCATGTCATAGATATCCTTCGCTGCGAAAGCTGAGCTCGCAGGATTTTCCGATGATGAGGTGGTCGTGGAGCGTGATGCCCATGACCTCGGCTGCGTTCTTGATCTTTTGGGTCATCACGATGTCGGCTTCGCTGGGCGTAGGATCACCCGAGGGATGGTTATGTACAAGGATCAGTGCTGAGGCATTGAGTTCGAGCGCGCGTTTGACGACTTCGCGCGGGTAGACCGGCACGTGGTCGACGGTGCCGGTCGCCTGCGCCTCGTCCGCGATAAGCGTGTTCTTGGTGTCGAGGAAGAAAAGCCGGAACTGTTCGGTGTCGCGGTGGGCCATCGTCGTGTGGCAATAGTCCAGCAACGCGTCCCAGGACGAAATGACTTGCCGCTGCAGGACGCGGGCGCGGCTGAGGCGTTGGCTTGCGGCCTCGATCACCTTCAGCTCAACGACGACCGCCTCGCCCACGCCATTCACTTTTTCCAAGCGTGATGAGGGTGCGGAAACGACCCCGTTGAAATCGCCGAATTGATCCAGAAGCGCGCGCGCCAGTGGTTTCACATCCCGTCTTGGGATCGCTCGAAAGAGAACCAGCTCCAGCAATTCGTAATCCGGCATCGGGCCAGCACCGCCTTGCATGAATCGTGCACGAAGGCGGGCGCGGTGATCGCGGATGTACGAGGGTTGTGCCGATCCCATGTCGGTTACCGGCGTTTCGTCGCCGCCAAAGAGGGGCAAGGCCGCCTCGCTGAAATGGGAATATCCGCTCATGAGCGTAGAGTGCCGATAAATGCTTAACCCATTGTTAAGATCAGTCAGGCAGTGCCCCAGCCGCCGCCTCCCGGCGTCTCCATGCAAAAAAGTGCGCCCGCCTGCAGTTCAATCTCATCGCACCCTTTGAGATCGCGCCGCGTGCCATCTGGCAGCTCGGCCCAATTCACACCAACCTTGCCGGGCGCGCCGCCCGCGGCACCAAAGGGTGGCACGCTTCGGTGCGAGCAGAGCGTGGTCACTGTCACCGGCTCCAGAAACCGCATGCGCCGGACGACGCCATGGCCGCCGCGCCATTCCCCCTCGCCGCCCGAGCCGTGCCGAATGCCGAACGCTTCCAATCGCACCGGAAACCGCTTCTCGAGAATTTCGGGATCGGTCATGCGGGTGTTCGTCATGTGGCTCTGAACCGCATCACAGCCTCTGAAACCGGGCCCCGCGCCTGTGCCGCCGGCAATCGTCTCGTAATTCTGGAACGCGTCGTTGCCCCAGACGAAATTGTTCATGGTGCCCTGACTGCCCGCCAAAACACCCAGCGCCCCATAAAGCGCGTTGCACGCGGCCTGGCTGACCTCGGTATTTCCCGCGATGACCGCTGCGGGATATACCGGGTTTAGCATCGAGCCTTCGGGCACGATGATATGTAGCGGCTTAAGGCACCCTTGATTCAACGGAATGTCGGCGCCGACAAGCGTGCGGAAGACATAGAGAACGACCGCATCACTGATCGAGCGCGGTGCGTTATAGTTGCCGGCGTGTTGGGGCGAGGTTCCGGTGAAATCAATCACCGCCTCTCGTGCGTCACGATTCACCTTGATAGAGACAGATATCTCTGCACCATGATCCATCGGGTAGCGGAATTCTCCATCCGACAGGCGGTCGATCACCCGGCGCACAGCTGCCTCTGCATTTCTCTGGACGTGGCCCATATAGGCTTGCACCACGTCAAGGCCATACGTCTCTATAACGCTGCTTAGAGCCTGCTTTCCGGTCTCGTTTGCGGCGATCTGCGCCTTCAGGTCCGCTATGTTTTGGCGAATGTTGCGGCAGGGATAACGACCGCCGCGTAGCACTGCCTCGGTCTCGGTTTCCAGAAACGCGCCGCCTCGGACCAGCTGGACGTTGTCGATCAGCACGCCTTCCTCATCGATGTGCGTGCTGTCCGGCGGAGAACTGCCGGGCGTTCGCCCGCCGATATCGGCATGATGCCCCCGACTGCCCAGCCACATGACAGGTCGGCCCGCTTCGAACAGGGGTGTGATGACCGTGACGTCCGGCAGATGTGTGCCGCCAGCATAGGGCGAGTTTAGCGTGAAGGCATCGCCCGGCTGCGCGTCCGGATTGAGCCTCATAATCGTCTTTACGCTGTCGGCCATGGAGCCGAGATGCACCGGCACATGCGGCGCATTGGCCACCAGATCGCCTTGGGCGTCGAAGATGGCGCAGCTGAAATCGAGCCGTTCCTTGATGTTGACGGACCAGGACGTGTTGGCCAGCGTCGCGCCCATCTGGTCTGCGACGGACATAAAGAGGTTGTTGAACACTTCGAGCAAAATCGGATCGGCCTCGGTCGTGGCCACCTCGCCGCGCAGCGCCTCGTGACGCTCGATAACAAGGTTCGCGCGCGCATCGACGCGCGCCGACCAGCCGGGTTCGATCACGTTGGTGCCGGTCGTCTCGGTTATGATGGCAGGGCCCTTGATCCGGACCTTCGGATCAAGCGTTTCGCGGGCATGAACCGGCACGTCGGACCAGGCGCCGCCCTGATACACCCCGATCTGCGCAGCAGGCGCACCATCGCCGTCCGGCGGAGTCAATGCGAGATCCTCGCGGCTGGCGCCGTTGGCCTCGACGCTGATCATCTCGATGATAATATCCCGTCCGGGCGATACGAAGCCGTAGCGTTGTTGATGCGCCGCCTCGAAAAGCGGGCGCGCGGTGACGCCCGTTCCGCCCTCGACCGGGATCGTCTGTTGCGAGCCGTCATAGCGTAGGTGCATCCGGTGAATTGCGGTGGCGTCGGTGCCGCCTTGGGCTGCGACCTCGGCCAATGTTTCGCGCTCCAGCTTGGCGACGCTTTCCATCGCGCGGTCATACTCGTTCAGCGGGAGGTCCAGCTGCGCTTCTTGCATTGCGGTGATTGGGGCCAGGCCCATGCCATAGGCCGACAGCACGCCAGCATAGGGATGGATCAGGACCCGCGTGATTCCGAGTGCATCTGCGACCCCGCAGGCATGTTGCCCGCCCGCCCCACCAAAGCATTGGAGCGTATAGCGCGTGACGTCATGCCCGCGCTGCACGCTGATCTTCTTGATCGCATTCGCCATGTTGTCGACGGCGATGCGCAAGAAGCCTTGGGCCATTTCCTCGGGGCTGAGGGGCGACTCGCCGGTGGCCTTGGCCACGTCATCCGCCAGCGTGGTGAATTTCGTGCGCACCACCTCGGCGTCGAGGGGCAGATCGCCGTCCTTGCCAAAGACCTGGGGGAAATGATCGGGGCTGAGCTTGCCCAACATGACGTTGCAATCCGTGACTGTCAGGGGGCCTCCCCGGCGATAGCAGGCGGGTCCGGGATCGGCGCCCGCACTTTCGGGGCCGACCTGAAAGCGGCCATCCTCGAACTTGCAGATGCTGCCACCGCCCGCCGCGACGGTGTGAATGTCCATCATCGGTGCGCGCATGCGTACACCCGCGACCTCGGTCTCGAAGCTGCGCTCGTACTCGCCGGCGTAGTGGCTGACATCGGTCGACGTGCCGCCCATGTCAAAGCCGATCAGCCGATCATGCCCGGCCGCGCGACCGGTATGCACCATGCCGACGATGCCGCCTGCGGGGCCCGACAGGATTGCGTCCTTGCCCTGAAAGCGGCGCGCCTCGGTCAGGCCGCCATTGGACTGCATGAACAAAAGGCGCTCGCACGCCGTGCCAAGATCCAGCGCATCCGCGACGCGGTCCACATAGCGCCGCAGAATGGGCGAAAGATATGCATCAACGACCGTGGTGTCGCCGCGCCCGACCAGCTTGGCAAGGCGGCTGACTTCGTGACTGGTGCTGACCTGTGTAAAACCCACCTCGCGCGCAATCCGGGCGACGCGCGCCTCATGCGCCGGGTTAAGATAGGCATGCAGCCCGGCAATGGCGACGGCCCGGAGGCCGTTCTCATAGGCGGTTTGCAGGGCAGCGCGTGCTGCATCCTCGTCCAAGGGGCTCAAAACCGCACCTTCGGCATCCAGCCGCTCGTCCAGTTCGGCAACGTCGGTATAAAGAAGGTCGGGCCGCTTGATATCGAGGTCGAAGAGGCGGGGCCGCGTCTGGTATCCAATCAGCAGCAGATCGCGAAAGCCGCGCGTGATCATCAGGAGGACAGGCTCGCCCTTGCGCTCGAGGAGGGCGTTGGTAGCGACCGTTGTGCCCATCTTGACGGCGGCGATACTGTCTGCGGGCAACGCGCGCTGACCCATCAGTTGGCGGATGCCCTCAACCGCCGCATCTTCGTACCGCTCGGGGTTCTCCGACAGAAGCTTGTGCGTGTGCAGCGCGCCGGTGGGATCAACCGCCACAATATCGGTAAAGGTGCCGCCGCGGTCGATCCAGAATTCCCAACGCTTGTCCATGCCGCCCCCCTTTGGATGCAGCCGGCAGGGTTGGCGGGGACGCGCGGATTGTCAACGGGGCGGGGCATTGAAACCGAGGTGGCTTTGCGACCATATTGCACGCAACCCTCATCAAGGAGCCGCCCAATGGACCTGCGCAAGATTACCGATGATTTCAGCGTTTCAGCCCAGATCGCGCCCGCCGATGTGCCCGCGATCAAGGAGGCGGGCTTCAAGGCCATCATGTGCAACCGTCCCGATGATGAAGATCCGGGTCAGCCCGACATCGCCGGCATCGCTGCCGCGGCCCGTGAGGCCGGTCTGGAGTTTCGCGCCGTACCCATCGTCTCGGGGCAGTTGACCGAAGCAGATGTCGAGGAGTTCAAGGCAGCACTGGCAGATTTGCCGGCGCCGGTGCTGGCCTATTGCCGCAGTGGCACGCGCTGCACGACCGTCTGGAGCATCACGCAGGTCGGCGTTACACCGCCCGACCAGATTGTCGCGGCGGCGGCGAATGCCGGGTATGATGTACGCGGTATCGTCGCGCAGCTGTCGGACCGAAATTGATGGCCGATCCCTCGTCGGAGGCTTGGGGCGTTCTTTTGCCCCAGGCTGGCCGCGTGACTCTCTACGCAGTTGATGGCGGTGCTGTGCGTGCGCATGATGTGGCGGATGCAGATGACGCGGCGCGCGCGGCCGGAGTTTTGCCAGAGCGTCTGATCACCTTGAACGATGCGGCCAGTGATGCGCCGCCGACCTCTCTCTTGCCTCAAGGTGCGAGGTCTCTGAGCGCCGTGCAGCAAATCGCGCCCGCAGCACGGCTCGATCCGTCGGCGCGCGTCCTGATCGCGGGCGCGCTGCGGGCGCAGCCGGATTGGGACGGTATCATTCTGATCCCCGAGGCTGAGGTCACGCATTGGGTACATGTCAGCGCCCGCGAGATCGTCAGCTTTCAGGGGGCGGCGACCGGGCGGCTTGCGGCCGCGCTTGGCGCGCCGATGGGGTCGGGTGGGGCCAGGTTCGACACTGGCGCGCTGGGCGATACGATGTCCCGCCCCGAGCGTTTGGCCGTGCATCTGAACGCAGCGGTGCTGGGCGGCGATGCGGCGGCGGTTCTGGGCCATCTGCTGGGCGCTGAATTGGCCGCGATGCGCGCCTACTGGCTGGGCCAGGAGTTGCGGATTATCGGCGCTGCCGCGCCTTATGCCCCCGCGCTGGCGGTGCAGGGCGTCATGGCCGAGGCGGTGCCGCGCGCCGCCGTCTGGCAAGCCGGGCTGATGGCGCTGGGGGCGGCTGCGGGGCTGACCGACTGACGAACCGCACCCGGCCACGGGCGGGATTTTGGGTACTTGAAACCAAGAAAAAGCAGGGGCGCGCCCATGGCCCGGATCAAACTGCCGGGCTGGGCGGCACCGCTGTGATTACTGGCCGGCGAAAGGCGCAGCTTCACCCCAGATCTGGCGCACACGCGCGTCGCGCTGACAGGCATCGCGGTAGAGCTTATACGCTTCGGCGTAAGTCCTTATCCCGAAGCGGGTAAAGCGAGTTTCGTCGCTTTTGTAGTAGTTCTGATGGTAATCCTCGGCCTCGTAGAAGGTCTGCTCGGGCAGGATCGGGGTGACGATGTCTTGGCCCAGATCCTTTTCGGCGGCGGCAACGGCCTGCTGCGCATCTTCTGCGGCCGCGCCATCGGCAAAGATCGCGGTGCGGTAGCTGTCGCCGCGATCGCAGAACTGGCCGCCGGCATCCAGCGGATCCACCGAACGCAAGAACATATGCAGAAGTTGTGGGCGGGTGACGACCTCGGGATCGTACATGATCTGGACCGCCTCGTAATGGCCGGTATTCCCGCCGGTCACCTGCTTGTAAGTCGGATTGTCAGTGGTGCCGCCGGTATAGCCCGAGACGACTTCGCTGACGCCTTTGACCTTTTCGAAATCGGCTTCGACACACCAGAAGCAGCCACCCGCGACGGTCAGCGTGCGTGTTTCAGCGGCCTGCGCGGGCTCGCCCTGCGCGGCAAAGCCGACGGCGATCAGGCCGCCCAGCAGCACTGTCTTGATATTGGTCATGACGTTGGTCATGGCATGTCCTCCTTGGATTTGGGATTACCATGGCGCAAGGGCGCAGCTGCGCCAACCCACCGCAACACAGGCTCACGCAAGGGTGAGAGGGCGGTGATTGACGCGCTAGATCTCGTAGCGTTTCAGGATCTTGTCCACACGCTGACCCGAGGCGAGCATCACATCCTCGCGCCGGGCATAGTCGCGAAAGCCGCGGCTTTGGTAATAGATCAGCCCGCCTTCGTTATCGGCGCGGATATTGGCGTTGATCCAGACATAGCCCATCGCCTTGGCAGCCTTGGCCGTGGCGGCAAAAAGAGCCGATCCGATGCCGAGGCCGGTGCGGCCCACCTGCACGAAGGTCGCTATATCGCAGGCCTCGGGCGGCAGCTCGTCAATGGGGCGAATGTATTGGAAGCCGCGCAGCGCGCCATCGTCGTTCAGTGCGACATGCCAGGCTGAGCGGTCGAGCGCGCCCGCCATCATCTGGGCCATCTCGCGGCTGGTGATGGGCTGAGTTCGGGCCGTGGTGCCGCCCTCGCCGACGATCTCGTTCAGCAGTTCGGCCATTGGCGGCGCGTCAAGCGGTGTGGCGCGGCGCACGGTGATCATGTCATCCGCTCCAGCAGTGCATCGGTCCGTGCGGTGAAATCGGCGCGTGCGTCCAGTGGAGGACGCAGGCGGATCTGCAACCCCTCCATCAGCGCGGGATCGGGCCGGCCGAAAAAGCGGTCCGCCTCGGCGGTGTCGAATCCCGCAATCTGAGTGGCCTCCATCCAGGCGCTGACCTTGTCGGCCTTCTTGATTTGCTTTTTGATGCTGACGGGCAGGACCGCGGGCAGGCCGAAACGGATATGGATCGCGGCACTTAGCCGCTGGTCCATCTCGTCATAGCCGGGGCCAACCGCATTTTTCACTGGCGAGATCATGTCGCCGATCACGTATTCGGGCGCATCGTGCAGAAGTGCGGCCAACTGCCATTTGGGTGGTGCGCCGGGTGCGATGCGGCGAAAGATATCTTCGACCAGCAATGAATGTTCAGCCACCGAATAGGCAAAATCACCAAGTGTCTGCCCATTCCAACGCGCCACAAAGGCGAGGCCATGCGCGATATCGCCGATCTCGATATCCATCGGCGTCGGGTCCAGCAGGTCCAGCCTGCGGCCCGACAGCATCTTTTGCCATGCCCGCGGTTTAGCCATGATGCGCCCCTTACCCTTTGGTTGCCTGAACTTCTTAGCGCCCGGTGCCCCGGTATTCCAGCATTGCCGCAATGCCCCCCCGGTGCTATCTGCCCGGCAACCCGTTATTCCGAGGAGCCGCTCAAAATGGCAAAAGACTATATCGTCAAGGACATCAATCTGGCCGCCTATGGCCGCAAGGAACTTGATATCGCCGAAACCGAGATGCCGGGCCTGATGGCCCTGCGCGAAGAGTTTAGCGACGCGCAGCCACTGAAGGGCGCGCGCATCGTCGGCTCGCTTCATATGACGATCCAGACCGCCGTCCTGATCGAGACTCTGAACGCTCTGGGCGCCGATGTGCGCTGGGCGTCGTGCAACATCTTTTCCACGCAGGATCACGCGGCGGCGGCGATCGCCGAGGGCGGCACGCCCGTTTTCGCCATCAAGGGTCAGACGCTGGAAGAGCATTGGGACTATCTCGACCGCTCTTTCCAGTTCTCCGAAGGCGCGAACATGATCCTCGACGATGGGGGCGATGCGACGCTTTACGTGCTACTGGGCGCGCGCGTCGAGGCGGGCGAGACGGACCTGATCGAAGTGCCGCAATCCGAAGAGGAAGTGGCCGTTTTCGCCCAGATCAAGAAGCGCATGAAAGAAAGCCCCGGCTGGTTCACCAAGACGCGCGACGCGATCAAGGGCGTTAGCGAAGAGACGACAACCGGCGTTCACCGCCTCTATGATCTGCACAAGAAGGGCCTGCTGCCCTTCCCGGCGATCAACGTGAACGACTCTGTCACCAAGTCGAAATTCGACAACAAGTATGGCTGCAAAGAGAGCCTCGTCGATGGTATCCGCCGCGCAACTGACACCATGATGGCAGGCAAGGTCGCCGTCGTGCTGGGCTATGGCGATGTGGGCAAGGGGTCGGCCGCGTCGCTGGCCGGTGCCGGTGCGCGCGTCAAGGTGACAGAGGTCGACCCCATCTGCGCGCTGCAGGCTGCCATGGACGGCTTCGAGGTGGTGCTGCTGGAGGATGTGCTGGCAACGGCAGACATCTTCATCACCACGACCGGCAACAAGGACGTGATCCGCATCGAGCATATGCGCGAGATGAAGGACATGGCGATCGTCGGCAATATCGGCCATTTCGACAACGAAATTCAGGTCGCGAACCTCAAGAACCACAAATGGACGAACATCAAGGAGCAGGTGGACATGATCGAGATGCCCTCGGGCAATCGTCTGATCCTTCTGTCCGAGGGCCGTTTGCTGAACCTCGGCAATGCCACCGGGCATCCCAGCTTTGTCATGTCGGCCAGCTTCACCAATCAGGTGTTGGCGCAGATCGAGCTGTGGCAGAATGGCGGTCAGTACAAGAACGAGGTCTATATCCTGCCGAAGCATCTGGATGAAAAGGTCGCGCGCCTGCATCTGGAGCGGATCGGGGTCAAGCTGACGCCGCTGAGCAAGGATCAGGCGGATTATATTGGCGTCACGCCCGAAGGCCCGTTCAAACCCGAGCATTATCGCTACTAATTTTTTTCAATGACAGCGGGAACCTACGGATTTCCGCCGATGCAGGCAGGGCCCTTGGCGGGGTTCTGCCTGTTTTCGTTCTGGCGTTGCGGCGTCCCCGGAACCCATGGGTGGGGCAGGCTCTTATCACGGCATGACTTGAAGCCAAGGAGGACCAAGACATGACTTTCAAGACACTCATGATGACAGCCGCAGCATCCGCCATGATCGCTGGAGGTGCCATTGCCCAGGACAGCGCCACGACTGGCGCAGATACAAGCGTGGGCACGGATATGTCCGCCGAGGGTACAATGGCGGCGCCCGCCTTTACCTCCATCAGCGAGATGACCGTGGGTGATATCGTTGGACAGAGCGTGTATCAGACCAACGGCGAAACGATCGGTGATGTCGATTACATCATCGGCAATCAGGGCTCGGCCGAGGCGGTCGTCGGCATTGGCGGGTTCCTGGGCCTCGGAGAATATACCGTGGCGCTGCCGCTGAGCGATTTCAGCTATGATGCAACCCAGCAGATGATCATGCTGGACCGCACAAAAGATGCGCTGAAAGAGCTGCCGGAATTCGACGAATCCACCGCCGAAAGCCTGCCCGACGAAACGCCTCTGGCCGATCTGATCAGCAGCAACGATGCAGGGCAGGGCAGCATGTCTGATGATGCAACCGCATCCGAAGGCAGCGCTTCGATGGACGAGGAGACGTCGACCGAGGGCGATGCGATGAACACGGATGTCGAGACATCGGATCAGGCGACGACAGTCGATGACCCCGCGGCGACCGAAGAGGGCGCTGAGGCATCTGGCGAAAGCGCCGAAGGCATGGACGAGGAAACCATGACCGAGGACGACGCGCTCAAAATGGATGCCGAGCAGTCCGATCAGGCCGTCACCACCGAAGAGCCCGCAACGGACTCCAATTCGACCAACTAAGGTCGAGGCCCACGCCTCCGGCCTGTCACCGGGCCGGGGGGTATCGACCGAAAAGCCGCTGTTCCGAGAGGGCAGCGGTTTTTTTCATTGTCAAACCGGAGCCACCCGATACTCTTTGCCGCAGGGCCGCGTGACTTGGCTCAAAGACATTGAAGAGCGGACAGACCGCGAAAAAGGGAGAATTGGAATGGGCAAACGTGATGATTTGATCGCGCGATACGCAGATGACCTGAAGACCAAATGCGGTATGACACCGGACATGGATCTTCTGACCAAGGTCACGATCGGATGCGGTCCGTCGATCTACGATGCCGATGCCTCGACCGTCGCATCCAGTCAGACCGAAGAACTGGAGACGGTCAAAAACAATTTTCTGATCAAGAAACTGGGCCTGCCCGAGGGTCCCGAGCTGATGGGCGGCATTCAGGAGGTGCTTCGCATTTATGGCCATTCGGAGCGCAACAAGTATCGCGCCGTAGTCTATTACATGCTGACCAAGCATTTCGGCAAAGAGTCCGTTTACGGCTGAGCTGGCTGATTTCACCGACGGGCGCTCGCCATTATTGTGGCGGGCGCTTTGCTTTTCCGTGGCAATCGTTGCAAGCAGTTCTAAATCAGCAGTCTGGTCTTGTTGGCAAGGAGCCGCATAATGACACATCACACACCCGGAATGGAGGCAGCACCGGACCGCGACGATGCGCAGGATGCGCTGGCCCTCCTGCGCCGTTGGGCCGCTGCGGCCACGCCCGAGGAGGTCGCGGATCTCGATCCGTCGATCTCGCGCCTTCTTCCGCGGGGCGAAGTGTCCAACTATCCGGCCTTGTCCCGCGCTTATCCGCACGATTTCGACGCGGACGTGGGCTATCGCAAGACAATGCCTGATCTGCAGAACGGTCCGGCCTCGCTCATCCGTGGTGCGCGTCAACAACTGCAGCATGTCGGCATCTCCAATTTTCGTCTGCCCATCCGGTTTCACACCCGCGATAACGGCGACCTGACGCTGGAGACGTCGGTGACCGGGACTGTCAGCCTCGAGGCGAACAAGAAGGGCATCAACATGTCCCGGATCATGCGCAGCTTCTACAAACACGCCGAAAAGACATTCAGCTTCGAAGTGATCGAGGCCGCTCTCGATGACTACATCGCCGACTTGGGCAGCGTCGATGCGCGCATTCAGATGCGGTTTTCCTACCCGGCCAAAGTGCGCTCTCTGCGTTCCGGTCTGGAGGGCTATCAGTATTACGACATCGCGCTTGAGCTGGTCGAAACCGCCGGTGTCCGGCGCAAATTCATGCATCTGGACTACGTCTATTCCAGCACCTGCCCCTGCTCGCTTGAGTTGAGCGAACATGCGCGCCAGGCGCGTGGGCAGTTGGCAACGCCGCATTCGCAGCGCTCGGTTGCGCGGATCTCGCTCGAGGCGTGCTGCAACGATTGCCTTTGGTTCGAGGATCTGATCGAGCTTGCACGCGCGGCTGTGCCGACCGAGACGCAAGTGATGGTCAAACGCGAGGATGAGCAGGCCTTTGCCGAGCTGAACGCCGCCAATCCGGTGTTTGTCGAGGACGCCGCGCGTCTATTCTGCGAGCGTTTGCTCGCTGATGAGCGCATCGGAGATTTCCGCGTCGTTGCCAGCCATCAGGAAAGCCTGCACAGCCATGACGCCGTCAGTGTGCTGACCGAAGGCGAGACCTTTGCGTCCCAAAGCCTCGATCCCAAGCTGTTCTCGACGCTCTTTCACGTCGGCTAGCGTTGCCGTGCAGGATGCTGCGGCGGGGTCGGCGGAATTATGTTCACGCGGGGCCTGCGGTATAGTGACGCTTGGTCAACATGCACACGCTATGCGATACTCATGGTTGTTCTAACCCTCTGCCAAGGGAGACTTCCATGACCTACCCCGAGAAGAATTCCAACGAACATCAATCCGATATTGATGTGATGTCTCAGTTCTTCGCGCATCAGATCCGATTCGCGCAGCTGATGAGCGAAGCGGTTCTGGCCAATCAGTCCTTCTGGATGGGCCCTCCGGGCGTCGCAATGCGGCCCCATGGCAACACGCCGGCGCGGCCAAAGACAGTCAAACGCACCCATTCGATGCCGGTCTGACCCGGCACCGCGATGGCGCCGCTTTCAGCGGCGCCAGACGGTTTCGGCCAAAGGCGCGGCCAGATCGGGCGTCGCCGGCAAAAGGGGCGGGCGCAGGTTGAGCCAGCGGGCGTCGCCCGTTTCCTGCGCCTTCAGTGCCTTGAGCCCTGGAATCAGTCCGCCCGAAAAAACGGCTGCACGATGCGCGTCAATTTGCGGCTTCAGCGCTTCGGCGCCGGCGGTGTCGCCCGAACGGGCCAAGTCGTAGAGGCGCCGAATGCCCGCCGCGTTCGAGTTGCAGCTGGCCGAGATGCAGCCTCCGCCACCCAAAGCCATAGCATCCAGGATCGCGCCTTCGCTGCCGGGGAACACGGAAATGCCCGGCGCCGCTTCGATCACCGCGCGGGTGTTGTCCCAATTCCCCGAGCTGTCCTTGAGCGCAGTCACGACTTCGGGGAACGCCTCGTTCAGGCGTGCGGCGAGGGCGGGGGTGAACCCGATGCCCGCATATTGCGGGATGTGGTAGAGGCAGATGGTCAGCGCATCGCTGCCCACCTTCTCGATCAGCAGGCTGAAATAGCGGTAGAGCCCCTCTTCGCTGGCAGTGACGAAGAAGAAGGGCGGCAGTGTCATCACCGCGCGGCAGCCCAGCTGCACCGCATGGCGGCTGAGCGCCGCTGTCTCTTCGAGATTGCACAGCCCGGTGCCGGGCATCAGTTGATCCGCGCGGGCCGCGCCGCTATCCACCAGCAATTCGACGAGATGCATCCGCTCGGCCACGGAATGGCTGAGCGCTTCGCTGGTCGTGCCAAAGGGCGACAAATAGTGCGAGCCTTCGGCAAGGCAGTGCCGTGCGTGATCGACGTAAAGATCCTCCGCGACGCTGAAATCATCGTTGAAGGGCGTCAGGAGGGGCGTGACGATACCAGTGAGGCGCTCGGTCATGTTTTCGTTCCTTCGCGAAGGGTTACACCGCGTCCAACGCTTGGCGGATGTCGGCAATCAGATCGCCTTCATCCTCTATGCCCAGCGACAGGCGCACAAGCCCCGGTGTGATGCCCAGCGTTGCCTTCTGTTCGTCCGGAAGGCGCTGATGCGTTGTCGTCGCAGGGTGGGTGATGATGGATTTCGTATCGCCCAGATTGTTCGAGATCAGCACGATCTTGAGCGCGTTGAGAAACCGGAACGCTTCGGCCTGCCCGCCCAGATCCAGCGCGACGACGGTGCCGCCCTTGTCCATGAGCCGTGTGGTCAGATCATGCTGCGAGTGGCTGGGATGGCCGGGATAGATCGCGCGCTTGACCTTGGGATGATCCTGTAGCGCGTCCGTCAATGCCAGTGCCGTTGCTGCCTGCGCGCGCACGCGCAGGTCTATTGTTTCGAGCCCCTTCAGCATGACCCAAGCGGTAAAGGGCGACATCGAGCCGCCGGTGTGCTTCATGTAGGGCTCCACGGTGCCGCGGATGAACTCGCGTGTGCCCAAGATCACGCCGCCCAGGGCGCGGCCCTGACCGTCGATATGCTTGGTCGCAGAATAGATGACGACATCGGCGCCCTGGTTGATGGCACGCGAGAAGACCGGCGTGGCAAAGACATTGTCCACAATCACGGTCGCGCCATGGGCATGGGCCAGTTTGGCAACCGCTTCGATGTCGACGACCTCCAGCGTGGGGTTGGCGATCGTCTCAAAAAAGACGGCGGCGGTGTCGGGGCGGATCGCCGTCTGCCACTGGTCCAGATCGGTGCCGTCGACGAATGTCACCTCCACCCCGTAGCGCGTCAGAACCTCGCTGAGCACATATAAGCATGAGCCGAAAAGCGCGCGCGCGGCGACGACGTGATCACCGGCCTTCAGCATCGACGTGAGCGCGCCCGAAACGGCCGCCATACCGCTGGCCGTGGCAAAAGCATCCTCGGCACCTTCGATCATCGCGATGCGCTTTTCGAACATCGCGGTCGTCGGATTGCCGTAGCGGGCGTAGATGTATTCGTCCGGGCCGGTTTCGATGAACCGTGCTTGGGCGGCTTCGGCGCTATCGTAGACGAAGCCCTGGGTGAGGAAGATCGCCTCGCTCACCTCGCCCCACTGGCTGCGCGCCGTGCCGCCATGCACCAGCGCCGTGCGTGTATTCCATTCATTTGTCATGTCTTTGACCTCCGGGCTAACGCCCCTGAAAACCCCCGAGCCGGTCATGCGAAAAGGGGGGCCTTTCCCGTGACCTTTTAGCGAATTGTTTAACGTGGTCCGCAATCCGGTAACAAATCACCACGGGTCCGCAGATACTCCGGCGCATCGCTTGCGTCAACTGGCCGAGCCTCCGGCGGGGATATTTGCGGCAAGAAGAATGGGGGGGGGCGTCAGTCCTTTGGCTCGGGCTTGTATGCCTCGAACAGTTTCGACTGGGTGATGAAGAAGACAAAAATGGCGGCTGTCAGGCCAAAGGTCTTGAAATAGACCCAGATCTCCTCGGTTTGGGTGCGCCAGATGATCTCGTTCAAAAGCGCAAGGCCCAGGAAGAACAGCGTGAGACGGCGGGTCAGGATCATCCAGCCGTCATGCGTCAGCGGCATGACCGTATCCATTACGGTTTGGAGATAGGATTTCCCCTGCAACAGGCCGACGCCGAGGATGCCGCCGAAGAGCAGGTAGATGATGGTCGGCTTCATCTTGAAGAATTTGGGGTCGTTGAACCAGATGCTGAGGCCGCCGAAGACGGTAATGAGGACCGCCGTCATCGCCTGCATTTTCGACAGGTGCCCGGTGAGGGCCCAGAGGATGCCGATCGACACCAGAAAGACGGGGATGAAGCCCGCCGTGACAACGATGAAGCCGTCATATTCGGTGCCGCCAATGTCGAAGACGCGGTCCTTGAGCCAGATATAGGCCACGAAGAAGGCAAGGATCGGCCCAAGCTCGAGCGCGGTTTTCAGTCCGCCGTTGATCTGCTTTTCGCTCATCTCGTTCTCCTCGGGTGTCATCCACCCATCTCAACTATCACGGCGCCCGCCGCAATCAATGCCATAAGGGCAGTGCGTCTCGGGCCCACTGTCTCGCCCAGGAAGAGCCAGCCGATGAGGGCAGCGAAGACGGCCGATGTCTCGCGCAGGACCGCAGCCTCGCCGACATTGTCGAGCCGCGTCGCCAGCATGATCGCCCCGAAGGACATCAGGGCGACAACGCCGCCTATTCCGCCGCGCAGCATGAGCGGGCCGAGTGTGGGCGGCGCCGCCATACGCCGCCAGCGGATCGCGGCGATGATCGGCATGGTCAGCCCGTCTATGAAAAAGAACCACGCAAGAAAGGTAAAGGGATTGGCCGTGGCCCGGATGCCGTAGGCGTCAAAGGTCGTGTAGGCCGCGACCAAAAGGCCCGTAATGAAAGCCAGCGTCAGCGCGGCGGGCAGCGTGTCGCGCGCGCTGTCGAGGAACATCAGATTATAGACCGCGAGCCCGAAGATGCCCGAAAGGAGCACGGCCACCCCTAGCCACTGCACCAGATTGAACGTCTCGCCGAAGATCAGGTAGGCGCCGATGACGGTAAAGAGCGGGCCAGTGCCGCGCACCACGGGATAGACGACGGTAAAGGCGCCGCGCGAATAGGCCATCGCCTGAAGGATCTTGTAGACCGTGTGGAGCGCCCAGGCGCCCGCAAAGAGGAGCCACATATGGGGCTCGGGCCAGGGTACGACGAAAAGGGCAAAGGGCGCAGCCATGACGGCATAGCTGATGTCGACTGCGCCGCGCGTCAGCCAAGGATCGTGGCGGCCCTTCTGGATGGCGCCGAACGCAGCATGCAGGATCGCGGCCATTACGGCCAGTGCAAGCGCGAGATGATGGCCTGAGGCGGTCCCTTCGAGGGATATCAGCCAATCGCTCATGCGCGGATACCTCGGGAACCCGCCCACGCTCTGCGGCGTTTTATCGCAGTTCTGTCAGGAGCGCCCATGCTGGATACCATCACCGAGGAGCTGAGCGGTAGTTTTGCCGCCGTGCCGCCCCTGATTGCGGGCATCCGTCTGTCGGCGGCGCTTGGTCTTGGGGCCGTGATCGGCTTTGAGCGGGAGAGGCGGGAAAAGCCCGCTGGCCTGCGCACGCACATGCTGGTGTCGATGGCCGCCTGCCTTTTCATCATCGTCAGCCAGCAGCTTGCCACCATGCCCTTTGGCGCCAATGACGCCCTGCAGGTCGATCCGTTGCGCCTGATCGAGGCCGTGACGGCGGGGGTGGCATTTCTTGCGGCCGGGATCATCTTTACCTCGGGCGGCAAGGTTAGGAATACTACAACCGGCGCTTCGATGTGGCTGGCGGGCGGCGTGGGCCTTGCTTGCGGTTCAGGACAGATGCCGTTGGCTGCGATGGCGACGGTGATTGTCGTCACGGTGCTGGCTGCCTTGGGTGCGGTCGAGCGGCGGATCGGCCGCGACTAGCCGCTCTCACCTTGTATCAAGCCCCGTAAGCGCGGCGGCAAATTCTTCGGGATCGAAGGGCGCGAGATCGTCGATCTGCTCGCCTACGCCGATGGCGTGGATGGGCAGGCCAAACTTGTCCGCCAACGCGACCAGGACACCGCCCCGTGCCGTGCCGTCGAGCTTGGTCATCACGAGGCCCGAAACATCGGCAAGCTTCTGAAAGGTCTCGACCTGGCTCAGCGCGTTCTGGCCGGTCGTCGCATCCAGCACCAGGAGGGTGTTGTGCGGCGCGGTTTCATCCTTCTTGCGGATGACGCGGACGATTTTCGACAGCTCTTCCATTAAATCGGCACGGTTCTGCAGACGTCCTGCGGTGTCGATCATCAAAAGATCAGTGCCGTCACGCTCGGCCTGCGCCATCGCGTCCCACGCCAGCGATGCGGGGTCGCTGCCTTCTGGCGCGGTCAGCACAGGCACACCGGCGCGGTCGCCCCAGATCTGAAGTTGCTCGACAGCGGCGGCGCGGAACGTGTCGCCCGCGGCGATCACGACGGTCTTGCCCGCCGCCTTGAACTGGCTGGCCAGCTTGCCGATGGTCGTCGTCTTGCCCGAGCCGTTGACGCCGACGACCAGAACGACCTGCGGTTTTTTCGGATAAAGCGGCATTGGGGTGGCCACCGGCTCCATGATACGGGCAATCTCCTGCGCCAGAAGTTCCTTGATCTCACGCGCGGAGAGGCGCTTGCCCATGCGGCCCTCGGCCATGTTGGCGGTGACGCGCAAGGCGGTGTCGACGCCCATATCGGCGGTGATCAGCAGCTCCTCGAGCTGTTCCAGCATGTCGTCGTCCAGCGCGCGGCGCGGCGCGGCAGAGCTTTCGCGGCCCAGAAGGCGGCCCAGAAGGCCCGATTTCCCGCCTGCGGGGGGCGTCTGCTCGACCGGGATCTCGATGGGTGTAGGTGTGGGCGCCGGTGCGCTGGGAGGGGGGGCCTCACTCGGCGGAGGCGCCGGTGTCTCGCTGACTGGCGGAGGAATTTCTTCGGGGCGCGGCGCGGGCGTTGCGACTGGTGCGGGGCGGGCCGGCGCGTCTGCGGGGGGCGGTGTATCCACCTCGGCGCCGTCGGTGACGATCGCGTCCAGCCCCTCGTCCAGTTTGGACGACGAGTTGAAGAGCTTGTCCTTTAGCTTCTTGAAAAAAGCCATGTTATCTCTGTGCCCCAAAGTTCTGCGCCCGGTGTGCCGGTCCCACACATCTAATCGGCTTGGCGCCGATATGGAAGGGAGGGGCATTGCGCCGCGAATTCTACCGCTGCAGGACAGAAGGTGTTAATGTCGCGCGGATTGCCATCGGCGCCCCTGAGAGACGTAAGGATGATCCTCTTCTATTTTGCGACCCTGACGCCAATGGCCCTCCTCTTGGCGGGCGCAACGCTGGGCGGTGCGTGGCCGTTCGCGGCGCTGGCGTATATGACGGCTCTGTCCTTCGTGATGGACCGTTTGATTGCCGCTGCGCCGGACAGCCCGAAGGAGGGAGCCGAATTTCCTTCGGCGCCGTATCTGTTGCTACTGATCGGGCTGTTCCATTTTGTCGTGCTGGCGTTGGCGGTCTGGGCCGTGTCGGGTCAGGGCGGGCTTGGCTGGTCCGGACGGGTCGCGGTAGGGATCTCGGCCGGGCTTGTTTTTGGCCAGATCAGCCATCCCGCCGCGCACGAGCTGATCCACAAGCGGCCCCGTGCCATGCGGCTTTTGGGGCGATTGGTTTACAGCTCGCTTCTGGTCGGACACCACGCCAGTGCGCACCTGTTGGTGCATCACGTGCATGTCGCGACCGGAGGCGACCCGAACAGCGCCCCGCGCGGGCAGGGCTTCTATCGTTTTGCGATGGGCGCGGGATTGCGCGGGTTTGTCGCCGGATGGCGGGCCGAAGCGCGGATGCTGGGTCGTGCGGGGCGATCGGTCTGGCGGCACCCTTATATCCTTTATATCGGTGTCGGGTTGGGCTGCCTCGGCCTGGCGGCGCTGTTAGGCGGGGTTGCGGGCGTGCTGTGCTACATCGCCATCTGCCTCTACGCGCAGATGCAGATCCTGATGTCGGATTACGTGCAGCATTACGGCCTGCGGCGGCAGCGCCTGCCGAATGGTGGACTGGAGCCAGTGGGGCCCGGCCACTCTTGGAATGCGCCGCATCGCTTTTCCTCGGCCTTGACTGTGAACGCGCCGCGCCATTCGGATCATCATGTTGCGCCGGGCAGAGATTACCCCGCCTTGCGTCTCAATCGGAACGACATGCCGATGCTGCCCTATCCGCTGCCGATGATGGCGGCGATATCGCTGGTCCCGCCGGTCTGGCGCCGGATGATGGACCGCCGCCTCGACCGGTGGGAAGCGTCGCGCGCAGCGACCTCTCGCCGAACCGCGTGATGGCAGTGGCTGGCGGCTGGATGTCGTGGCATAGTCACTTCATGCGTATGTTTGCCTTCATCTTCTTCGCCCTTGTCCCATCGCTGGCCCATGCCGCGATGACGGCCGAGGAATTCGATGCCTATACCAAGGGCAAGACGTTCATCTATGGCGCAGGTGGCGCGCCCTACGGGATTGAGCAATATCTGGACAATCGGCGCGTGCGCTGGTCCTTCGTCGAAGGCGAGTGCCAGGAGGGAGAATGGTTCGAAGAGGACGGGTTGATCTGTTTCGTCTACGACACCGAGCCCGAGCCCCAATGCTGGAGTTTTGAGGCAGGACCAGACGGGCTGATCGCCCGTTTCGAGAACGATCCGACCGAGGTGGAGCTTTACGAGGCGGGACAAAGCGAGACGCCGCTGATCTGCCCCGGTCCTGACGTGGGCGTCTGACGGTTTAGATGCGCAAGAAGGGCTGCGCCGCGCGCGCGACCCAGCTTTGAAATTTGAGCGGCGCATCGGTGGCGGCGAGGCAGATACAATCCTCTCCGATATCCGCGATTGGCGTGTGGCTCAGATCCTCGGTGGCAATTTCGATATCGCCGCGGGCGAACCTGTCATCCTCGTCCATGAATGCACCTTGCAAGACCAGCGTCAGCTCGGTTCCGCGATGGCCGTGATCCGGCACCGCGGCCCCGGCGCGGATGTGCAACAGCCGCGCCGTTGCGCCGCCAGCGGTGGGCAGGATCGCCTGCCGCACACCCATACCGACCGCGCGCCATTTGACCGCCTCCAGGTCGCCGCCGACATAATCCCGCAGCGGGGCAGGCAATATGCCCGAAGGCGGCGGCGATGTGTCTGCCGTAAGGTCCGCGGCGCGACCCGATTTCGCAGCGGCCAGGGCGGCCACCATGCTGCCTTCGGCCATCGGGGGCGCCTCGGCGCGCTCGATCAAGGCGCCCCCGACGCTGTCAAAGGCGCCCAGCCGCGCGCGGCAATCGTCGCACAGCGAGATGTGCGTGGCGACGGTCAGGCTGAACGCTTCGGGCAATGTGCCGGCGGAATAGGCCATCAGCAGGGCGTCGGTCAGGTGATGTTCGATATGGTGTGTCATGGCAGTGTCATTTCATCGTGTGGCGCAGGCGCTCGAGAGCCAGCCTGATGCGCGATTTGATCGTGCCGAGGGGCAATCCCGTCTTCTCGGCAATCTCGGAATGGGTGAGGTCGCCGAAATACGCGGCCTCGATCAGTGTCTTTTGTTTCGCTGGCAGCGCGGCGATTGCCTGCGTCAATTGTGCGCTTTCCTGCTCGAGCGCCAGGATATCGGCCTGATCCGGCTCTTCCTCGGGACCCCAGACTATATCTTCTGGCTCGGGACGGCGGGCCTTGCGCAGCGCATCGATGCGCCGGTTGCGTGCGATGGTGAAAATCCATGTCGCGGCACTGGCGCGGGATGGATCGAAGAGATGCGCCTTTTGCCAGAGTGTCGCCATCACGTCCTGTGCGCACTCCTCTGCCAGCGTGGCGCTGGCACCTGACTTCATCAGAAACCCCTTAACACGCGGGGCGAAATGACCAAAGATTTCGGCAAAAGCAGCCTCATCCGCCTCGTCGCGGATGCGTGCGATCAGATCGGTCCAGCGGCTATTCTCGATGTTCCGGTCGGGTCCGGGCCGGTCTGATTGCAATGAAAAACGTCCTGCTTCCTGGCTCTGCGGCACGCGCGGACGTGCCACTTTCGCAGCATTCGCGCCGCGAAAAGATGCCAAGCTATCGTAGGAGGTGTCAATCGCACAAAACATATGCCTATTACGGGGCAGCTTCGGGATTGGATCACAGCCGTGTGACAATTTTGGAAAATTCGCAGGCTAGGCAAAGAATTTGCATCCGATGCCGTCTCCGGGCCGTAACTCGCCTATGACAAAGAATAGAACGGAACATCCCCTACATGCCATTTGAATTGCAGCCCGCCCCGAGGCGCAAGATCGCGATCATCGGAGCAGGCATCTCGGGCATGGGCGCCGCCCATCGCCTGAGTGCCGAACACGACGTCACCCTTTACGAGGCCGAGCCGCGCCTTGGCGGGCACGCACGCACCATCATGGCAGGCAAGCGCGGCGATCAGCCCGTCGATACCGGCTTTATCGTGTTCAACTACGCCAATTACCCACATCTGGCAGACCTTTTTGCCCAGCTGGATGTGCCCGTCGTCAAAAGCGATATGAGCTTTGGTGCGTCGATCGACGGAGGCCGGATCGAATACGGCACATCGCGCATGGGCGCGACCTTTGCACAGTGGCGCAACGCCGGGCGGCCCGGATTTCTACGGATGCTGCGTGATATCTTCCACTTCAACGCGAATGCACTGGAGGCCGCGCGCGGCAGCGAGATGAGCATCGGTGATCTGCTGGCGCATCTGCGCACGGGCCGGTGGTTTCGCGAGTATTACCTTTTGCCATTGTCCGGCGCGATCTGGTCGACGCCGTTGGAAAAAATACTCGATTTCCCGGCCGAGACGATGATGCGGTTTTTCGACAACCACGCTTTGCTGAATTACGACGGGCAACACCAGTGGTACACGGTGCAGGGCGGATCGGTGCAATACGTGAACCGGCTCGAGGCGCATCTGCGCGCGGTGGGCGCCACACTTCGCCTTGGCTGCCCGGTTGAGGCTGTGGAACGCGGCCAAGGCGGCGTCCGGATCAAGGCGCAGGGCGCGTGGGATCATTTCGACGAGGTGGTCATGGCCACCCATTCCGACGATTCTCTGCGCCTTCTGGCTGATCCCAGCGCGGACGAGCAGCGCAATCTGGGTGCCATCGGCTATCAGCCCAACGACGTCGTGCTGCATTCCGATGCGTCGATCATGCCGCGCCGCCGCGCCGTCTGGTCGTCGTGGAATTATACCGAAGAAACGGGCAAGGCGGGCGACCGGATCGACCTGACCTACTGGATGAACCGGCTGCAGCCGATCCCGATGGACGACCCGCATTTCGTTACGCTGAACACCACGCGCCCGATCCGCCAAGAGCTGATCCACGACCGCGTCACGCTGCGCCATCCGGTCTATGACCATGCTGCCTTGGCGGCGCAGGGGCGCATTGCGGCAATGAACGGCGCGCAGAACACATGGTATTGCGGCGCCTGGATGAAGAACGGCTTTCACGAGGATGGGCTGGGCAGTGCGGTCGACGTGGCCGATGCGATCCTGTCGCGCGGAGCATTGGCCGCGGCATGAGCCGTGTCGAGCATATCGCGGGCCATACCTGGCACGGACGCAAGGGCGCCATCAGCAATGCGTTCCGCTACTCCATTGATTACGTCCTGCTGGATGCCGAGGCCGAGGTCAGCGCGCCGCGCCTTTTCGGACGCAATGCGCGTGGGCTGGCCAGCTTGCATGACGTCGACCACGGCGGCGCACTGCATGAGGGGGTCGGGGCGCCTTGGGTGCGCGATGTGCTGGACAGCTACCAGTTGCCCCAGCCCGCCAAGATCGAGCTGCTCGCCCAGCCGCGCATGCTGGGCCACGTGTTCAACCCGGTGTCCTTTTGGCTCTGCCGCGATGCCGAAGGCGGTCTGCGGCAGGTGATCGCGGAGGTGACCAACACCTTCGGAGACCGGCACAGCTACCTCTGTCACAAGCCTGACGGCTCGGTCATTACGGCCAGTGATCGGTTGAAGTCAGACAAGATTTTCCATGTCTCGCCTTTCCAGCAGGTCGATGGCGGCTACGAGTTCCGCTTTGATCTGCGGGGCGAGCGGATTGGCATCTGGATCGATATGACGGGTGGCGATGGTGGCCTGATCGCGACACTCACGGGGCCGCGTCGCGCGCTAACCAATCGCGGGCTTTTGCGCGCCATGCTTCGGCGGCCTTTCGGCTCGCGCCGGGTGCTTGCGCTGATCCACTGGCAGGCGCTGAAACTATGGTGGAAGGGCGCCACCTACCGCTCCCGCCCCGAGCCGCCCGAAAACGAGGTATCGCGGTGAGCGCGCCGCGCCTGCCGGCCTTCTCTCTCTTTGCCGCGTTTCTGGCCGCGGCGGGTCTGCCCATCTACATTCACGCGCCGAAATTCTACGTCGACGAATACGGCGTGTCGCTGACCCTGCTGGGTACGGTTCTGTTCGCGTTGCGGCTGATCGACGTGGTGCAGGATCCGCTGCTGGGCCGCCTTGCCGCGCGCACCCAAGGGCAGCGCGCGCTGACGGTTCTGATCGCGGGTGCAGCGATGGCGGCGGCCATGATCGGCCTCTTCGCAGTGACACCTCCCATTGCCCCGGTCTGGTGGTTCGCGCTGATGCTGACGGTGGTGTTTTCCGGCTTCAGCTACCTGACCATCTGTTTCTACGCCCAAGGCGTGTCGAGTGCGGGCGCCATCGCGCAATCGGGGCATCTGCGTCTTGCCCGCTGGCGCGAGACGGGTGCACTTCTGGGCATTTGCGCGGCGTCGGTCGCGCCTGTGCTGATCGGTGGCTATGGCGGCTTTGCAGTGGCCTTCGCCATTCTGGGCGCGCTGGCGCTGGCGGCGATGTGGGGTCAATGGGGCCGGGCGTCGATTCCGTCCGAGGGGTTCGGCCCCATCCTGCGCGACGCGATCTCGCGGCGCCTTTTGCTGATCGCGCTGGTCAATGCTGCACCCGTCGCCGTCAGCTCGACGCTTTTTCTCTTCTTCGTCGAAAGCCGGCTTGGCGCGCCGGGATGGGAGGGGCCGCTGCTGCTGGTCTTCTTCCTGTCGGCGGCGCTGGCCGCGCCCTTTTGGGGTCGCGCGGCCGAACAGTGGGGGGCCAAGCGCACTTTGCTGGCTGCGATGGTGCTGGCCATCGTCGCCTTCGGCTTTGCCGCGCTGTTGGGCACCGGTGATACGATTGCCTTCGCGGTTGTCTGTGTTGTGTCGGGCGCCGCTGTGGGCGCGGATCTGACGCTGCTTCCGGCGATTTTTGCGCGCCGCATGGCCGACATCGCGCCGGGCGCGAGCGAGGGCTTTGGCCTGTGGTCGTTCGTGTCCAAGCTGACGCTGGCGATTGCGGCGGTGGCATTGCTTCCGGCACTGGAGGCGGGGGGATTTCAAGCGGGCGCGCAGAATGATGCGCAGGCGCTCTGGCTGCTGACGCTGCTCTATTGTGCGCTGCCCTGCGTGCTGAAACTGGTGGCCATCGCCCTCCTGGCGACAACGGATCTGCCAAGGGAGGACACGGCATGAGCGGGATCTGGTGGATCATTCAGGGCCTCGCCATAGGCCTCGCAGCGGCGGTGGCGCGGGTGCGCCTTGCGGGTTTCGTCGCACAACGGCCCGAGGACTATGCGGGCACCGAGCCCCTGCTGGATCTGCGCACGCATCTGTCGGGGCGCATTGCCTGCCATGGTGTGATCTATGGCCCGCTGGGGCGTGTGGCGTCGCGGTTTGACGGGCAGTTCGAGGGGACGTGGACCGAGGATCGCGGCACCTTGGCCGAGCATTTCGTCTATGACAGCGGCAACACCCAGGACCGCGAATGGCGCCTGGCGTTGGGCGCAAATGGCCAGCTGACCGGCGAGGCCGACGATATCGTCGGGCAGGCCAAGGGCCAGCTGAGCGGCGCGAGCCTGATGCTGCGCTACCGCATCCGCCTTCCTGCCGAGGCGGGCGGGCATGTGCTGAGCGTGACCGACTGGATGTATGCCCTGCCCGGCGGAACCATCGTCAATCGCAGCCAGTTTCGTAAATACGGGATCAAGGTGGCCGAATTGGTCGCCACCATGAGAAGGATGGACGCGGAATGACCGACTGGACCGGAAAACGCTATTGGATGATCGGGGCCAGCGACGGCTTGGGCGAAGCGCTGGCGCACAAGCTGAGCCGCGCGGGCGCCGAGTTGATCCTGTCGTCGCGCAGCGAGGACAAGCTGAATGAGGTCGCCGAGGCGCTGCCGGGCCGCGCGCATGTGGTCACAGTCGATGTGGCCGATCTGGCGTCGGTGCGCCGCGCCGCCGAGGAAGTGGGCGAGATCGACGGCATGGTTTATACCGCTGGCGTCTATTGGCCCTTTGCTGCACAGGATTGGGACGCCGAGCAGGCCGAGGCGATGGGCAACATCAATTTCGTCGGCGCCATGCGGGCCTGCGGCGAGGTTGTGCCCAAGATGGTCGCCAAGGATGCGGGCCATATCGTGCTGACGGGATCGCTGTCGGGCTTTCGTGGGCTGCCGGGCGCCATTGGTTACGCCGCGTCCAAGGCGGGTGTCATGGCATTGGGCGAGAGCCTGCAGGTGGACCTTTTCAAGACCGGCGTGCGTGTGCAGATCGCGAACCCGGGCTTTATCGAGACGCGCCTCACGGACAAGAACGACTTCAAGATGCCCTTCCTGATGAGCCCCGAAGAGGCGGCGCAGGAAATGTTCGAGATGATGAACGATGAGGGCGCGACGGTGCGCCACTTCCCGCGTCTTTTCAGTTATCTCTTCCGGTTTAGCCGGATCTGGCCCGACTGGCTCTACAACCGCTTCTTCGCGAAGTAGAGGCCTTTTGCCGGACCTTCGGGAATTTGGGTATTTTTCCCCAAGAAAAAGCCCGTGGCCGCGCCCCAAAGGGGCACGGAACGGCGCAAAGCGCTGGACAATCCGCCCCCATATTCGCAGGATCGCGCCGGACCGGCAGGGCAGCCCTGCCGCGATATGGGGGCAATGCCATGACCGAGACCGGACGCAACCTGACCCGGCGCAAGGCGCTGACGACATTGGCGGGTGGCGCCGCGGCGCTGCCACTTTGGGCGCGCTACACCCATGCGCAGACGGCGGAGCCGATCAAGATCGGCTTTCAGATCCACCGCACTGGCGTGGGCGCCGCTTATGGCCGCTGGTACGAGCGGACGGGCAATGCGGCGGCGAAATACATCAACGAGAATGGCGGCATCAACGGCCGCATGGTCAAACTGGTGCCCGAGGATGACGGGACGAACCCCAAGCGGGGTGCGGAGCTGCTGGAGAAATTCGCCAATCAGCATAAATGCGACATCGCCTATGGCCCGCTTTTCAGCCACGTCGTCATCGGATCGGCACCGCGCGCGACCGAACTGAAGCTGCCGTATTTCGTGGTGTCCGAAGGGCATCATGTCGCCAGCGGCATGCTGAACCGCTACACGCTCCAGCCCGGCATCACCGACGTGAAGAGCCAGGTTCTGGCCATCGCGCCTTTCGTGGCCGACAATCTCGGCAAGAAGGTCACGATGATCTATCCCGATTATGCCTATGGGCACGATCACCGCGATTTTTTCACCCAAGCCATCGAGGCCCAAGGCGGCGAGGTTCTGGAGAAGATCGCCATCCCGCCGACCGAGACGTCCTTCACCCGCTATTTTCCCAAGATCCCGCGCGAGACGGAAGTGGTCTATCACGTCATGGTCGGCCCGTCGGTCCTGACCTTCGTCAAGGAGATGGGCGAGTTTTTTGGAGGCGCCGGGCCCGAGCTTTTCGGCTTTGTCGACAGTCTCGAGACGATCGACATCAACAGCCCCGGTCTGGAATTTCTGAACGGCTCGCATTTTTGGGAAGGCATGACGCGTTACGCCCAGCCCGACGAGACGGAGGCGCAGGCGTTTTACCGCAACGCCGTGGGCGTCGACGAGAACGGCGCGTCGTTGGCCGATCCGCGCGACGTATCGGCCTACGGGCACATGTATGGCTGCTGGACCACGCTGAGCGTAATCAAGGCCGGGATGGAGGCTGCAGGCTATCGCGGGCCGCAGGACCGAACCGCGCTGATCGAAGCGGTCGAGGCGATGACGGACCTGCCGCATGGGCGCGACTATCCGCAAGGACCGATGCAGTTCAACGGGCGCACGCATCAGGTCTTTGGCGAGCAACATGTCAGCCGCGTCGAAGGCGGCCGGCTGGTGCGCGTGCATACGGCAGGCATCGAGGCCGGGATGTATCCCGACGAGGTGGATTACACGCAGCGGCCTTTTTAGGCGGGGCGCTGCCCCCGAGGTTTGAAATCCACATGGATTTCAAACCATCCCCCGGGATATTTCCGGCAAGAAGAAAAGAGGCGCGTGCCGTCACGGAGGACCATGATGAAGCTGAGCGATTACAAGGCACTGACATTCGACGTCTATGGCACGCTCATCGACTGGGAAAGCGGCATGATCGCGGGGCTCAATCCTTTGACGGATCAGCTGGATCTCAGCCGCGATCAGATCCTCGAGGCGCATGCCTATCACGAGAGCACCACGCAGCGGGTGACGCCGGCCAAGAATTACCGCGATATTCTGGCCACGGTCTACAAGCGGCTGGCCGAGGAATGGGGGCTGCGGGCATCCTGGGAAGAGGCGCAGGTCTATGGCCGCTCCGTCGAGCATTGGCCGGCCTTTCCCGACAGCCGCGAGGCGCTGGCCTATCTCAAGGACCACTTCAAGCTGATTGTGCTGTCGAATGTCGACAACGCCAGTTTCGCCCATAGCGATGCAAAGCTGGGACATCCCTTTACCGCGGTTTACGTGGCCGAGGATGTGGGCAGCTACAAACCCGATCCGCGCAATTTCGACTACATGCTGGAGCAGCTGGCGCGGCTGGGTCTGACACGCGGCGATATCCTGCACACCGCCGAGAGCATGTTCCACGATCACGGCCCGGCAAACCGGCACGGCCTTGCCAATTGCTGGATCTATCGGCGGCATGACAAGGAAGGGTTCGGCGCGACGATGAACCCCGGCGACATGCCGCGCTACGACATGATGTTCCACTCGATGGCCGATCTGGTGGAGGCGCATCGCGCCGAGCTGGCGGGCTAGCACGACATGGAGCTTGGCCCCTACCTGATGCTCGCCACGCTGGAGGGGCTGGTCATGGCTTCGGTTCTGGCGTTGACGGCGGTGGGGCTGAGCCTCGTTTTCGGCGTGATGCGGGTGGTCAATATCGCGCATGGCGAGTTCTTCATGCTGGGCGCGGTTCTGGCATGGGTGATCGCGCAGATGGTGGGCGGGCATCCCGCGCTGGGCTTTGCCGTGGCGCTGGTGGGCGCGCCGCTGATCGTGGGCGGCATTGCGGTGGCCGCCGACATGACCATCCTCAAAAGGGTGAGTTATGATCCCGAGCGCACGATCGTGGCCACGATCGGACTGCTGTATATCATCCAGCAACTGACGCTGATGGGCTACGGGCCAGAGGCGCGGCCCGTCGAGGCGCCGTTCAACACGCGGCTGGCGCTGCCTTGGGTCGAGATGAAGGAGGGCGCGCTGGCGCTCTACTGGCCTTGGGGGCTGGCCACGACCAGTTACAAGCTGGCGGTGATCGCTGCGGGGGCGGTGGTGCTTTTGGGCGTCTGGGCGATGATGGCGCGCACGCGCATCGGCCTCGTGATGCGCGCGGTACAGGCCGACCGCGACATGGCGACCGCCTTCGGCATCCCGGTCGAGCGGGTGTATGCGATGGTTTTCGGCATCGGTGCGGCGCTGGCCGCGCTTGCCGCCGTTCTGGTCGTGCCGATCAGTCAGGCGCATTACCTGATGGGGGCCGAGCCCTTGCTGCTGGCCTTCACCGTGGTCATCATTGGCGGCCTAGGCAGCCTGCCGGGTACGGTGGTTGCGGCGATCCTGATCGGGCTGAGCGACGGGATGATCTCGGTCTTTTTCTCGCCCACACTGGCCAAGATCATCGCGACGCTGCTGGTGGCTCTGGTGCTGGTCTTTCGCCCTCAGGGCCTCTTCGGCACGCGCAGCGCATGAGCGTGGGCGCGCGGATCATCGCCCTGCATGGCGGGGTTCTGGCGCTGCTTTTGCTCGGGCATTTCGTGCTGCCTGCGTATCATCACGGCAATCTTGCGCGGATCATGGTGCTGGCCAGCTACGCGATGGGCTATAATCTCGTCTTTGGCTATACCGGCCTTCTGAGCCTTGGGCATGCTCTCCTCTTCGGGGCGGGCATGTATGGCATGGGCATGGTGGTGCAGCATGGCGGACTGGGCGCGGCGCCTTCGCTGCTTCTAGGGGTTGCTGCCGGGGCGCTGATGGCCGCCGCGCTGGGCGCGCTCGCGCTGCGCACGGCGGGGGTGGCCTTCATGATCGTCACGCTGATGTTCGCGCAGGCGGGTTATCTGACGGTGCTCTATTTCGGAGAATGGACACGCGGCGACGAGGGGATCGTGGTCGCGCGGGGGGCGCGGGTGCTTTGGGGGATCGACCTGAGCGATGAGGGTAATCGCTACCTCGCGGCCCTTATGCTGTTCGCGCTCGTGATGGCGATTTGCCTTGCCCTGGTGCGAAGCCCGCTTGGCCGGACATTGGTGGCGATCCGCGAGAACGAGGCGCGCACGCGGATGCTGGGCTATGACACGTTCCGGATCAAGCTGATCGCGGTCACGGTATCGGGCGCCATTTCCGGTGCGGCAGGCGCGGCTTATGGCCTTCTCTTCGGCTATGTGGGCGCCAGTTTCGCCAGCGTTGAATACTCGATCCTGCCACTTCTCTGGGTGCTTCTGGGCGGCGCGGGCACGGTTCTGGGTCCGTTCATCGGGACGCTTTTCATGTTCTACCTCATCGACCTCAGCTCGGGCGTCACGACGGCCTATATGCTGATCGCGGGCGTGGCGCTGGTGCTGCTGACGCTCTTCGCACCGCAAGGCATCATGGGTGAGGTGCGCCGTCGCCTTTGGGGGTGGCTGCCATGAGCCTTCTGTCCCTGCGCGGTCTGACCAAGTCATATGACGGCGTGCGCGCCGTGGATGACGTGAGCCTGGAGGTCGGCCCCGGCGAGGTGCGTGCGCTGATCGGGCCGAATGGGGCGGGCAAGACGACGCTGGTCGGCCTCGTCTGTGGGCGGATCGCGGCGGATGCGGGTCAGGTGGTGCTGGACGGGCAGGACATCACGGCGCTGCCGGCGCATAGGCGGACCCGGCTGGGCATGGCTTATACGTTTCAGATCACCTCTATCTACGCGCGCCTGCCGGTGTCGGAGAACGTTGCGCTGGCCGCGCGTCCGCACATGACGGCGGGCCAGGTACCCGGCGCTGTCGCGCAGGTGATCGATCAGGTGGGCCTTACGCGCTACTGCGATGCGCTGGCGGGCGATCTGAGCTATGGCCACCAGCGCCTCGTCGAGATTGCGATGGGCCTGGTAAGCGCGCCGCGGCTCTTGATCCTCGACGAGCCGACGCAGGGTCTATCAGAGGTCGAGATCGCTGCTTTCAAGGATCTGATACGGGGGATGGCGGGCCGCTGCGCGATCCTGCTGATCGAGCATAACATGGATGTCGTCATGGCGCTGGCCGAGCGTGTGACGGTCCTCTCCGCCGGGGCGCTGCTCTTTGAGGGCACGCCGGAAGAGGTGCGCGCCGATCCGGGCGTGCAGGCTGCCTATCTGGGGGCGCCGTGATGTTGGCGCTGGACCGGATCAGCGCGGGATATGATGGCGGCCGCGTATTGCGCGATTTGTCACTGGAAGTGCAGTCGGGCGAGATCCTCTGCCTCATGGGCCGCAACGGTGCGGGCAAGACAACGGCGATGCGCGCGATCATGGGGCTGATCCCGCTGATGGATGGCCGTGTGATGCTGGACGGTACCGAGGTAAGCGCACTGGCGCCGCACCATGTGCCGCGCGCCGGCATCGGCTATGTCCCGCAGGGGCGGCGTCTCTTTGCGGGGCTGTCGGTGGCACAGAATCTGGAGATCGGGATGCGCGCACGGCGCAGCCCGCCCGAGGTTCTGGAAGAGGTTCTGGATCTCTTTCCACGTTTGCGCGAACGCTATCGCCAGCCTGCGCAGACCCTGTCGGGCGGCGAGCAGCAGATGTTGGCCATGGCCCGGGCGCTCTGCCTTCGGCCCAAGGCGCTTTTGCTTGATGAGCCAACAGAGGGGCTACAGCCCTCGATGGTGGCGGCGATCCAGGAGGCGGTGTTGCGCATGCGCGGCCAAGATACGGCGATCTTGCTGGTGGAGCAGCGCATGGATGCCGTTCTCGAGGTGGCGGACCGCATTGCGTTTATCGAGAACGGACGCGGCGGCGCGGTGCTGCCTGTTGATGAATTGCGCGCCGATCTGTCAGTGGCGGCGCGCTATTTAGGGGTCTAGGCCCGGCATCGGCCCGCCGGACCTTGAGTATTTTTGCCAAGATGAAAGGTGGACCGCGGCTATTCTGCCAGACCCTCGGGCTTGCCCACGACGACGAAGCTCAGCTTTTCAGGGTCCAGCAATTCGCGGGCGACACGGTTGATCTGCTCTAGCGTCACGGCATTCACCTTGTCGTTGCGGGTGGTGATGTAGTCGGTGGGCAAGCCTTCGATCTGCATCTCGACAGCGATATTCGCGATGGGGGCATTCCCATCAAAGCGCAGCGGATAAGAGCCGGTCATGTAGGTCTTGGCGTCTTCCAACTCTTGGGCCGTGACGCCGGTATCGCGCATCTTGGCCCATTCATCACGGATGACCTCGATGGCAGTCGCCACGCGGTCATTGGCCGAAGCGACCTGCCCCATCCAGAGCTGCGCGCCGTCGCGGTCCACGAGGTAGGAGTAGACGCCATAGGTCAGGCCCCGCTTCTCGCGGACCTCGTTCATCAAACGGCTCTCAAAACCACCACCGCCAAGGATCTGGTTCAGCAGATACGCTGCAAAGAAATCGGGATCGTCGCGGTCGATGCCGGGCTGGGCAAAGGTGACAACGGATTGCGGCGTGTCATACTCCACAATTGTCGCGCCGCCTGGCAATGTGACATCTGCGGGGCCCGGCAGGGGCACGTCCGACGACTGAGGCAGCCCATCGGTCAGACGCTCGACAAGCTTGGTCAACTCTTCTGCGGTGATATCACCGACTGCGGCGATATAGAGACGGTCGCGCACCAAAGCGGCGCGGTGGGCGGCCACGATATCGTCCCGCGTCAGTCCCGCGATACTGTCCAGCGTACCGTCCTTGGAGGTCGCATAGGGATGATCGCCAAAGGTCTGTGCATCAAACGTTCGGGCGGCGATGTCGCGCGGGTCCTTTTGCTCGCCCTGGATGACCGAGCGGACCTGACCCCGGACCCGGTCTATCGATTTCTGGTTGAACGCAGGTTCGACCAAACTGGTACGCAGCAGCTCGACCGCGGCATCCCTGTTCTCGCTGAGAAAGCGCGCCGAGACACTGAGCGTGTCGTCGCCGACCCCGTAGGAGACGGACGCGGCCAAGGCTTCGGCCTGGCGCGCGAACGCACGGCTGTCCATGTCGCCTGCACCCTCTTCGAGCAGGCCGGTCATCAAGTTGGTCGCGCCACGCTTGCCGGGTTGGTCCAGCGAGGCGCCCCCGCGAAACCGCATTTCCAAGGCCACGAATGGAATGGTGTGATCCTCGACCAGCCACAGATCAATGCCGCCGGGATTGCCCAGATCCTGCACCTCGATCTCGGCCCGCGCGGGCAGGGCGAAAGTCAGTGTGATCAGGCAGGGCAGAAGAAAGCGGGCGATGCTCGGGCGGCTCATTGTGTTGTCTCCGTCGTGGCGTCTTGGGTGTCTGCGGCGGCGGGCGCCGGATCATCGGTGCGCAGCGTGTCCTTGGCACCTGTGTCCGAGGTTGCCTCGGGAATACTGAGATAGCCGGTCACCGATGTTTCGGGCCGGAACACATCCCGCGCCGCCTGCATCACATCCTCGGCGCTGACATTCTGCAGCACGCTCGGCCAGTCCTGAACATCCTCGATCGTCAAACTGGAGGCGAGCGCGGCGCCGTAGCGATTGGCGAGACCGTTCACATCGTCGCGGGCATAGATCTGCGCGGCGCGCATCTGCATCTTGATCCGCTCCAATTGATCCGCATCGACGCCATTTTCGAGGAAGCTGGCAATGACCCCGTCCATCGCGGCTTCGGCATCGGGGAGCGACACGCCAGGCACCGGCACCACCAGCAGCGTGAAGGTGGTGTCATCCAGCGACATGGCGTCGTACCAGGCCGAGGCTTGAACGGCGACTTCATTGTCGAACTGCAGCTTCTCGGCCATGAGGGACGTCGTCCCACCGCCCAGAATTTCGGCGAGAATCGTCAGTGCCGCGGCCTTTTCCTGGGCACCCGGATCCCGCTCGGGGGCGAGGTAGGAGCGCATGAGATAGGGCTGCGCGACGCGTGGATCCTCCATCATGAGGCGGCGGGCAGCCATCTGGCGCGGCTCTTCGGGGCGCATGCGCTCGGGCAGGTCCGGATTGGCGGGAATGGCGCCGTAATGCTCTTGTGCGAGGGCCAGAACCTCGTCCGGCTGCACGTCGCCGGCGACCACGAGTATCGCGTCGTTGGGCGCGTAATACGTGGAATAGAAGTCGCGAGCATCCTGCAGCGTCAGCTTTGGCTGTTCGTGCTGCCAGCCGATGACCGGCGTGCCATAGCGATGATTGAGGTATTGCGCCGCGTTCATCTGCTCGCGGAAAAGGGCGTTGGGATTGTTCTCGACGCGCTGATTGCGCTCTTCGATGATGACATTGCGCTCGGTCGCGACGTTTTCTTCGTCGAGGACGAGATTGACCATGCGGTCCGCCTCCATCTTCATCATCAGTTCCAGCCGATCGGCCGCGACGCGCTGAAAATAGGCGGTGTAGTCGTAGCTGGTGAAGGCGTTGTCGCTGCCACCCTGCTTGGCCACGGTGGCCGAGAATTCGCCGGGGGCCAGCGTGTCGGTGCCCTTGAAGAGAAGGTGTTCAAGGAAATGCGCAACGCCCGAGCTGCCCGGCGGCTCATCCGCAGATCCGGCGCGATACCAGACCATGTGGGTCACGACCGGGGCGCGATGATCCTCGATCACGACCACCTCCATGCCGTTGTCCAACGTGTAGCTGGTCACCTGATCGGTGCCGGTGCCCGCGTTCTCTTGCGCCAGGGCGGCGGCGGGCAAAAGGGTCATGATTGCGATCATCAAGGCGCGCATATGCATCTCTCCGGTTGGTCGGGCAGGTGAGGCGTTGGTTGCAGTGCTTGACTATGTAGATACGGCGCGCGCGTCCGTGTGCAACCCGCGCTGTCAAATCCGTGATCGCGCGCGCATCCTTTGAAACGAAAAACGCCCCGTGCCGAGGTGGCCGGGGCGTGTAATGCGGTACAGTGCTTATTCGGCGGGCGGGGCCGACGGGGTGACGACGCCGCGCTGTGTCAGGCGCCGCTGTTCGGCCTGTGCGTCCAGCCATTGTTTGCGATAGGCATCGGTATAGTCGTCATTGGGGCCAATGTTGAAGATGTTGACCCGCCCGTGACGGCGCCGCACCTGCGCGTCCTCGGCCGCCAGATCGCGCCGCACGCCGGGCGTCACGCCAAAGCGGCTCGCGTGGTTTACCAGCCCGCCATCCGCGCTTGAGACCGCGCCGCTGGGCACGGTGACTGCCGGATTGCCGCCCAGTGCCGCGATACCCGCAGCGCGCGGATTGGGATCGACGAGATTGGCCGCGCCCGGCGTGGGGGGCGGCAGACTGTTGTAACTTTCGGGAGTTTGCAGCGGCCCGGTCGGCAGGATGGCGAATTCATCCGGGCCATTGCCGTCGTTCTTGATACGCGTCAACACTCCATCATTCCGCCCACAGGCGGCGATGGCGAAGGTGATCAGTGTAAGTGCCAGAATGCTGCGGCGCATGGGGGCGGCCCTTCTTTCGCAAAGTGTCCCGGATGGTCTAACGCAATCGCGTGCCCGCGTCACGCAGGCTTTTTGCCGGGGCTGAGGATGATCATTCCGAAGGCGCCTATGAAAATGGCGATGTCGGCCACGTTGAACGCATATGGGTTTGTGAAACCGCAGCAGGACATGTTCAGGAAATCCGCGACCCCGCCATAGAGCAGCCTGTCGATCACGTTACCCAGCGCGCCGCCTACCAGAAGACCCGCAGCGATTTTCTGCCATTTGCCACCCGGCTCGTGATGGACCCACCACAGGACCGCGCCCGAAATCACCAGCGCGACCGCGATCAACACCCAGCGCGTGAGGGGCGAATCCCCGGCCAGCAGGCCGAAATTGATGCCGTAATTCCATGCCATGCGCAGGTTGATAAAGGGCGGCCATACGTCGATCGCCCCCAGAGTACGCAAGTTCATCCAATGCACGACCAGGTATTTCGTGGCCTGGTCCAGCAGGAAGATCCAGAACGCTGTCCAGAAAACCGTTTTCATGTGATGCCCTTTCGAGGCCTGGGCCATCAGTGGCGGAAGTGGCGCATGCCGGTCAGCACCATCGCCAGCCCGGCCTCGTCGGCGGCTTCGATCACCTTGTCGTCGCGCATCGAGCCGCCGGGATGGATCACGGCAGTCGCGCCCGCCTCGGCGGCGGTCAGGAGGCCATCGGCGAAGGGAAAAAACGCGTCGGAGGCCACGACGCTGCCTTGGGTCAGCGGCGCGGAGAGGCCCAGCGCCTCGGCCATGTCTTGGCTTTTGCGCGCGGCGATGCGGCAGCTGTCCACGCGGCTCATCTGGCCCGCGCCGACGCCGACGGTGGCGCCATCCTTGACGTAGACGATGGCGTTCGACTTGACGTGCTTGGCGACTTTCCAGGCAAAGAGCATGTCGGCCATTTCGGCGTCCGTTGGCTGGCGTTTGGTCACGACCTTCAGATCATCGGCAGTGATGTGGCCGTTATCCTTGTCCTGCATCAGGTAGCCGCCCGAAACCTGCCGGATCGTCTGCGCCGCTTCCCGCGGGTCTGCCATGCCTTCGGTGATCAGGAGGCGCAGGTTCTTCTTAGCCTCGAAAATGCGGCGCGCGTCCTCGTCTGCGCCGGGGGCGATCACGACCTCGGTAAAGATCTGGGCGATCTCTTCGGCGGTTGCGCCATCCAGCCGCTGGTTCAGCGCGATGATGCCGCCAAAGGCAGACGTGCGGTCGCAATCAAAGGCGCGGGCATAGGCCTCTTTCAGCGTTGCCGCGCGGGCCACGCCGCAGGGGTTGGCGTGCTTGATGATGGCGCAGGCAGGGCCGTCATCGGGCGCGAACTCACTGGCCAGCTCGAACGCGGCGTCGGTGTCGTTGATGTTGTTATAGCTCAGCTCCTTGCCCTGCAGCTGCTGGGCCGTAGCCACACCGGGCCGCGCGCTGCCGTCGAGATAGAAGCTGGCCGATTGATGCGGGTTCTCGCCATAGCGCAGCACTTGCGCCAGCGATCCGGCAACGGTGCGGCGGCGGGGGGCGCTATCACTCTGCTGCGCGGCCATCCAAGTGCTGACGGCGGAATCATAGGCAGCGGTGCGCGAATAGGCGGTCATGGCCAGCTTCTGGCGGAAGGCCAGTGTGGTGCCGCCATCGTTGGCCTCCATTTGCTCCAGCAGGGGGGCATAATCCTCGGTATCGACGACGACATTGACGAAACCGTGGTTCTTGGCCGCGGCGCGGATCATCGCGGGTCCGCCGATGTCGATATTCTCGATGCAGGTGTCATAGTCGGCGCCGCCTGCGACTGTAGATTCGAACGGGTAGAGGTTGACCACCAGCAGATCGATCGCGCCGATGCCATGTTCGTCCATTGCCTTCACATGCGCGTCATTGTCGCGCAGGGCCAGAAGGCCACCATGTACAGCGGGGTGCAGCGTTTTCACGCGCCCGTCCATCATTTCGGGAAAGCCGGTGACATCGGCCACATCGCGCACCGTCAAACCTGCGTCGCGCAGTGCTTTGGCGCTGCCGCCGGTGCTGAGCAGCTCGACACCGCGGCCCGCCAGGGCGCGGCCCAGCTCGATCAATCCGGTCTTGTCCGAAACGGACAGAAGGGCGCGGCGGATGGGGGCAATATCGGTCATGGGCGGTCCTGCGTTGCGTGTATGTCAGTCATCATCCTGATCGCCGTCCAAGGCGGGGTAGGGAGCGTCCGGCGCCAGATCGCGGATGCTGATCGGCGTGTCCTGCGCCTTGGCGAGCGACCATCTGATGCGGCCCGCATACTCCAGCGCGCGTCCGGATAAAACTATCTGTTTGGACGCACGGGGCCGGATTCGCGATTTTTCCAGATAAACCGACGGCTCCAGCGTGATCTTGGCGCGCGCATCGGTGCGGAATACCCAGATTTCCCCACTGCGCAGTGCCAGCGACACGGCAGCGCCACCCATATCCAGATGCGCGTCCACCTCGGGATGAAGGTGGAAATGGATCTGGTAGGGCACACCCTGCATTCTGGCCGCGTCCATCGCGGCATCGAAGCGGCGCTTGTCCTCGGGGCCGAGGGCCAGCAGCATGTCCTCGCCCGCGACGCCGCGCCCGTCGAAGGTCATCTCGATCGTGCGCGCGTGGGTCAGACCGTACCGCGCGACATAGCCGTCATGGCCGCCCTCAAAGCGCACCCCGTCCGAAGCGTGGCTCATCTGGACGGGAACGTGGCGGGGCGCCTGGGTCAGCCATTCGGCCTCCGCCCCCGGCGGGCCGAGACGCGCGCTGGAGGCGCCATCGACGACAAGGGTGCTGTGCGAGGGCGTCGCACGCCCCGCGCGGCGCCACTCGGCCCCGAACCCGGCGCCCGATCCGCAATTGACGATCACCGGGCGGCGTCCCGAGGTCAGCTCGAACGCCATGGTCGAGGCATGCGCCCCCGCCGAGGCCGCGCCTGTGGGCGGTGGCGCCGCGTCGATGATGACCGATGTGCGCCCGGCGCTGAGCCGCGCGAAGCCCATGGCCAGCCCGCCCTCGCGCCGCCCCTTTACGCCGCTCGCCGCCAGCGCCGTGTCGAGCCGCCCGTCAAAGCCGCGCCCGCCGCCGTGGAAGCGCGCCAGCCCGCCATCCGCGTGGCGCAGGGTCCGCAGCGTCGGCGCGATCCGCCCGGTGGCGGCGATCAGGCCGGGCGCCTCGATTTCGGCCTCGCGCAGCGCCTCGGCGGCCCATGTGAGCAGGGTAAAGACGTCCAGCAATTCCTCGGGGTTGCGGGTGACCAAATGCCCCTCGGCGCCGATATGGGCGCCACATTCGCGGTCCAGCGCACGGGCGGCAGGCCCGGCATAGACGCTCATTCCTTCCAGCGCGATACCGGCATAGATGAGACCGGTCAGCGCCTCGAACCGGGGCAGGCCGGGGGCGGCGGCGTGCCAGCGTTTTCCCAAAAAGAGGGTTTGCTGCGCCAGCGAGCGATAGAACGCGTCGGATACGTGACGCTCTTGCCCTGCCAACAGCAAGAGCGCGTGATTGATCCAGCGGATGATGCGCCGCCCGGTCAGGTCCGGTGTCCAGCCCGGCCCGCGCCCGGCGCCAAAACGGCTGATCCAGTCTTGGGTCCAGTCATGCGCGGCGCGGCGCGCGGGAGCATCGCCTGCGGCGGCCAGATCGTCCAGCCAGCCAAAGCCATGCAACTCGGCCTCGAAGGCGGGGTCAGGCGCGGCGATGTCCCAGATGGATGTGCCGGGCTGTTGCACCAGATGCCCGGCGAACATGAAATTGCCCGCCGCCAGTTGGCGGCCGCGGGCGAAACTGCCGATCGTGCGCGGCTCGGGCGATGACACGAAGGCCGTCGCAGGGCGCGCCCAGACCGCGCGGCGCGCGGCCATGCGGTTCTGGATACGTGTCCAATTTGCGCGAAATCTGCCCGGTGGTGCCATATGCCTCGGTGCCTGCCTCGGATTGGGGGCGCTCTTGTCGGCGCCTCTTTACGCGCAGCTTATCGCGGCGCCCCGGCCAAGTCACCGAAGGAATATGAAATTCGCGTCAGATGCGCAGCATTGCGATATAAAACCCGTCCATGCCGCCCAATTCGGCCCAATAATCGGGGCGCAGGCGCAGGCCGCCCTCCTCGGTGATCCAACCCAGGTCGATGCCGGGCAGGTTCAGTGCCGCGCGATCGACGGTGAGGCCCGGGTGACGGGCCAAGGCCTCTTCGACCTGGCATTCGCCCTCGTCCGGCAGAAGCGAGCAGGTGCAATAAACCAGCCGCCCGCCGGGTTTCAGCAGGCCCAGCGCGTGGTCCAGCATCGCCGATTGCAGCGCGATCAGGTCGCCGATTTCCGAGCCGTCCCGCGCGTGGGGCAGGTCCGGGTGGCGCCGGATCGTGCCGGTGGCCGAGCAGGGGGCATCCAGCAGGATGGCGTCATATTGGCCCTCATGGGTCAATGCATCGCCCGTGACCAAGGCCGCGCTCAGCCCCGTGCGCCCGAGGTTCTCGCGCACCCGCGCCATGCGCGCGTCCGAGATGTCGAGCGCGGTGACTTCGCCGCCCGCCGCGGCCAGTTGCAGCGTCTTGCCGCCGGGCGCGGCGCACATATCCAGCACGGTCTCGCCCTTGGCGACGTTCAGCACCCGCGCGGGAATGGCGGCGGCGGCGTCCTGCACCCACCACTCGCCTGCCTCATAGCCCGGCAGGGCGCTGACCTGGCCCGCATCCGCGATGCGCACCGATCCGGTGGGCAAGAGCGTGCCTCCCACCGCCTCGGCCAACGCAGCGGCATCGCCGCGCGGCGTCAGGTCCAGCGGCGCACCCGCGAAATGCGCCGCCTCGAAGCCTGCGACAGTCTTGGCGCCATACGCCTCCGACAGGGGCGCGCGCAGCCATTTGGGCAGGTGCGGCACGCGCAGGATGGTCCACTCGGCGGGGCCATCCGCGGCGACCTTGCGCAGGACGGCGTTCACCAGCCCCTTGAGCTTGGCGAACCGCTTGTTCCCGGCGGTCATGTTGACGCACTCATTGACAACGCCATGCGCATCGCCGCCCATGCACAGCTCGACCGTGCCGAGGCGCAGGATGTTCTGCACCGTCAAGGGCGGCGGCTTGCGCAGGTGCTTCGCCAGGATCTTGTCCGCCCGCTCGATGCTGCGCAGGGTCTGCGTGGCAAGGCGTTGCGCGCGGGCGCGGTCGGGCGCCTCGAGCCGGTCGAGCGCGCCGGTGGCCAGAAGCTCGGACAGCAGCCGACGCTCGCCCAGGATCTGGTCAAGCAGATGGGCGGCGGCGGTGCGCGGCGACGCGGGCCTGGGCGCGGATTTGGCCTCGAATTTGGACGGGGCGGGCATGGCAATTCCTTGCTGAATGGCGAGCGCGGCGTATATCAGGGGTACGGCTTCAAAGGAACCCATGCCATGACCGACAGCAATGATCCCCGTCCAGATCTTCCCCCCGCCGCGCAGCGTGCGCTGGCCGAGGCCGAAGAGCGCCGCCTGAAGGCCGAAAAGACCGAGCTACCCAAGGAGCTGGGTGGCCGCAAAGAAGGTCTCGAGGCCGTGCGCTATGGCGACTGGGAGAAGAAGGGCATCGCCATCGACTTCTGATGGCTTGACGCCGCCGCGTGCGGCGATCATCGTGCACCGCGTAACAGGGGCGCCCGCAACAGACGGGCTGAGATGCACCCTTTGAACCTGAACCGGATCATGCCGGCGGAGGAAGTTGCGATGAGACGGGGCCCATGCGCGCCCGGTCCGTGGCCAGCCCCCGCCTGCAATCAAGAGGGGATCCCGATGGAGAATGCCGGAACCTACCTGGACCACATGCGCGCCCGCGCGCCTTTGGTGCAGAACATCACCAATTATGTTGCCATGAATGTCATGGCCAATGTCATGCTCGCCGCAGGGTGCAGCCCCGCCATGGCCCATGACGAGGGCGAGGCGGCCGAATTCGCCGGCCTTGCCGATGCGCTCAGTGTCAATATCGGCACGCTCGATCCCGCTTGGCTGCGCTCGATGGAGGCAGCGGCAGGCGTGATGAACGCGGCGGGCAAGCCCTGGGTGCTGGACCCGGTCGCCGTTGGCGCCACCGCACTGCGCCGAGACGCGGGCGCGCGCCTGCTGGCACTGAAACCCAGTATCATTCGCGGCAACGCCTCGGAGATTATCGCGCTGGCCGGGGCGGAGGCCGCTGGCAAGGGCGCCGACTCCGCCGATGCGGTCAGCGATGCCGAGGGGGCGGCGCGGGCGCTAGCGCGGCAGATCGGCGGGGTCGTCGCCGTGACGGGCGCGGTGGATTTCGTCACCGATGGGGACACCGCTTGGCGCGTCCATGGTGGGCATGCGCTGATGCCGCGCATCACGGTCATGGGCTGCTCGCTGACCGGGATCGTCGCGGCCTTTGCCGTGGGACAGGCTGCCCTGCCAGCCACCGTTGCGGCGCTGGCCTATTATGCCGTTGCGGGCGCGATTGCGGGCGAAAAGGCCGCTGGCCCGGCCAGCTTTCAGGTGGCTTTTATCGACGCCCTTCATGCGTTGACCCCCGAGGATGTCACCGCGCGCGCGCGGATCGAGGCGGCATGAGGATCACCGCGCAGGATTTGGGGCCGGTCTATTTCGTCACCGATGCAGGCGCATCAGCACCCGTGGTCGATCAGGTGCGCGCTGCGCTCGCTGCCGGTGTGCGCATCATCCAGCTGCGCGACAAGCAAGCGAGCGACGCGGCTTTTGAGGCGCAGGCGCGGGCGCTTTTGAAAATGACGCGCGGTGCGGGCGCGCGGCTGATCGTCAACGATAGGGTCGATATTGCATGCCGGATCGGGGCCGATGGCGTTCATGTCGGGCAAGGCGACGGGGACATCGCCGGCATACGCGGTGCGATCGGCCCGGATATGGTGCTAGGTCTGTCGGTAGAAACCGAGCCGCAGATAGGCTCTATTCCGCCCGATAGTGTCGATTATCTAGGTGTCGGCCCTTTGCGCGACACGGCGACCAAGCCGGACGCGGCGGCCCCTCTCGGTATGGACGGCATGGCCCGTCTGATCGCGGCGGCGCCCGTGCCATGTGTCGCTATCGGGGGCATTGTCCGTGCCGATGTGGCGGCGCTGCGCACCATCGGCGCTGCGGGCGTTGCAGTGGTTTCGGCCATTTCGCGGGCGGAGCACATGAAAGGCGCCGCGCGCGCGCTGATCACCGCATGGAGGCAGACATGATCCCCAATATCCTATCCATCGCAGGCTCTGACCCGTCGGGCGGCGCGGGCATTCAGGCGGACATCAAGTCGATTTCTGCCAATAGGGGCTACGCGATGGCGGTGATCACGGCTCTGACTGCACAGAACACGCGCGGTGTGCAGGCGGTACAACTCTTGCAGCCAGAGATCATTACGGCGCAGATCGCCAGTATCAGGGACGATATTCGAATCGATGCGGTCAAGATCGGCATGCTGGGCAATGCCGAGATCATCCAAGCTGTAGGGCAGGCGCTGAGAGGTCTGGAGGCGCCTATCGTGCTGGACCCGGTGATGGTCGCCAAGGGAGGCGATCGGCTGCTGGCGGCAGAGGCTGTCGATGCGCTGCGCCAGGATCTATTGCCGTTGGCCGCGCTGATCACGCCCAACCTGCCCGAGGCGGCGGACCTTCTGCGCGTTGACGAAGCGCGGGCCAAGCCCGCGATGCGGGATCAGGCCGAGCAACTCTTGGCGCTTGGCGCGCGGGGCGTGTTGATGAAGGGCGGGCATCTGGGCGGAGCGGACAGCCCCGATCTGCTTCTTCATTCCGGCGGCGCCGATTGGCTGGAGGGCGCGCGCATAGACAGTCCCAACACGCACGGCACGGGCTGTACCCTATCATCCGCAATAGCCGCGCATCTTGGTGCGGGGCGCGACCTGAAAGAGGCGGTAACCTTGAGCAAGATCTACATTGCCAATGCAATTTCTGGGGCCGGGGACTTAAGCGTTGGCCATGGTCATGGTCCGACCCATCACTTTCACGCAAAGCCTAATTAGACCCTATTTCAGCGTCAAATCGGCGCTGCGCCCCGTTCCCTGGTCGGAGATGAACCGGATCGTGTCGCCCTGAATGCGCACGGCTTGGCAATTTTGCCCCAATGGATCGTTGCCCCAATAAAGGTCACGGCAAAAATAGCCATTCTGCCAGTTCCAGGCGCCGGTGACGGGATAGCCGAAAGCGCGGCCCCGAATATCGCCCGAAGGGTTGACGGCAACGCTGATTCCAAGCCGCGTCAGATCGCGCCCCGAGGTTGCGGCGACAAAGGCATCACGCGTCGTGATCTGCTCGAATGCCTGGGCGGCGGCTGGGGCCGATATGGCCGCGATCGAGAGCGCGGCAGCGGTGTAGGTTGTCGAGCGCATTACATTGCTCCTCTGGATACGTTACCAGAGAGAAACGTATAAGGCGCCGTTTCGGATCACATTCGGCGCACGCATCGGCAGATCCGCGCCTGCCCATCAAGGAGCCATGATGACCAGCCTGCCCGATTTCCGCCTCGAGACACATTTCGCAAAATGGGAGTTCTCGGCGCGCCATCACCTGACCGCATCCGATGCCGAGAGCCTGTCCTTGCCGGACCTTCTGGCGATGGCCAGCGATGAGGACCGCGCCGCGTTCGAGACGATGTGGCTGGGCTATACCGAGACATGGGGCATGCCCGCGCTGCGCGAGACCATTGCGCAGACCTACGCGCGCCAGAAGGCAGATGATATCCTGTGCTTTGCCGGGGCGAGTGAGGGAATTTTTGCCGCGAACAATGTGCTGCTGTCGAAGGGCGATCATGCCATCGTCATCACGCCCAATTACCAGTCGCACGAAACCCTGCCGAGCATGATTTGCGAGGCGACGGGTGTGCCGCTGGACCCGGATGATAACTGGTCGCTTGATATTGACCGGATCAAGGACGCAATCCGTCCCAATACGCGCCTATTGACGATCAACTTTCCACACAATCCCACCGGCGCGATCCTGCCGCTGGATCGCTATGCGGCGTTGATCGAGCTATGCCGCCACCACGGCATCTGGATCCTTCATGACGAAATCTTTCACGGGCTCGGCCCTTCGGGCGCCCGGCATCTGCCCTTCGTTGCGGATGAATACGAGCGCGGGCTGAGCCTGGGTGTCATGTCCAAAAGCTATGGCCTGCCGGGGCTGCGCATAGGATGGATTGCCTGCCAGGACCGCGACGTTCTGAGCCGGATGGAGCGGATGAAGCACTACCTGTCGATCTGCAATTCCGGCCCGTCCGAACATCTGGCACGCATTGCCTTGAAGGCGCGGGATCGACTGTTGGCGCGCAATAACGCCATTGTGGACGCGAACCTGCCAAAATGGGACGCGTTCTTTGCCCGCCACCCGGAGCTTTTCGAGTGGCACCGGCCCGATGGCTCCTGCATGGGCTATCCGCGCTATCTGGGCGCCGAGGGGGTCCAAGCCTTTGCGCAGGCCCTGGTCGAAGAGGCGGGCGTGCTGGTGCTGCCCGCGACAATCTATCGCTCGGAGCTGGGCGAGACGCCACAGGACCGGTTCCGGATCGGCTTTGGACGGGCGGGCCTCGACGATGGTCTGGCAGCCTTCGATGAGTGGCTGGCGCGCCGCTAAGTCATGCGAGCTAACGCAGCGCCCAAGGCTTGCCGCCTTGATCGAGGCGGCGTCTCGTGTATCCTTGGGAGTAGAATATGGAGGGTATCATGCCCAAACTCATTCGTTTCTACATCACCCATTGCATCATCGGCTTTGGCCTTGCGGCTGTCTTCACAGGCGCGATCCTGTGGTTGAATGTCGCCAACCTTTGGCACCTGATCAGCACGTCCGATATCGGCCTGATGGCGGTGATCGTGTTTTGGGTTCTCAACGGCATCGTCTTTGCCGGCGCGCAATGCACTGTCGCGATCCTGTTGATGGCCGAGCGAGATGATGACGATGACGAACCGCGCGGTGGCCGGGCCGTACCGGTGCGCGTTGCGGCTAATCGGTAGTCTGAGAGAGATCGCATGAGGGCTCTGGCGCCGCGCGTCGGCGCTCAGCCTTCGTTCAGGCCCAGCACATCCAGCATGTCATAGGCGCCGGGGCTGCGGCCCTGACCCCAGAGCGCGGCCTTGAGCGCGCCGCGCGCAAAAACGGCGCGGTCGGTGGCCAGATGACGCAGCACGATCCGTTCGCCCGCCGCGGCAAAGATCACGTCATGTTCGCCCACTACGTCGCCGCCCCGGATGGCGGCGAAGCCGATATGCCCCCGCGTCCGCGGGCCGGTAATGCCGTCGCGGCCCCTGTCGGCTACCCGGTCCAGTGCGACGCCGCGCCCGGTGGCGGCCGCCTCGCCCAGCATCAGGGCCGTGCCCGAGGGCGCGTCGACCTTCTGGTTGTGATGTGCCTCGACGATCTCGATATCGAAATCCTCGTCGAGGGCGCGCGCGACCTTCTCGGTCAGCATGGTCAGAAGGTTGACCCCAAGGCTCATGTTGCCCGCCCGCACCTGGACGGAGTGGCGCGAGGCGGGGATCAGTGCCTCGATCTCTTCATTTGTAAATCCGGTTGTGCCGATCACATGCACCGCGCGAGCCTGTGCCGCTAGCTTGGCGAAGGCGATGGTGGCGGTGGGCGCCGTGAAGTCGATTACCGCCTGAGCGGGGGCGAATGCTTCGAGCGCGTCATCCGTCACGGTAACGCCCAGCTTGGCGCCGCCCATCGCCTCGCCCACGTCCTGGCCAATCCACGCATGGCCGGTGCGTTCGACCGCGCCGACCAGATGGGCGCGCTCGCTGTCCATTATCGTGCGGATCAGCATCTGGCCCATACGGCCCGATGCGCCTGTCACTGTGATGCCTGGTCCTGCGCTCATGTCGGTGCCTTTCGCTTGGGTGCCGCCTTGATAGCGCGGGCATCACCGCTTGGCAAAGGGCGCCATAGGGACTAAATGCGAAGGCATGGCAAAGAACAAATTCTCCGATGGCGCAGGCCCCACGCAACGACAATTGCAGGTGGGCGAGAACGTGCGCCGCACGCTGGCCGAGGTGCTGTCGCGCGGCGATATCCATGACCCCGATCTGGCCCGCATGTCGGTGACCGTGGGCGAGGTGCGCATGTCGCCCGACCTCAAGATCGCGACCGCCTATGTGATGCCGCTGGGCGGGCAGGGGCAGGAAGAGCTGCCCAGTCTTCTGGCCCGCAACAAGGGCGAGCTGCGCCGCGTCGTCGGCAAGAAGCTGGGTCTGAAATTCGCGCCCGATCTGCGGTTTCGTCTCGATCCGACCTTTGATCAGATGGACGACACGCGGCGTTTGTTCGCGCAGGATAATGTGCAGCGCGATCTAGATGACTAGGCTGCGCCGCGCCGTCTGGCTGGCGCTGGCCATGGCTACCGCGCCGGCCTTGGGACAGGCCGCGGACTGCCGCGAAGAGAGCTTTGACGGTGCCGGCTATATCCTCTGCGAGGTCGACATGCAGGCCGAGGATCTGCGCCTCTTCCTGAAGGACGAAGAGGGCGAGAACCTTGGCAGTTTTGGACGTGTGAACGCCATGCTGGAGCGCGAGGGCGCGGTTCTGGATTTCGCCATGAACGCCGGCATGTATCACTCGGATCGGCGGCCCGTGGGCCTATATGTGGACAATGGCCAGCAGCAGGCGGGGCTGGTCACGCGTGAAGGGCCGGGCAATTTTGGCCTCTTGCCCAACGGCGTGCTATGCGTCCGCGAGGGCCGCGCCGATGTGATCGAGACACTGGTCTTCGACGCCGAGGCCCCCGATTGCCGCCATGCCACCCAGTCCGGGCCGATGCTGGTCATCGACGGCACGCTGCATCCGCGGTTTCTGGTGGATAGTGACAGCGTGTACGTGCGCAACGGCGTGGGGACCAGCGCGGATGGCACGCGCGCGGTTTTTGCGATCTCGCAGGGGCCGGTGAATTTCCACAGCTTCGGGCGGCTTTTCCGCGATCATCTGGGTCTGCCGCAGGCACTCTACTTTGATGGCAATATCTCGCGGCTCTATGCGCCCGCGCTGGGACGCAGCGATATCGGCTTTGCCATGGGGCCGATCATCGGCACCGTGCAGCGCGTGCCGCCTGCCGAGTAAAACCGGCGCCTATTCCTAGGCTTTTGCGGCATTCGCCTTAGGTTTGGCGGGTGGCGCGCCTATTGGGCCGCTGAGACCGGCCAAAGGATGCACGCGATGAGCGCGGAGAAAACACTGAATGACGGGCCGGTCGGCCGCGCGCTCTGGTCCGTCAGTGCGCCCATGACCATCGGCATACTCGGGGTTGTCAGTGTCGGTCTGGCAGATGCGTTTTTCCTCGCGCGCGATGGCGAGACGTCGCTGGCGGCGATCGGCTATGTCTTTCCTGTCATCACCGCGCTGACGTCCCTGTCCATCGGGCTGTCGGCGGGCACAAATACGGTGATCAGCCAGGCCATCGGGCGCGGCGAGGACGCCGAAGACCGCCGCCGCATGACGCTGCACGCGATGACACTTGCGCTGGGCCTGTCCTGTGCCGTGTCGCTCCTCGTTTATCTGCTTGCGCCCTATCTCTTTGGCGCGATGGGCGCCGAGGGTGAGGTGCTGAGCGCCATTTTGGGCTACATGCGCTTTTGGTGTCTCAGCTTTCCCTTCTTGGTGACCAGCATGGCGCTGAACGCCGTCTTTCGCGCGGCAGGGCGCAGCGGTGTCGCGGCGACGACGATGCTGATGCAGGCGCTGCTCAATATTGCGCTCGATCCGGTGCTGATCTTTGGGCTGGGGCCGATCCCGGCGCTCAGCATGGATGGCGCCGGTCTGGCCTCGCTGATTGCGCGGATGGCGTCGTTTACCGGGCTGCTGATCTTTGCCACGTCTATCGGCACGGTACAGTTTAGCGCCGCACCCTGGCGGGGTTTGATGGCCTCGATGCGCCGCATTGTGCGGGTGGGGGCGCCCGCTGCCATGTCGAACGCGATCAATCCGCTGGGCATGGCCATTGTCACCGGATTTGTGGCCACCATCGGCGACACCGCCGTTGCCGGATTTGGTGCCGCGACGCGCGTGCAGGGGGTGGTGGTCGTGCCGCTGTTGGCGCTGTCATCGGGGATCGGGCCGGTGGTGGGTCAGGCCTGGGGCGCGGGAAATGAAGAGCGCGCTCGAAAGGGTCTTCGCATTTGCCACGCCGCTTGCGTGATCTTCGGCCTGTCGGTCGCGGCGCTGCTCTTGATCTTTGCCGGGCCTCTGGCGGCCATCATGACCTCGGGTAGCGAGGCGCAGGCCTATACCGCCACCTATCTGCGCATCGCAAGCTGGGGGTTTCTGGGCTACGGCATCCTCATCACGGCCAATGCCGCGATGAATGCGCGCGACCGCGCCCTGTGGTCCATGAGCCTGAGCGGCACGCGCATCTTCGCGCTTTACGTGCCGATGACCTGGGCCGGTGTGCAGCTGGGCGGATATGGCGGCATGATCGTCGGGGCACTGGTCGCCAATCTGATCAGCGGCTGGGTCTCTCTGGTGATGGTCCGCTCCGTAGGTCTCGGGGTGATCGACTGGGCGCCTGTGCGGGTGCCGTCAAGGTGGCTGTCGGCGCGGCTGGGGGCGCAGGGGCTACCCGCGCCCGATTGACAGGCCCGCACCCTTGGGCTAGCCCGCCCTCTTTCACTACCGAGGGCAAGGCGCATGGCACGCAAACGCAAGGGTCGCGATATCTCCGGATGGCTGGTCGTGGACAAGCCGGCGGGCATCACCTCGACCTCCGTGGTAAACAAGGTGCGCTGGGCGCTTCAGGCCAAGAAGGCGGGTCATGCGGGAACCTTGGATCCCGAAGCGACGGGCGTTCTGGCCGTGGCTCTGGGCGAGGCGACCAAGACGGTTCCCTACATCACCGACGCGCTCAAGGCCTATCGCTTCGAGGTGCGCTTTGGCGCCGCCACGAATACCGACGATGCCGAGGGCGAGGTGATTGCGTCCAGCGACGCGCGACCCTCGGATGACGAGATCAAAGAGGCGCTGCACCAGTTCGCGGGCGACATAATGCAGGTGCCGCCGAAATTCTCGGCGGTCAAGATCGACGGGCAGCGCGCGTATAAACTGGCGCGCGACGGCGAGGATGTGACGCTTGCCGCTCGGCCCCTCTTCGTGGACGAGCTGCTGCTGGCGGACAGGCCCGACGCCGACACTGCCGTTCTGGAAATGGTCTGCGGCAAGGGCGGTTATGTGCGGTCGATCGCGCGTGATCTGGGCAACGCGCTGGGCTGTCATGGGCACGTGACGTGGCTGCGCCGCGTCTGGTCCGGGCCGTTCGAGGCCGATGAGGGCCTGACGCTGGATCGGATCGATGAATTGGCCCATGATCCTGCGCTGGATGCTCATATCCAACCGCTGGAGGTGGGCCTTACGGACCTGCCCGAGCTACGCTGCACCCCCGAGGGCGCCGCCAAATTGCGCAACGGCAATCCCGGCATGGTTTTCGCCAGTGACGTCGAATACGGCGATGAATGCTGGGCTTCGCTCGATGGGCGAGCTGTGGCCGTGGGTATTTACAAGGCGGGCGAATTGCACCCCTCGCGCGTCTTTGTGGATGCGGAATGATCACGCGCACTCATCTCAAGGGCGATGCGGCCTCGACTGCCGTTTATTCGGATTGCGAGCGATACCGTTACTCCCTGACCCGCATCTGGGACGACAGGGGCGGGCGGGTGCATTTCATCATGCTGAACCCCTCGACCGCGACCGAGATGCAGAATGATCCCACGGTCGAGCGGTGCGAGCGCCGCGCGCGGACGCTGGGCTTTGGCGCGTTCCGGGTCAGTAATATCTTTGCGTGGCGCGATACCGACCCGCGCAAGATGCGCGCCGCCGCCGACCCCGTTGGACCGTCCAATGACGCCGCCATCCTTGAGGGCGCGGACTGGGCGGAATGCAACGTGGCTGCATGGGGCACGCATGGCGCGCATCTGAACCGGGGTGCCGAGGTTTTGGCTCTTTTGCAACGCGCTGGCGCGGCGTTGCATCACCTTGGTCTGACCAAGGACGGCCACCCGCGCCATCCGCTGTACGTGGCCTACGCGCATCAACCGCAGCTGTGGGACATGTCGCACAGCCGTTAACCAGTTACCCGGAATCCATTGGGAAAAACGCCTGCTAGGGCGCAGAATGCCGTGGGTTATTGGGATGTGTTACGATGCTGATGCTGGCTGGCCTTCTGGGCATGGTGGCGCTCGGGGCGAGCGCTTTGGTGGGATTCTCGGGCTATGACGAGGATGAGGAAACCGCCCGGCAGGACATCCCCGAAGAGGATGCCGATGGCGCCGATCAGTCTCAGAGCAACGTTCTGGATTTCATGCGTCCGGATCCTGAATGGGATGCCGTGACGCTGGATACGCCCGATGCCGCGCAGGCCTTTGACGCTGGCGCGCCCGAGGATCCGGACTTGGCGGGTGTCGACGCGCGATCGGCTGATGCGGAGGCGGACCTCGATTCGGATGATGCGGCCGAAGAGGCCGATCCGCCCGAGGAGAAAATCACAGCCGGTACAGCGCATGATAATTCCATTTCAGGATCTGACGCGCGCGATGTCGCCAATGGCTATGACGGCGCCGACACGCTGACCGGTGCTGCGTCGGACGACCAGTTGTGGGGTGGGCTTGGCGCGGATTGGCTCAGCGGCGGCGCGGGCGACGATACGCTGAACGGCGATGCAGATGACGATACGCTGAGCGGTGACGAGGGCGATGACAAGCTGTACGGGCATGAAGGTGCCGACGATCTGTCGGGCGGCGACGGGGCCGATAGCCTTGTCGGTGGTGATGGGGGCGATACGCTCGCCGGGGGCGCGGGCGACGATACGTTGCATGGCGGGCTGGGCGATGATTGGCTTACAGGCGGCCGGGGCAGTGACATCCTGTTCGGCGGCTGGGGCAACGACACGCTGTCGGGCCTGGAGCAGGAGTCGGAGACTGATGACTGGGATGACCTCGATGTGATGGACTTCCTAAACGGCGGTGGTGGCGACGATGTAATCACCGCCGGTGCCGGTGATGTGGTCACGACCGGCGAGGGTGCCGATACGGTCATCCTGGGGGATTGGCTGTCTGCAGCGCATCAGGCCGAGATCTTGGATTTCGAGCCGGATGAGGATACGCTGATGGTCATTTACGATGATCTTCAGGGGGACGTGCCCGAGGTTGGCCTGGCCGCCGATCCCGAGGACGCCGGCCTCATGCGCGTCATAATGAATGGCGTCGCCATCGCGGCGGTCAACAATGCCGCAGGTCTGAACGCGGGCCATATCACCCTCCTTGGCTCCAGCCTCCTGGAGAGCGGCTTGCGCGGCTGATTGGGGCACTTTCCATCGCGGCGCTTTTACCCTATACGCCGCGCGTGCGCCCGCTTTTGGGCGCCGATTCTCTATGGACCTTGCTGGACGACATCCCGGCTTGTGCCCGCAACCCTTGATACGAGGAGATCCCGATGTCGATCACCGTCGAAGAAAAGCACCGCCTGATGAAGGAATTCGCAACCAAGGAAGGCGACACCGGCTCGCCCGAGGTTCAGGTTGCCATTCTTACCTCGCGCATCACGACCCTGACCGAGCATTTCAAGACCCACAAGAAGGACAACCACGGTCGCCGTGGCCTCCTGAAGATGGTTGCTCTGCGCCGTAAACTTCTGGACTACACCAAGTCCAAGGACGAAGCGCGCTATCAGGACCTGATCAAGCGTCTGGGCATCCGCCGCTAAGCGGATCGGCGCCGCGCGCCTGCGTCGCGGCAAGCCAGGCAAGATATTGAAATGCCCGCCCGATTTTGGCGGGCATTTTCATTTGCGACAAAGCGATGCATCGGCACCTTATTGCCGAGCCGGGCGCGGCAAACTGGTGGATATTCGCGCAGACAGCGTACGGCGCCCAGTTGGCCACGCTTCTGCCGCTTTCGTAAATTAAACTTTGGTAAATAGTCCTAATGGCGCGCTCTCGGCGCGAACTGGATCCATGCCCGCACGCTTGTCGAACGGCCTCTTCTTCTCGGAATTCCTGGCGGATAACTCCGGGCGCAACGCGTTCGACACCGACGGTGACGGAAGGGCAAACAAGGCCGACGAATTCGTCGAAATCCAAGGGTTCAAGAATAGCGCGATCAGCCTCGACGGGATCGAGCTTTGGTCGGCAAAGCGTGGCCGGCTGTATGAATTTGGTAATAGCGATACCGTCCCGGCGGGAGGAACGGCTACCGTCGTTGGTCAATATGACGGCACGCCCCCGCCCGGGTTCTACGATGCGGGCCTGCCGGACAACAACAGAAACCAGGGCTTTCTGGAAGATGGTGAGGCCAACAGGTTCGACACGCTCTACCTTGTCGACACCAATACCGGTGAATTCATCGCGCTGGCCTATGGGGATCCGCCGCAGACGCAGGCGCTGCCGCCCGGGTTTCCCGGCACGACCAATGTCGGGTCCGAGAGCTTCAATTCGGATGTGCCCAATGGCGTTCCGATTCAGCGGGATGCCAACGGAGATCTGGTTGAGGGTGGCACGCCTGATCCGGGCGATACCGGGCCTGTCTGCTACGCGCGCGGCACTCTCATTCTGACGGATCGTGGCGCGCGGCGCATCGAGGATCTGGAGATCGGCGACCATGTCATCACCTGGGACAATGGCGCAAAGCCGGTGCGCTGGATTGGCTGGCAAAAGGTGCCGCAGGCCGACCTGGACCAATCGGCACGATTTCGCCCGGTGCGCATTCGGGCCGGTGCGCTGGGATGTGGGCTGCCCGTCGTTGATTTGATCGTATCGCCGCAGCACCGGATGCTGGTACGCTCACGCATCGCGCTCCGGATGTTTGGCGCCGCCGAGGTTTTTGTGCCTGCCGTGCGCCTGCTGGAGCTGCCGGGTATCGTTCGGGACGACCCGCCCGGAGCCGTCCAATATTACCACATCCTGCTCGACGGGCACGAGGTTCTGACCGCAAATGGTGCCCCATCCGAAAGCCTGCATCTGGGCCCGGTCGCCCTTGCCTCACTGGCCGATGAGGCGCAGCGCGAGATTGCTGCGCTCTTCGCGGGGCGCAGCCTTGCCGGACAAACTGCCGCTATGGCGCGGCCCGCGCCGAACCGTTTGTCGGTTATGCGTCTGATTGCGCGGCACCGGCGAAACGGGCAGCCGCTGCTGCAGGTGCCCGTTGACGACGACTTGGCCCGGTCGGCCCGTCAAAGCGCCTGAAACCCTTGGCCTGGCGCGTCGCGCCCCAATGTCGCATTCCCTTTCAAAACCCATCCAATTCGTGTATGGCCCGCCCATCTGAGACTGCGTGCCATGGCCCCGGCACCTGGAAGACAAGATGATTGGGGTCGGCGGCAATGGGGCCGCCATTGAAAAAAGGAGGACCGGGCAGGGGCCCGCTGTGCCTCCAGATAGGAAACGATAGATGTTCAACGAAGTGAAAAAATCGATCCAGTGGGGCGAAGAAACGCTGACACTGGAAACGGGCAAGGTTGCCCGTCAGGCCGACGGCTCGGTCATCGCCACTCTGGGCGAAACCAGCGTCATGGCCAACGTGACATTCGCCAAAGCACCCAAGCCCGGAATGGATTTCTTTCCGCTGACGGTGCATTACCAGGAAAAATACTATGCAGCCGGCAAAGTGCCCGGTGGCTTCTTCAAGCGCGAGGCGCGTCCGACGGAAAAAGAGACGCTGACCGCGCGTCTGATCGACCGTCCCATCCGCCCGCTTTTCGTTCCCGGCTTCAAGAACGAGACGCTGGTGATGTGCACGGTGCTCAGCCACGATCTGGTCAACGATCCCGACATGGTCGCGATGATCGCCGCGTCGGCCGCGCTGACTATTTCCGGCGCGCCCTTCCGCGGGCCGATCGCAGGCTGCCGCGTGGGCTATGAGGATGGCGATTACATCCTGAACCCCACCGTCGACGACATGCAGGACCTCAAGAACAACCCCGATCAGCGCCTCGATCTGGTTGTCGCCGGCACCAAGGACGCCGTGATGATGGTCGAGTCGGAAGCCTATGAGCTGACCGAAGAGGAAATGCTGGGCGCCGTGAACTTTGCGCACACGCAGATCCAGCCGGTGATCGACCTGATCATCGACCTTGCCGAAGCCTCGGCGAAAGAGCCGTTCGACTTCCAGCCTGCCGATTACTCGGAGCTTTACGACGCGGTGAAGGCAGCCGGCGAGGACAAGATCCGCGCCGCCTACGCGATCACCGACAAGCAAGAGCGCACGAGTGCTGTGTCTGCTGCCAAGGACGCGATCAAGGATGCGCTCACCGAAGAGCAGCTGGAAGATCCGAACCTCTCCTCGGCCCTGAAAAAGCTCGAAGCCTCGGTCCTGCGCGGCGATGTCGTCAAGACCGGCAAGCGGATCGACGGCCGCGCGCTCGACACCGTGCGCCCGATCGTCTGCGAGACGGGCCTTCTGCCCCGCACCCATGGCTCGGCGCTGTTTACGCGCGGCGAGACGCAGGGTCTGGTCGTGACCACGCTCGGCACCGGCGACGATGAGCAGTTCATCGACGCGCTGCATGGCAACTTCAAATCCAACTTCCTGCTGCATTACAACTTCCCCCCCTATTCGGTGGGCGAAGCTGGGCGCGTGGGCCCTCCGGGCCGCCGCGAAATCGGCCATGGCAAGCTGGCATGGCGTGCGCTGCAGGCGGTTCTGCCCGCCGCGACGGACTTCCCCTACACGATCCGTCTGGTCTCCGAGATCACCGAATCGAACGGCTCCTCCTCGATGGCGTCGATCTGCGGCGGCTCTCTGTCGATGATGGATGCGGGTGTGCCGCTGAAAACCGCCGTGGCCGGTGTGGCCATGGGCCTCATCCTCGAAGAGGATGGCTCCTACGCGGTTCTGACCGACATCCTGGGCGACGAGGATCACCTCGGCGACATGGATTTCAAGGTCGCAGGCACCAAGGACGGCATCACCTCGCTGCAGATGGACATCAAGGTCGCGGGCATCACGCCCGAGATCATGCAGAAGGCATTGGCGCAGGCCAAGGACGGCCGGATGCACATCCTCGGCGAGATGAACAAGGCGATCACCGGCGCGCAGGAATTCAGCGTCCACGCGCCCCGTATCGAGACGATGCAGATCCCCACGGACAAGATCCGCGAAGTCATCGGCTCGGGCGGCAAGGTCATCCGCGAGATCGTCGAAGTGTCGGGCGCCAAGGTCGACATCAACGACGAGGGCATCATCAAGATCGCGTCGCCCAACGGCGAGGCCATCAAGAAGGCCTATGACATGATCTGGTCCATCGTGGCCGAGCCCGAAGAGGGCCAGGTCTATGACGGCAAGGTCGTGAAGATCGTCGATTTCGGCGCCTTCGTGAACTTCTTCGGCAAGCGCGACGGCCTCGTGCATGTCAGCCAGATCGAGAACCGCCGCCTGAACCATCCTTCGGACGTTCTGAAGGAAGGCCAGGACGTGAAGGTCAAGCTGCTGGGCTTCGACGATCGCGGCAAGGTGCGCCTGTCGATGAAAGTCGTCGATCAGGAGACCGGCGAGGAAGTGACGGAAGAAAAAGCCGAAGGGTGAGGGATCGCTCTTAGGTTGGAATGAAGAAGTCCCGGCGGAACCGCCGGGGCTTTTTTGTTTGGTCTGGTGCAATGGCGGCTTTGAGCCCTTAATGACCGATGCTGCGGGCTGCATCAATGTCGGCTCACAGTAGGCATCCAAAAACGTTACTATTTGGGTTTTGAAGGTGGTTATTGTTGATTGGTCGGGCCGCGGACTAGCTCGGTTGTTGGCCTTTGTGACGGTGGTCGAAACCAGCCTGCATTTTTTGAGGTTCCACGACATAAGCAAAAATCATTGCCGCAGTAGCAGCCGTCAAAAATGTCCCAAGAAACATTATGACAGGATATCCTAGCCCAGCGGCACGCGTTCCAACCAAGGCGTCGGGTCCCGACGATATCGTCGTAGAAAACCCGCTAACAATTGCCAGCAATCCCAGCATTGTCCAAAAGCTGGTGGCATTCATGGTCATATTGGGCCGTCCTCCAACAAGGAATTTTACGGACTCTCGGAGGTATATAAAAACCAGACATGACGAGGAAATAATCAAGATCAACACAGTCACCACACCGAATTCGAACCATGCCAGCGCTTCCAAGAACGCGGCTTCATCGACGGTCATCTGTCTCCAACTGGCTGGATACCATTGGGAAATACCAAGGACCGATATCGAAAATAAGCGTATAAAATAGTTGATGCCACAAACTATCGCGATCCCATACATGAAGCGACGCGTGAATAACGAAACCGTTGAAGCTGAGGGGCGGTTGGACATCAGAAAGCTCCATATAACTCGATGTCTATTAGGAGCAGAAATTGGCGATAAAAGGGCTAAGAAACAACGAGATTACTATTCTCACTTGTTTATGCACCAGCAGATTCCCCCGCAAACGCCCATATTACAAAGGCGTTCCAAAAACCATATCCTGTTGAACGGGTCACCAAACCGGACATCGACAGGCCTGCAGCGAACGTCTGTTTCGTCCGCTAAGCTGACCTTCAGTCTTACTCCCCCTAAACCGGCAACGCCGTCGTCTGACACACCGTCCTCAGCGCGAAACTCGACTGCATCTTTGCCACGCCCGGCAGGCGCGTCAGATATTGCCGGTGGATGCGCGCGAAATCCTCGGTGCTTTCGGCAACGATCTTAAGGATGTAATCCGCCGTGCCCGCCGTCAGGTGGCATTCCAGCACGTCGGGCACGCGGGCGACGGCTTTCTCGAAGGCCTCGAGCACGGCACTTTCCTGCGCGCTCAAAGTGATCTCGACAAAGACCGTCGCCGCGACGCCCATCTTTTGCGGGTCGAGCAGCGCGACATAGCCGGTGATGACGCCCTCGGCCTCCAGCCGCTGCACGCGGCGGTGACAGGCGCTGGCCGAGAGGCCCACGGCCTCGGCGAGGTCCGCGTTCGAGATGCGGCCCCGTTTCTGCAATACGGCCAGCAGGCGGCGATCGAGTGAGTCGAGGGACAATCCGGCAATCCTTATCCTGATCGCTTCAGTTTATCGAAGAATCTTGCGTGGAACAGCCTCCGTGCGCGCAAAGTTTCATACCGCTTGCGCTGCCCTTGCTGCACTCTGGCGCCACCAACACAGGAGGTTCATCAATGAAGATCGGTTGCCCGACAGAAATCAAATCGCAGGAATTCCGGGTGGGCGTCACGCCCAACGCCGCGATGGAGGCCGTGGCGCGCGGTCACGAGGTGCTTGTCCAGTCAGGCGCGGGGATTGGCGCGGGCTTCACGGACGACGACTATACCGCTGCCGGGGCCAAGATCCTCGGCTCGGCCAAGGAGGTGTTCGACGCCGCCGACATGATCGTCAAGGTCAAGGAGCCGCAGGCGGGCGAGCGCAAGATGCTGCGCGAGGGGCAGATCCTGTTCACGTTCCTGCATCTCGCCCCCGATCCGGACCAGACGCATGATCTGATCGCCTCGGGCGCCACCTGCATCGCCTATGAGACGGTCACGGATGGCAAGGGCGGCCTGCCCCTGCTGGCGCCGATGTCCGAGGTTGCGGGCCGTCTGGCGCCGCAGACCGGATCCTGGGCATTGCAGAAGGCCAATGGCGGCAGCGGCGTTCTGATGGGCGGCGTTCCGGGTGTGCGCCCGGCCAATGTCGCCATCATCGGTGGCGGCGTTGTCGGCGCGGCGGCGGCGCGCGTGGCTGTCGGTATGGGCGCGAATGTGACCGTGCTCGACCGGTCGGTGCCACGGCTGTCATATCTCGATGACGTGTTCATGGGCCGTCTGACCACGCAATATTCCGACAAGGGTGCCGTTGAAGAACTGTTGCCGCGCATGGATATGGTCGTCGGTGCCGTGCTCATCCCCGGCGCCGCCGCGCCCAAGCTGGTCAGTCGCGAGCAGCTGTCGCTGATGAAGCCCGGCTCGGTTCTGGTGGACGTGGCCATCGATCAGGGTGGCTGTTTCGAGACGTCCAAGGCGACGACGCATCAGGACCCGATCTATGAGGTGGACGGGATCGTGCATTACTGCGTCGCCAACATGCCCGGCGCGGTCGCGCGCACCTCGACCATCGCGCTGGGCAACGCGACCATGCCGCATATGCTGGCGCTGGCCGACAAGGGCTGGAAGAAGGCTTGCGCGGATGATCCGCATCTTCTGGCGGGTCTCAATGTCCATGCAGGGCAGTTGACCTATGAGGCCGTGGGCGAGGCGCTGGGCATCGATTGGGTCAAGCCCGAGTCGCTGCTGTGAATTCCGAGGGGCCGCCATGTGCGGCCCTTTTCGCCAAAATGGCTTGAGGCGTTGGGGCCGGGCGGCTAGACCGCTCCTCAAAGGAGCCGCGCCATGAGCCTCAATACTTTCGGACATATGTTCCGCGTCACGACCTGGGGCGAAAGCCACGGGCCTGCGCTGGGGGCGACGGTCGATGGCTGTCCGCCGGGCGTGGCTGTGAATGAGGTGATGCTGCAGCACTGGCTGGACAAGCGCCGCCCGGGCCAGAACAAAAACATGACCCAGCGCAACGAACCCGATGCCGTGCGCATCCTCTCGGGCGTATTCGAGGGCAAGACGACGGGCACCTCGATTCAGCTGATGATCGAGAATACGGATCAGCGGTCGCGCGACTATGGCGACATCGCCAACACGTTCCGGCCGGGCCACGCCGATATCACCTACCACCAGAAATACGGGCATCGCGACTATCGCGGCGGCGGGCGCAGCTCGGCGCGCGAGACGGCGGCGCGGGTGGCGGCGGGCGGTATCGCGCGGGCCGCGCTGGACCAGTTGATCCCCGGCGTGCAGGTCGAAGGCTATATGGTGCGCATGGGGGCGATGGCGCTGGATCGCAACCGGTTTGACCGGGACGCGATCGACCGCAACGATTTCTGGTTGCCGGATGCCGAGGCCGCGCCCGAATGGGAGGCGTATCTGCAAAAGCTGCGCAAGGATCACAACTCGGTCGGCGCGATCATCGAGGTGACGGCGCGCGGCGTGCCCGCGGGCCTCGGCGCGCCGATCTATGGCAAGCTGGATACCGATCTGGCCGCTGCGATGATGTCGATCAATGCGGTTAAGGGCGTCGAGATCGGTGAGGGCATGGCGGCAGCCGAGCTGATGGGCACGGATAACGCGGACGAAATCCACATGGGCGAGAATGGCCCTGAGTATAGCAGCAACCATGCGGGCGGTATTCTGGGCGGTATTTCGACCGGGCAGGAGATTGTCGTGCGCTTCGCGGTCAAGCCGACCTCGTCCATCCTCAGCCCGCGCGCGTCGATCCGTATGGATGGCACGCCGACCGAGGTGGTGACCAAGGGCCGGCATGATCCTTGCGTCGGCATCCGCGCGGTCCCGGTGGGCGAAGCGATGATGGCTTGCGTGCTCTTGGATCATCTGCTGCTGCATCGCGGGCAGACGGGGGCGATGGGGCCGGTGGGCCGTATCGGCTAGGCGTAAATCTCTTGGAAGTAATTTGCCCAAGACAATTCGAATTGTCTTGGGCGCTGGGTTCAATCCGCCATGTCGGCGGTCATGTAGATCAGCGTCGGGCCATCAGCCTTGAACGCGGCCTTGACCGCCTCCTGCAGCTCGCCCAGCGATTTGGGCGCCGCCGATTTCGCGCCATAGGCTTCGGCCAGCGCGCAGAAATCGGGGTTATGCGCGATCACTGAATTGGGCGCGATCTGCGCGGCAACCATGCTGTCCTCGATCTCCTTCAGCTTGCCATTGTCCCAAAGAAGGATCGGCAGGGGCTGGCCCACCTCTACCGCCGTGCCCAGCTCCTGCACGGTGTATTGAAAGCCATAGTCCCCCGCGATCACCACCGTGGGCAGGCCCGGCCGCGCGGCCGCGCCGCCGATGCCGGCGGGCAGCGCATAGCCCAGCGTGCCGAAGCCGTAGGGGTGATGCCAATGGCCGGGCCGGTGCATGTCCCAGACTTCCTTGCCGGTATAGGCGAACTGGGTCATGTCCGAGAAATACATCGTGTCTTCGGGCATCACCTCGATCAGCGCGTCGCAGACCCGCACGATGCCGGTGCGCTCGGAGTCGCTCTCGGCGCGCCAGCGTTTGCGGGCGTCGGCGACCTCGCTTTCGGTCCATGACGTGTTCGCCTGATGCCCCTCCAGCGCGGCATTAAGACCGGCAAAGAAATCCTGCGCGGTCATCTGCACCGCGATGCTGCCGGGGGTTTGGCCCAGAACCTCGGGGTCGATATCGACGCGGATCATGTCGCCCTCATGGCCCAGTTTGTCGCGCCACAGGTCCATCTCGGACAGCTCGCTGCCCACGACGATCACCAGATCGGCGCTGGCCGCGACGCTCGCGCTTTCGGGGCGGCCGAGGAAACCGCTGTAGTGGAGCGGGTCGTCCTTGACTGAAACGACGCCGCGCCCGGCATAGGTTGGAAAGCTGGCTGCCCGCAGCGTGCGCAGCGCGGCGCGCGCGGCATCCGAGGCGCGCACCGAGCCGCCGCCGAGAATGAAGAGCGGGCGCTTGGCTGCCTTGATGCGCTCGGCGATGCCGTCCGGCAAGGATTGGGGCGTGCGCGTGACCTTGGGCGCCGCATCGGGCGCGGGGTCCGCCTCGGCCACCAGCGCCTGAATGGGCACCTGGATATGCTTGGTGCGCGGGCGCGCGGTCTGGAATTCGGTCAGCGCGCGGTCGATCAGGCTGTAGGCGGCGCTGGCGGTATGGGCAGTATAGGACCAGTCCGCCACCGTTGCGCCTGCCGCCTCTTGGTCCAGCATCTGGTGCAGCTGGCCGCGCGTCGCCGCCGTCTCGTCCAGGCAGGACGACAGGACCAGCACCGGAACGCTATCCGAATAGGCCTGGCCCATCGGTGTCATGGTGTTGCACAGGCCCGGCCCGGTGATGACATAGGCCACGCCCGGCTTGCCACTGGCGCGCGCATAGCCATCGGCCATGAAGCCCGCGCCCTGCTCGTGCCGGGCCAGAAGGTGGCGAATGCCGGCCTCCTCGATGCCGCGATACATTTCCTGGTTATGCACGCCCGGAATGCCGAAGATCGTATCGACCCCGCGCGATTTCAGCATATGCGAGATTTGTGCGCCCAAGGGGCGGCTGCGGGATGTATCGGACATCAGATCCTCCAGAAGGTGACGGTGAAGAGTGCATAAACGGCCAGAAGCTCCAGCCGGCCGATCAGCATGGCGGCGGTCAGGATCCACTTGGCGGTATCGTTGAGCGTGGCGAAATTGCCGGCGGGCCCGATCGTGTCGCCGAGGCCCGGCCCGATATTGCCCAGCGCCGTGGCCGCGCCCGAGAGGGCGGTGATGAAATCGAGGCCTGTCAGCCCCAGCAGAACGGCGATGAGGCCAAGGCTGACGGTGAAGAAGACGAAGAAGGACATGACCGAATTCAGCACGTCATCGCCCACGGTCTTGCCTGCGTAGCGCGGAATGAAAATGCCATGCGGCGCTCGAATGCGGGCAAGCTGCACGCGGATCGACGCGAAGAGAAGCTGATACCGGAAGATCTTGACCGAGCAGGAGGTCGAGCCAGCGCAGCCGCCGATGAGGCCGACGAAGAAGAAGATCGAGACCGCGAAAGGCCCCCAGAGCATGTAATTCTCGCTGGCATAGCCGGTGCCGGTCATGATTGAGACGACGTTGAACAGCACTTCGCGGAAGGTCTCTTCGGTGAAATGCGCGCGCTGAAAGAACTGCCACAGGGTCAAGGTGCCGACGATGCTGAGGATCGTCAGGAAAAAGCCGCGCACTTGCGGATCGCGCAGCAATGGCTGCGCCGTGCCCGCCGTCAGCTGAACAAAGCGTACGATGGGCAGCGCGGCCAGGATCATGAAGACGGTGGCCACGTATTCCGCCGAGGGCGCAAGCGCGCCGAAGGACGCGTCGTAATTGGCCATTCCACCGGTCGATACGGTCGTCATCGCGTGCACGGTGGCATCGAAGGGCGTCATGCCGGTCAGGATATAGGCCATCATGCAGGCGATGGTCATGCCCAGATAGATCACCGAAATGCGGCTGGCGATCTCGCCCGCGCGGGGCAGGATCTTGCCCATGGTGTCGAACGATTCGGCGCGAAAGATCTGCATGCCGCCGACGCGCAGTTCCGGCAGGAACACCATGGCGACGACAATGATGCCGACCCCGCCCAGCCATTGCATGATACCGCGCCAGAGCAGAATCCCTTTGGGTAGCGCATCGAGCCCCGTCACCACAGTCGAGCCGGTGGTTGTGAGGCCCGACATCGCCTCGAACACCGCATCGGTGAAATCGAGCGCGGTCTCGCCCAGCATGAAAGGTAGCGCGCCAAAGAGTGGCAGAACAACCCAGACACCCGTCGTTAAAAGGAAAGTTTGTCGGATATTCAGGCCGTCTCCCACGCCGTTACGGCAGGCCCCGGCGACAAGACCGCCGACGAGGATCGTCATGATCGCGGATTGGGCAAACACTTCCCAATGGCCGCGCCCCTCTGCGATATCCACCACCAGCGGCAACAGCATGGCGCAGCCCAGGGCCATCACCGTCAATCCGATCACATAGCCCACCGGGCGCAGATCCAGCATGGTGCGCGCGTTCGCCTCGATCCGTTGCTGGGCGGCGCGCGATGGGGGGACGATCGGGCTTTGCATCTCAGGCCGTCAGGGGGCCGCTGCGATAGCGAAAGACGCCTGTGGCGCTGGCGGCGATGGCGCCGGTTTCGTCGGTCACGGTGGCCTCGGCGAAATAGGTGCGCCGCCCGCCGCCCGTACGCTTGGCCGTGGCGATGATGCGTTTGCCTTGCAGTTGGCCGATATAATTGACCGTCAGCGACAGCGTCAGAGCGTCCTGTTTCCGCTCGGGATCGCCGGTATAGCAGCCCGCATAGCCCATCGCCGTGTCCAGCATCAGCGCGTGGATTCCGCCATGCAACAGGCCCTGCCGATTGTGCAGATGCGGGGCGAAGTCCAGCTCGACCCGCGCATGATCGCGCGACCATTCGGTCAGCTCGAATCCCAGATGCGTCTGCAGGCCCGAAGGCGGCTCGAGCAGGGAGGGCGAGAGGGGCGTTTGGGACATCGCAGGGGGCCTTATCGGGGGCGGTACGCCCGATAGGTGGCACAAAGCCGCGCCCACCGCAATCGCGCGGCCTTGACCATCGGGGTCGATCCGCCGCATCTACGCGGCAAAGCTGCCCTGTTCCCGGAGTGACCGATATGACATTCGACCGCAAGATCAAGATCGCCCCGTCGATCCTGTCCGCCGATTTCGCCAATTTTGGCCAAGAAATCCGCGCGATCGAGGATCAGGGCTGCGACTGGGTGCATGTGGATGTGATGGACGGGCATTTCGTGCCCAACCTCACCTTCGGCCCACCCCTTCTGGCCGCGATCCGCCCGCATATCCAGACGGTGATGGATGTGCATCTGATGATCTCGCCGGTCGATGCCTATATCGACGCTTATGCTGGCGCCGGAGCTGATATCCTGACCGCGCATCTGGAGGCGGGGCCGCATATCCACCGCACGCTGCAGGCCATTCGCGCGGCGGGTTGCAAGGCGGGGCTGGCGCTCAATCCCGGCACCGGGCTGGATGCGGTGCCGCATCTGCTGGATATGATCGATTTGGTTTGTGTGATGACGGTCAATCCCGGTTTCGGCGGGCAGAAGTTCATTCACAGCCAAATCGAAAAGGTGCGCAGTTTGCGCGCGATGATCGGCGAACGGCCCATCCATATCGAGATCGATGGGGGCATGACGCCCGAAACCGCGCCTTTGATGGCCGAGGCCGGCGCGGATGTATTCGTCGCCGGATCTGGCGTCTTCAAGGGGGGCAGCGTGCAGAATCCGGATGTTTATGGCGAGAATATCCGTGCGATCCGTAGCGCCGCCGAGGCCGCGCAGGGCTAGGCAGGCTCAGTCCAACCGCACCGTCACTCGCGCGCTTCGCCCTGCGGCATCAATCACCGAAATTCGGCTGAACCCCTGGCCGAGGCCTGTCAGGCTTGCTTGCGCGGCGCGCACGCCGGTCAGCATCGATGCGCCGTTGGCCATCCATGTATAGGGCGGGGTGCCGCCCCGCACCTTGACCGGCAGACCGCCTTGCGCAGCCATGCGCGCGCCATCGGGCGGAAAGATCAGCTCGGGCGCACCGCGCGCGACGTCAAACGCCGCGCCCCGCCCGGCAAAGCGGCGCAGCGGTTGCGGTAGCTCGGCGGTGCCCACGGTCAGCGTATCGGGCGGCGGCGGGGGCAACGGATCAAAGCCGGACTTCAGACGCTGGAATGCCTCGAACAAAATCGGCGCGGCCAGATCGCCGCCGAAGGCGCCCGGCACCGGGGTGCCGTCAGGCCGCCCGATCCAGACACCCGCCACATGCGCGCCGTCCCATCCCAGCGCCCAGGCATCGCGGTGCCCGTAGGAGGTGCCGGTCTTGTAGGCCAGCGCGCGGGCGGGGGCATTGGCAGGCGGCGCGAGGCCCGCTAGGATATCGCCCACCTGCCACGCGGCAGCACGGCCAAGGATGCGCTGCGGCGCGCTGTCCTCGCCCTGCCGCCAGCGCAGCGGCATCGCCTCACCGCCCTGCGCGAGGGCGGCGTAGAGCTGCACCATGTCGGTCAGGCTGACGCCCACGCCGCCCAGGGCCACGGCAAGCCCCGCGTGATCGCCCGGCAGCTTGGGCTGCAGTCCCGCGCGGCGCATGACGTCCATCAGATGCGCGGGGCCCATTGCATCCAGCAGGCGTACGGGCGGGATGTTGAGCGATTGGCGCAGGGCGTCCGCCGCCGTCACCTCGCCCCGGAAATACCCATCGAAATTCTGCGGCGCATAGGCGCCGAAGCGCGCGGGCGCGTCGTCGATCAGGGTCTGCGGATGCGCCAGCCCACGGTCGAAGGCCATGGCGTAAATCACCGGCTTGAGCGTCGATCCGGGCGAGCGGAGCGCGGTGGTCATGTCCACATAGCCCTGCCGCGCGCCGCTGCCGATCCCGGCGGATCCGACCGAGGCGAGGATTTCTCCGCTGCGGTGATCGGCCAGAACGATGGCCACCGACACGGGATCCGGCAGGCCGCGCACCGCGCGGGCGGCCAGCGCCTCGAGCTGGGCCTGCAGCGCCGCGTCGATGGTCAGATCGTGGCGCAGCGCGCTGGCGTCCTCGGCCACGGCGCGGTCCGCCAGATGCGGCGCCAGCGCCGGGAAGGGGCGCCGCGCCACCGGCACCCGGTCCAGCTTGGCGGCCTCGGCGGCCTCAAAGCTCAGCACGCCCTGGCGCGCCATGCGGTCCAGCACGCGGTCGCGCGCGGCGCGCGCGGCGTCCGGGTGCCGGTCAGGGCGGCGCGTCTCGGGCGATTGGGGCAGGGCGACCAGCAGCGCGGCCTCGGCGGGGGTCAGCCGGCGCGGCTCCTTGGCGAACCAGGCGAGGGTGGCGGCGCGGATGCCCTCGATATTGCCGCCATAAGGCGCGCGGGCGAGGTAGATCTGCAGGATCTCTTGCTTGCTCAGCCGCCGCTCCAGGGCCAGAGCCAGACGGATCTGGCGCAGCTTGCCCGCCCATTGCCCGGTGCTTCCCTCCTCCAGCAATCGGGCGACCTGCATCGTCAGGGTCGACGCGCCCGACACGATGCCGCCGTGCCGCACGGCCTGCGCACCTGCGCGCAGCATCGCAAGCGGATCGATGCCCGCATGGCTGCGAAAGCGCTGGTCTTCAAAGGCGATCAGCATGTCCGTAAAGGCCGGGTCCACCTGCCCCGGTGCCAGCCGCCAGCGCCCGTCGGCGACCGTATAGATGCGCAAGGGGCGACCGTCCCGGTCCAGCACCTCGGCGCCGGTTGTGGTCAGCAGGGGTGGCATCGGCGCCGCTGCCACCCAGGCGCTCAGCCCGTCCCGCGCGCCTGCGCCGATTGCCAGCGTGAGGCCGAGCGCCAGAAGCCAGCGATGCGCGCGCATGGCCTACTCCGTCACGCTCATCGCGCCGGTGTCGGTATTTGCGCGGTATTCGGGGCGATACATATCCTCCACGATCGCGGCGGGGTGGTGATAGCTGCCCGGCGTCACCGCGCGCACGATATAGGCGAGGCTGAAGGGCCGATCCTCGCGCCAGTCCACGGCAGCGATGAAGCGATCGCTGCGGAATTCCGTGTGCTGGGCATAGGCCGTTTGCAGCCAGTCGAGCGCGCCGATATCGCCGGAGGTGACAAGGTTTGGATTGTCAATCTCAAGCCCCGCGGGCAGCGCATCGTCGATGATCAGCCGCGCCTCGCTGTCCTCAAAGGGCGTGACGGTCAGCACCGCCACCAGCCGCGTGCCAGAGGCGACGCCATCTAGGCTGGCGGGCCGCCCCTCCATGTCGAAATAGTCCCGCTCGATCCGGTAGCCATAGCCATCCGCCGGGCCGGGCACCTCGGGCACGCCGAAGGTGGTCAGTGTGATGTCGGTCTCGCGCTGGCCTGTGTTGCGGATCGCCTGCGGGGCTGCGATGCCCGCCTCGCGTTTGCGAATGAACGGCCCGCTGACCAGCTTGCCGTTCAGTGTGAGGCCCGCCGCGCCCGTCTGGTCGATCAGGGCATGGGCAGCCAGAAGGCTCCACGCCTCTTCCTGGGTCGACAGGTGCGGGCCTTGGGCGCCGAGGCTGCGGGCCAGCTCCGCAGTATCGCCCGCTTCGCTGCCCGCCTCGACCATCAATGCCAGCACGCCAGCGCGGTCGCGCAGCGCGGTGCCGTAATCACTGCGCCAGACCTGCGCGCCGCCGCTCTCGGCCTTGGCATTGGCGAGGGCCGCGCGGAACATCGCGTCCGCCCGGCTGGGATCGCCGTAGGAGGCGAGCGCGGCGCCCAGCTGCGCCTGCGCCAGCGGGGTTGCGAAATCGTTCGCCTTGACGTCGGCGTAGTAGCGCAGATCACCCATCGCTGCCGCCCCCTCGCGGGCCAGCACCATCAGCGCATAGGCGATATCCTCGCCCCCGTCGTCGAAATCGGGGGCGTAGTTCACCCGGTTGCGCAGGTTGTCCATGGCCATGGCAAAGGCCTGGTCCGGGACGGCATGCCCCTCGGCGCGGGCGCGCGACAGGAAATCGGCGACATAGGCATCGAGCCAGAAATCCCCCGATTGCGCCTGCCAGAGGCCGAACGCGCCGCTGGCGGTCTGGCGCGTCAGAACCCGCGCCACGGCCCGGTCGATGCGCGCGGCGATGGCGCCGTCATCGCCCATGCCCAAGGCGCTGGCGACCTGGTTGAAATAAAGGAGCGGCAGCGCGCGGGAGGTCACCTGCTCGGTGCAGCCATAGGGGTAGCGGTCTAGCGATTGCAGCAATCCGGCCACGTTCAGCCGCGCAATGGCGCCCGCCGAAATGACAGCCTCGCCCGTGCCCGGTCGGTAGCCCTCAAAGACATCATCGGTCAAGGTAAAGGTATCCCCCGCTGCCAGCGGGAACTGCCGCGTCTGTGAGACGGGCGGATCATTGGCGCGCACGGGCAGGGTCAGCGATTTGGTCAGCTGCTGGCCATCGGGCGTGGTCAGCGCGATACGGATGGGGTGATCGCCCACCTCGCCCGCCGTGATCGGCAGGCGAAAGCTCTGCTTTTGCCCCTCTGCCAGATCGAAGCCGGAGGGCACGTCGCCTTGCAGCGCCAGACCCTCCGCCGTCACGTCCAGCCCGACACGGCCTGCGGGCCCGCTGGCATGCACGATCTCCAGCAGAAGCGAGCTGGTATCCCCCGGCGCAAGGAAGCGGGGCAGCGACGCGGTCAGCACCACGGGGTCGCGCACGATCACGTCGCGGGCGGCCTGACCGACGCCCCTGGCGGTCCACGCGACGGCCATCAGGCGCACGGTGCCGTTGAAATCGGGCAGATCGAAACTGGCGGTGGCGATGCCATCGGGACCGGTGGTGATGGGGCCGGTGAAATAGGCCACCAGCTCCTCGGTGGGCGGGGGCGACTGGCGCTGCATGCGATTGCCCGCATCCCCGCCCGAGCGCACGGCGCCTTCCGCGCCGGTCATGCCGTCGATGAGGCGGCCATAGATATCGCGGATCTCAACGCCGAGGCGGCGTTGGCCAAAGTAATGCGCCGAAGGGTCGGGGGCTGTGAAGCCCGTCAGGTTGAGAATGCCCACATCCACGGCGGCAAGGGTGATATAGCCCGCCTCGCCCTCCAGCCCCTCCACGGTGACGCGCGCCTCCATCGGGCCGCGCGGGTCCGCCATGTCGGGCGCGTCGATACTGACGCTCAGCTGCGCCGCGCCGGGGTCGATGCTGGCATGGGCAAGGCCGAGGCTGCGCGCCGGGTTCTGCCCGGCGGCGACATCCATGGGGCGGATCAGCTGCGCCGTGACATAGGCGCCGGCGCCCCACTCGTCCGTGACCTCGACAGGAATGATCGTCTCGCCCTTGGCCACCTCGACCGACTGGCGCGAGATGACGCGGTTGGACAGGACGCTGACCAGCGCGGTCCCGGCATGGCGCGCGTCGATGCGCAGGCGCGCGGTATCGCCGGGTGCATAGCTTTCGGCGTCGAGCGAGACTTGCAGCGTGTCGGGCGTCTGACTGCCATCGGCGGGGGCGTACCAGCCCGCATAGAACGGCACGGAGGATGCGGTATAGGGGCCATCCACCCGCTCGACGACCAGCTCGTATTCGCCCCACTCGACCGGCGCGCTGATGGTCAAAGGCGTCTCGCCCAGCTGACCCGCGCCGGTGGCGATGCGGGTGCGGGTTGTGATCGGCTCCCAGTTCCAGTCGCCATATTGGCGATACCACTGGTAGCGCGTGTTTACGCGGTTCAGCGTCCATTCCACCTGCATCTCCGCGCGGCCAAGGTCCGGCGCGACGCCGATGATTTCGAACGCCGCCTCGCTGCCTTCTGGCACGACGTCCTCACTGGCCGGCTTGATGCCGATGACCGGCGCGGCGGGGGCGACGGTGCGGGTGATCCGGCGCTCGACCGGACGGCCCGAGCCTTCGCGCAGACGCAAGGTGGCGGTCGCGGTGTGGGGGCTGCCCCTGTCCAGATCTTCGGGCAGGCGCAGCGGCACGGTCAGCGTGCCGTCCTCATCCGTCTCGGCGCTGTCCAGAACCTCGACCTTTGGCCCGTTCGCGGCGTCATGACGGCCAAAGAGATAGCCCTGATACGCATTCAGCGTGCGGGCGGCCCGCAGCACCAGCGTGCCTTCGGATTTCAGGCCCGCGCCGGGCGCGCCGAAAAGGTATTTGGCCGTCACTTCGAGGGGCGGCAGGGCATCGGCGCTGAGCGGGCCTTCGGGCAGCGAGAGGTCGAAATCAATGCGTTCGGGCAGGAAATCCTCGACCAGCACTTGCGTGCTGGCCAGTGCCGGCGCGTCTGCGTCGGCCTTGATGTCCAGCGTCCAGGTGCCGCGCGGCGCCGTCTCGCCCACGGGGAGGGAGAAGACATGGCCGCCCGCCGCATCATCGGGTGACAGCGCGCGACTGTATTCAACCCCGTCGGGCCGCGTCAGGATCGCGGTCAGCGGCAGGCCGGTGACGGCCTCGGCGCCCGTTACGCGCGCGAGGGCCGTGGCGTGGATCACCTCACCGGCGCGGTAGGCACCCCGGTCCGTGGTCAGGAAGACGTCGATGGGTGGCGCGGGCGCGCGCCCCTCGACCCCGCGATCCGACAGATCGAAAGCCGGATCCGTCAGGGACAAGAACGCCGCATCCTCATCGCCCATTCGCGCCACGATCAGGGCGGGCGCCGCGCCCTCGGTGCCGCGCGCGAGGCCCGGATCGAAACGCGCATGCCCGTCCCCGTCGGTGGTGGCGGTGGCCAGCACGGCATTGGCACGTGACACAAGCGTCACCTCGATCCCCTCCAGCGCCTCGGCGCTGGCAAGGCTGCGGGTCATGACATGCAGGCCATCCGTGCCGGAAAGGGTCGTCAGGCCCAGATCGGTCAGCACGAACCACTGCGTCGCGCCCTCGTCATCATACTCCTCGACCCCATCGATCCCGGCGGTCAGCGTATAGATGCCGGGCGGCTGATCCGAGAGGACATCGCCCAAGGGCAGGCGCGTGGTCATGGTCTGGTTCAGCTCGTTCCCGACCTCGCCCACGCCAGTCCAGATCTCTTGCGCCAATTCGCGCGTAAAGGCGTCCTGCGAGTAGCCTTCGATGGGCCGGCCGAAATACCCCTCCTGCATGACGCGCAGAAGGTTGCGGTCGCTGACGCGCGACAGGGTCAGCTGCACCTCATCCAGATTGACCGTCTCAATCGGCAGGGCGGCATCTGCCGCGCGCGGCAGAACGTAAGCGCGACCCGGAAAGACGATCTGCGGCGCGCGGTCGCGGATATAGGCGGTGATCTGGGTGTCCTTGGCCAAGGTCTGCCCATCGGCGGCGGGCAGGCCGGCGCGGAAGGTGACGGTGTAACGTTCGCCGTGGCGAACGCCGTCGATGCAGATCTGGCGCTGATCAGGCTGCACCACGAGGCCGGGATCGGGCAGGCGCACGAAGGGGGCGTAATCCTGCCCCGCCTCAATCAGATCCTCGGAAAACTCGGCGCAGATGCGGGGCGTGGCGCTATCGGCCTCGACGCTGTCATCCACGATGCGAAACCCGTATTTCGCGACTGCCGCATTCAATGCCGCGCTGACATCGGCGCGCGATTGCACGCTGTCCGCAAGGCGCAGAGCCTGCACCATATCGCGGCCCCGGTCCGCGCGCTCCAGCGCCTCGGCCATGATAAGCAACGCGTTGACGCGCGCTCCGTCCGAGGTGGCACGCAGATAGGCGTTGGTGCCGGCCGCGACCGCGCGCTGGATCGTTTGAGACTGGTTCTCGTCAATGGCGAGAGACAGCCGCGCGTAATCGGTCCAATGCTCGGCCAGATCGCTGCTGGCCGTGGCGGCGCCCATCCAGCGCATGGCGTTCAGCGCATCGCCGTTTGCCTCGCGGTCCTGCGCGGCGGCGACCATGTTCGAGATATCCGTGCCACCGCCCGGATGCATCTGGCCCAGATCGCCAGCCAGCTTGCGCGCGCCATCGAGCGTGCCGACGCCAAGGAAGGTCAGATCCTCCGCGCGTTCCGAGGCCACTGCGAGGACGGCAGGGTCCGTCCGGGCGATGCGCGCCGACAGGGCGCCGTCGAAGGGTTGCACGTCGCTGACCGCACTCTTGGGAAAGCATGCGTTCGATTTGCCGTTGAAAGTGAAAGCCTGGCAGTCGGGCGTGGCCAGACAGGCGGTGGCGCAGGCGCGATACGTTGTGTCGAAGATCGCCGTCAGGTCCGAGCCGTAGAAATCCACATTCGGCGTGACAACAGCGCGGCGTTCGGGAACCGGCGACTGCGCGGATACCCCCGGCGCCATGGCGATCAGAACCAACGAGAGCAGAGCGTGGCGCAGCATGGCAGCCTCCTGAGATGGGGTCTTTATCGTGCCACGGGCGCCTGCGCAGGGCAATGGCCGGACGGATGGACGTTAAGCGTATATTCACCCTGCTCGCGCATCGTCCAAGCCATTATGGGGATCGTCACGGCAGGGAATCGGTATGGATCTTGCCAATAAGCTGGCACAGGAGCGGCGCGCGCGCCTCGCCGCCGAGCGTCTGCTTGAGCAAAAGCAGGCCGAGTTGCATGCCGCCAATCGCAAGCTGGGCAAGCACGCGCGCGCCCTGTCCGACGAGATCGTCGTCACCCGCGCCAAGGTGCAGACTGCCCTGGATGAAAATCAGCGGGTCAAATCGGATCTCCATGTCGCAAATGAGAAGGTGCAGGTTGCCGAGCGGCGGCTCTGGCATTCGATCGAAACCATCCAGGACGGCTTTGCCTTTTTTGACGATAGCGGCCGGATGATCGCGGCCAACCCGGCCTATATCTCCGTTTTCGACGGGCTGAGCGCGATCGAGCCGGGCATCAGCTACGTCGAGATCCTGCAACTCGCAACCGAGGAGGGCATCGTAGATATCGGCGAGGAAACCCCCGCGGCATGGCGCGAGGCGATGCTCGACCGCTGGCAGAGCACCGATCCCGAACCCACAGTCATCCGGCTCTGGAGCGGGGAATATATCAAGCTGATCGACCAACGCGGCCATGGCGGCGATGTGGTCAGCCTCGCGCTCAACATCACCGAAACCATCCGCTACGAAGAGCGCCTGAAAGACGCGCGCGCCAAAGCCGAGGCCGCCAACCGAGCGAAATCGTCGTTCCTGGCAAATATGAGCCACGAGATACGAACGCCCATGAACGGCGTCGTCGGCATGGCTGATCTGTTGAAGGAAACCCAACTGACCGAAGAGCAGCGCCTATACGCGGACACGATCAGGAATTCGGGCGAGGCGCTGTTGGTGATCATCAATGACGTGTTGGATTATTCCAAGATCGAGGCCGAGAAACTGGCGCTCAAGCCCGAGCCGTTCGACCTGGAGCGCTGCATTCACGAGCTGATCATGCTGATGCAGCCCAAGGCGCGTGATCAGGGGCTGGAGATCTTGCTGGACTACGATCTGTTCATGCCCACCGAGTTCATCGGCGATCCGGGGCGGCTGCGGCAGGTTATGACCAACCTCATGGGCAACGCGGTGAAATTCACCGAGGCGGGCCATGTCCTGATCCGCGTGACCGGCATGCGCGGCGAGGACGGCACAGCGCAGGTGCATATCGCGGTTCAGGATACCGGGATCGGCATTCCGGCCGACAAGGTGGATCACGTCTTTGGCGAGTTCAATCAGGTCGATGACGAACACAACCGCCGGTTCGAGGGAACCGGCTTGGGCCTCGCCATCTCGCAGCAATTGGTGCGCCTCATGGGCGGTCAGATCTGGGTCGAGAGCGAGCTGGGCCACGGCTCGACCTTCGGGCTCAAGATTACCCTTCCGCTGGTTCCCGATACCGCAGTGCCCGAACCGATGCGGGTGCCTGGCTTGCGCCGCGCGATGATTGTCGACGGGCACGAGACGAACCGGCAGATCCTGGAAAAGCGGATGAAGCTGATGGGGATTGAAACGCTCAGCTGTGCGAATGGGCCGGATGCGCTGGCGCGCGTTCGGCAAGAGTCCCGGATCGATCTGATACTCGCCGAGCATAATCTGGCCGGGATGGACGGGCTGGAATTGACCGAGGCGCTGCGCGCGGCTGGGCACGAGGTGCCGGTCATCCTGCTTTCGGACAACACGGGCTACGCGGCGCAGGATCCGGCGCGGCCATTGCTGCATGCGGTACTGCAAAAGCCGGTCTCGCGCAGCGATCTTTATGCGTCCTTGAGTGCGCTGGCGGAGAAGGAGCCCGCAGCGGGGCAGGGGCAGGAGGTCGCCGATACACCGCGCGCGCTACGCGTTCTGGCCGCCGAGGATAACAAGACGAACCGGTTGGTTTTCTCCAAGATGGTCGGTGATTTGGATATCGAACTGACCTTTGCCGAGAACGGTGTCGAGGCGGTCGAGCTTTATCAGAACGTCAAGCCCGACATCGTTTTCATGGACATTTCGATGCCGATGATGGACGGAAAGGAGGCGACGCGCCATATTCGCGCAATCGAGGCGGGGACCGACCGGCATGTGCCCATCGTGGCTATGACCGCCCATGCTATGGATGGTGACGATGAGGGGATCCTTGCGGCAGGCCTCGATCACTATCTGACGAAACCGCTGCGCAAGGCCGCCATACGCGAGCGCATCATCGACGCCTGCACTGACGAAATGCGTCCGCCTGCGCCGGACGAGGCGGAGGCGGGCTAGGCGTTACTCGGCGTCGCGCAGGAAGGCGGGCTTGCCCTCTTCGGACAGGTCGGGCGCGTGGCGGTATCCCCCGGTGTCGAAGTCCAGCAGCGCTTCCGCATCGGTCAGGCGGTTCTGGATAATGAACCGCGCCATCGCGCCGCGCGCCTTCTTGGCGTAAAAGCTGACGATTTTGGGCGTGCCGCCCTTGTTCTCGAGAAATACGGGCGTGATCACGCGCAAGTTCAGCGCGTCCAGGTCGACCGCCCCGAAATACTCCTGGCTGGCGCAGTTCACCAGAATGTCAGTTTTCACGTCGTCCGCGTGCCGATTGAGCGCCTCGGACAGGCGCGTTCCCCAATACTCATAGAGAGATTTTCCGCGCTCGGTCTTCAGCTTGCTGCCCATTTCCAGCCGGTAGGGTTGGATTGCATCAAGGGGCCGAAGGACGCCATAGAGGCCAGACAGTATGCGCAGATGGTCCTGCGCCCAGGCCATTTCGTCGTCGTCCAGACTGCCAGCCTCAAGCCCCTGATAGGTGTCACCGGCAAAGGCCAGCGCGGCGGGCTTGCTCTCCATCTCGCCGAAATTTGCAAAGCGTTCGGCGTTCAGCTTGGCCAGATCGGCGCTGATATACATCAGCTTGCGCAGCTCGTTCTGGCTGAGGCCGTGGGCGACCTCGGCCAGTGCCTTGGCATCCTTGGCAAAGCCGGGCACCGTGGCGTCGCGTTCGGTTGGCGACATATCAAGTTTCTTGGCGGGCGAGATGGCGACGAGCATGGCAATTCCTTTCGGGTTGCCCCTGATCTAGTCCGCCTCTTGCAGAACGTCCAGAAAGGCGGGTCCGAAACGCTCGGCCCGCTTGTCGCCGAGAATGCGGGCCATCTGCGCCGCGTCGCGCGGGCGCTGCTCGGCCACGCGGGTGATCAGGCTGGATGCGCAGCTGAGCGGTTTGTCGGTGCCGCCGGTCCCGCGCGCCAGTTCGCGCTGCACCTCGTTGAGGCGGTCATACATGCTGCCTGCGGCCCGCCCGGCCAGCTTGCGCCGCGACGGGTGCAGCTGCTCGGCCTCGCCATTGATCACTTCAAGGAAGGCATCGCCATATTGTTCCAGCTTCTTTGCACCGACGCCGCCGATGCGCGCCATATCGTCGAGGCTGGCGGGTTTCAGTTCGGCCATTTCGATCAGGGTGCGGTCGTTGAAGACGATATAGGCCGGCACGCCCTGTGCCTCGGCAAAGGCGCGACGTTTCGCCTTGAGCGCCGACAGCAGCGGCGCGTCCTCGTCCGAGACCAGCGCCTTGACTGCCGGGCGGCGGTCGCCCGCCTGCACCATGTCCTTGCGCAGGGTGATCCCGGCCTCGCCCTTGAGGATGGGCACGGCCGGATCGGTCATGCGCAGCGCGCCGTGACGCTCGGGATCGGGGCGGACCAGGTCGTGACCCATCATTTGGCGAAAGATGGCCTGCCAATTCTGTTTCGACATATCCTTGCCCACGCCGAAAGTGGGCAAATCGTCGTGGCCGCGCAGCCGCACCTTCTCGGTCGCCTTACCGGTGAGGATGTCGATCAGGTGGCCCGCGCCGAAATACTCGCCCGTGCGCAGGATCGCCGACAGTGCCTTGCGCACCGCCTCGGTCCCGTCGAAGGTGGCGGGTGGCGTGTCGCACAGATCGCAGTTGCCGCAGGGCGCGGCCTCCTCCCCGAAATAGCCCAGCAGTTTGACGCGCCGGCATTCCAGCGCCTCGGCCAGACCCAGCAGGGCGTTGAGCCGCGCGTGATCGGCCATGCGGCGTTCGGGCGGGGCCAGACCTTCGTCGATCTGGGAGCGTCGCAGGCGAATATCGTCGGGGCCGTATAGAGTCAGCGTCTCGGCGGGGGCGCCGTCGCGGCCTGCGCGGCCGATCTCCTGGTAGTAGCTTTCGATGGATTTGGGCAGGTCGGCATGGGCGACCCAGCGGATATCGGGCTTGTCCACGCCCATGCCGAAGGCGACGGTGGCCACCACGATAAGCCCGTCCTCGGCGTTGAACCGCGCCTCGACCTCGCGGCGCGTGTCCGCCTCCATCCCGCCATTATAGGCAACCGCGTTATGCCCCGCCTCGCGCAGCGCCTGCGCCAGTGTTTCGGTGCGCGCGCGGGTGCCGCAATAGACGATGCCGGACTGGCCCTTGCGCGCGCGGGCGAAGTCCATGATCTGGCGGCGCGGGCTGTCCTTGGCCTGAAAGGCGAGGTGGATATTGGGCCGATCAAAGCCGTGCAGGAACCGTTCGGGCGCGGCGCCATCGAACAGCTTTTGGATGATCTCATCCTGCGTTTCGGCATCCGCCGTCGCGGTGAAGGCGGCCAGTGGCACGCCCAATGCGCGGCGCAATTCGCCGATGCGCAGGTAATCGGGGCGAAAATCATGGCCCCACTGGCTGACGCAATGCGCCTCGTCCACGGCAATCAGGCTGACGCCGATGCGCCGCAACATGCCCATGGCCGAACCGGCGGCCAGCCGCTCAGGCGCGATATAAAGCAGCTTGAGCCGACCCTCTTCCAGCGCCTGCCGGACTTCGGCGGTCTCTTCCTCGGTATTGCCGGAGGTGAGCGCGCCCGCCTCTACGCCCGCGGCCTTCAGCGCGCGGACCTGATCGCGCATCAGCGCAATGAGCGGCGAGATAACGACGGTGACGCCTTCGCGCATCAGCGCAGGCAGCTGAAAGCAGAGCGATTTGCCGCCGCCCGTCGGCATTATGGCCAGAACATTTTGCCCACTCGCAACAGCCGACACGATATCCTCCTGTCCGGCGCGGAAGGCATCGAATCCAAATATATCCCTCAGGAGGGTGGCAGCGGGGGGCATGCGGATATCCTGTAAAAGTCGACTGCTCTTACAAGAGTATTTTCACACTAAGATTCGGTGAACAAGTCCCGAGGCGTGATCAGGCGAAGCCGAAGATCACTGGCAGCACATAGGCGCGCAGCGAAATCACGATGATCAGCGCGACGAGCGGTGCAAGATCGAGGGGCCGCGTATCGGGCAGGATGTTGCGGATGGGCTGGTAGATCGGCTCGAGCAGGCGGTTGAGGCCTTCCCAGATCTGGGCGACCAGCGGCTGGCGCAGGTTCAGCACCTGAAAGTTGATCAGCCAGCTCATGATGATGTGAACGATCATCACGAAATAGACGATGCTGAGGATCAGCTGCAAAGGTCCGTAGATTGCCAGCATGTCGTGTGTCATCCTTCAATAAGGTTTGCCCTCCGAGTTAGGCCGCAGGGGCGCAAAGCGCAAGAGCTTGGTCACGAATGGCTTGCCGCGCGGGGACTTGCGCTGTCATACCGATGTGGCCCGGTATAGCGGGTATCGCGGGGACAGACATGACAGCCATCAGCAAACGCCGCCGCATCTGGGGCTGGTTCTTCTTCGACTGGGCCAGCCAGCCCTACAATACGCTGCTGATCACCTTCATCTTTGCGCCCTATATGAACGAGCTGATCGGTGATGGCGCGCGGGCGCAATCGGTCTGGGCCTTCGGCATCGCGGCGGGCGGCGTCATCATCGCGCTGGGCGCGCCGGTGCTGGGGGCGATGGCGGATCATTCGGGCGCGCGTCTGCGCTGGATCTGGGGATTTTCCGCCATGTATGTAGTGGGCGCTTTTGGCATCTGGTGGGCGGTGCCGGGGGATGTGAACCTCGTCCTGATCCTTGGGTTTTTCGTGATCGGCATGATCGGGATGGAGTTCGCCACGATCTTTACCAATTCCATGCTGCCGGATCTGGGCCGACCGGACGAGATCGGGCGTATCTCCGGCAATGGCTGGGCGTTTGGGTATTTGGGCGGGCTCGTCGCGCTGGTTATCATGCTGCTCTTTTTTGCCGAAGGCGCCGAGACGGGGCGCACTCTGATCGGGCTTGAGCCGGCGCTGGGCCTCGACGCCGAGGCGCGCGAGGGCACGCGCTTTGTCGGGCCACTGACGGGGCTGTGGTATACCCTCTTCATGACCCCGTTTTTCCTGTGGGTGCGCGATCCGCGCCCCAAGCGGCAGGGCGCCGGTGCCGTGCGCCGCGCGTTGGCCGAAGTTCTGAGCACCATTCGCGCGCTGCCGCAGACGCCCTCGATGTTCTCATATCTGGGCGCGTCGATGTTCTACCGCGATGCGCTAAACGGGATGTATTTCTTTGGTGGCATCTATGCTTCGGGCGTTTTGGGCTGGAGCGTCGTCGATGTCGGTGTCTTCGGCATCCTCGCGCTGATCTCGGGCGCGGTGTTTGCCGCGCTTGGCGGACATGCGGATGACCGGTTCGGCCCCAAGGCGGTGATCATGGGTGCAATTCTGGTGCTGCTCTGCGTTGCCATTTCGATCGCCACCATCTCGCGCGGGTCGGTTTACGGCATCGCAGTGCAGCCCGGCTCGGCCCTGCCCGACATCCTGTTTTACGGCTGCGGCATCCTGATAGGGGCGGCGGGCGGAGTGCTGCAATCGGCCAGCCGGTCGATGATGGTGCGGCAGGCACGGCAAGGGCAGATGGCACAGTCCTTTGGCCTTTACGGGTTGGCCGGCAAGGCAACCGCCTTTATCGCGCCGTCGCTGATCGGGGTGGCGACAACGCTGTCGGGCAGCCAGCAAATCGGTGTCAGTCCGCTGATCGGGCTTTTCGCCTTGGGGTTCCTCCTGCTACTCTGGGTGAAACCCCAAGGAGACGGACCCGCATGACCAGTGTTCTGAAATTCCTCGCCGTCATACTCGGCCTCGCGGCCCTGCCTGCCTTTGCCCAAGGCGTGCCCGCCAGCATGCAGGGCAAGGAGGCCAAGCAGTTCTTTGGCGCGGCCAAGGTGGGCTCGCGCCAAGGCGCGGCGCCCTTCGGCAGCTATGCCAAGGGCTGTATCGCGGGCGGTGTGCAGCTGCCGCAAACCGGGCCGACATGGCAGGCGATGCGCCTCAGCCGCAATCGCAACTGGGGGCACCCTCAGCTAATCGATTTCATCGCGGACCTGTCGGGCCAGATGCGGCAAAGGGCGGGTTGGCCGGGTCTTTACGTGGGGGACCTCAGTCAGCCGCGCGGCGGCCCGATGCTGAGCGGGCACCGCTCGCACCAGCTTGGCCTCGATGCGGATGTCTGGTTGATGCAGCCCAGCCGCCTCGACCTGAGTATTCGCGAGCGTGAAAACCTGTCGGCCACGTCGATGCGGCGGGCGAATGGCGCCTATGTCAATTCGGGCTGGACGCGTGGCCAGCACGAGCTGGTCAAGGCGGCGGCCAGCGATCCGCGTGTCGCGCGGATCTTTATATTCCCCGGCGCTAAAGTGCAGATGTGCAAGGACGAGACCGGCAATCGCGACTGGCTGCGCAAGGTGCGCCCGTGGTGGGGGCATCACTACCACATGCATGTACGCCTTGCCTGTCCGTCCGGCGCGTCGGGCTGCATCAACCAGGATCCGATCCCGGCCGGCGACGGCTGCGCCGATGCGCAGGAATGGGTGAACAATATTCTCAACCCGCCGCCGCCCAAGCCGCGTGATCCGAACGCGCCCAAGCCCAAGCCGAAGCGCGAGCTGACAATGGCCGATTTGCCGCAGCAATGCGTCGGTGTCTTGCAATCGCAATAGGCGTCCCGCTCACACACCCGCAACATGACGTAGCGAAACGTTACTGAACCACTGCATTTTGTTTTGACATGCGCGAAAACTGTGTCAGGCTACCTCTAGATTTCAACAACTGAAAGGAGGTGGTCCAGTGTCTACAGAGGTATTGGAGCGAGGTGTCGGAACAGTTTTGGAGACCTGTGCCTGAGGCAGCCCTTGGGTAACTGAGAACCTGAATTGGTGTGCCACCTAACCGGCCCGCCTCCGAAAAGCTCTAGAGGGCCGTCTCGCTACCGAGGCGGCCCTTTCGATTTGCCTGGTGCGGCACTAGATTGGTCCTCATGTTGCGCATCACCGACACCATCGCCATCGAGGATTGGGAGCTGACCGAGCAGTTCGTGCGCGCCAGCGGGCCGGGCGGGCAGAACGTCAACAAAACCTCCAGCGCGGTCGAACTGCGCTTTGAGGCCGAGCGCTCGCCCAACCTGCCCGATCCGGTCAAGCGGCGGCTCCGGCGACTGGCCGGGCGGCGCTGGACGACCGACGGCACGCTGATCATCCAGTGCGACGAGACGCGCCATCAGGCCCGCAATCGCGACATCGCGCGGGATCGCCTGATCGAGCTGATCCGCAAGGCGAGCGAAAAGCCCAAAAAACGCATCCCGACGCGGCCAACGCTGGGGTCCAAGAAGCGCCGCCTGAAGGCCAAGAAGGTACAGGGCGAGAAAAAAGCCCTGCGCGGCAAGGTGGAAGGCGAGGGGTAAGGGGAAAGCGTGCGCTTTCCCGGCAGAAATCCGTGTGGATTTCGGCGTCCGGTCGCCGCTTGGCGCCAGATATTGGTGGCCCGCCTGCCCGATCCTATATATCCCCGTGGCAAACGCGAATAGGAGACAGGCATGACCAACACCCTCTACCAGGGCGATTTGCCAGACGGGCTGGACCTGGGCCCTGTGGTGGCCATCGATTGCGAAACGATGGGTCTGAACCCGCATCGGGATCGTCTGTGTGTGATCCAGATGTCGGGTGGCGATGGCAACGCGCATCTCGTGCAAGTGGCCAAGGGGCAGACCGAGGCACCGAACCTTTGCGCGATGCTGACCAACCCCGACGTACTCAAGCTCTTTCACTTTGGCCGCTTCGACATTGCCGCGATGCAAAATGCGTTCGGCGCCGTTACCGCACCGGTCTATTGCACCAAGATCGCCAGCAAGCTGATCCGCACCTATACGGACCGGCATGGCCTGAAATACCTGCTGTCCGAGTTGCTGAATGTCGATATCTCGAAGCATCAGCAAAGCAGCGATTGGGGCGCGCCGCAACTGACCGAGGCGCAGCTGGATTATGCGGCGTCGGACGTTCTTTACCTGCACCGCCTGCGCGACGCGCTGAACAAGCGGCTGGAGCGCGAGGGGCGGATGGAGCTGGCGCAGGCCTGCTTTGATTTCCTGCCGACGCGTGCCGCACTCGATCTGGCTGGTTGGCCCGAACAGGACATCTTTTCACATTGATCCGCCGGGGCGACAATCTTCACACGCGTCTGGTCAACTGGGCCAAGATCATCCTGCCGCTTGTCGCGCTGGGCCTGTTGTCGACCGTGTTCCTGATTTCGCGCAAGGCCGATATCAGCGATACGATTCCGTTTGCGGAGGTCGATCTGGCGCAGCGGGCACATGATCAGGGGGTGACCAATCCCAGCTTTGCCGGCGTCGCGTCGGGCGGCGAGCAGATCCTGTTTCGTGCCGCCTCGGTTCGGCCCGACCCCGAGGATCGCGAATTGGTGCTGGCAGAGACAGCGAAGGCATCCTTGCGGCTTAATGGCGGAGGCGTCGTCGATATCACCGGGCAGCGCGGGCAGGCGAGCCAGATCCGCAAGACCGCTCGGCTGGAGGGTGACGTGCAAGTGATCACGACCACCGGCTATGACATCAGGACCGATGCGATCGACACGCGCTTCGACACGCTCTTTGCCGAAACGCCCGGGCCCATCACCGGCACCGGGCCAGCCGGTGCGCTGGATGCGGGCCGAATGATCCTGACTTCGGACCCCGAGACAGGCGCCGCGAATTTGCAGTTCACGGACGGGGTCAAGCTGGTGTACAACCCCCCAAAGTCGAAGGAATGACGACCGTGCCACGCATTATTCAGGCCATGATACTGCTGATCATGATGGCGTTCGGCACGGCGTCCCTTGCGCAGGGCATGCAGGTGGCCTTTGGCAGTGCCGCCGAGGACAGCGACCTGCCGGTCGAAGTCACGGCGCAGAACCTTGACGTGAACCAGAATGACGGAACGGCGATCTTTACCGGGAACGTGGTTGTCGGTCAGGGTCAAATGCGGCTGTCGGCGCCGCGCGTTCTGGTGGTTTATCTTGCGGATGGCACCGGGATCGCCCGGCTCGAGGCATCGGGCGGCGTGACCCTTGTCAGTGGCGAGGATGCCGCCGAAGCCGCCGGCGCGGATTACGATGTGCAGACCGGCATGATCGAGATGGCGGGCGATGTCCTCTTGGTGCAAGGCCCCGCGGCGCTGACCGCCGACCGGATGAGCGTGGATACCGTCGCCGGGACTGCACGCATGAACGGCAGTGTGAGCACCGTTCTGCAACCCGAGGCGCGCCAGTGAACCGGCCCGATCTGCATATCGAGGGCGGCAACGCCGAGGATGGCGGGCTAAGCGTGCGCAATCTGCGCAAAAGCTACAAGAAGCGCACCGTTATCCGCGACGTGTCGCTGCACCTGCGCCAGGGCGAGGTGGCCGCGCTGTTGGGGCCGAACGGTTCGGGCAAGACAACCACGTTCTACGCCATCGCAGGCCTCGTCTATCCCGAAGGCGGCCACGTGATGATCGACGGGCGCGATGTGACCAACCTGCCGATGTACCGGCGTGCCAAGATGGGCGTCGGGTATCTGCCACAGGAGATGTCGATCTTTCGCGGCCTGTCGGTCGAAGACAATATCATGGCGATCCTCGATATCTCGACCCGTGACGCGCATACCCGTCGCGAGCGTCTGGAAGAGCTTTTGGCCGAGTTCTCGGTCGAGCATCTGCGCCGCGCGCCAGCGCTGGCCCTGTCGGGCGGTGAGCGGCGCCGCGTGGAAATTGCGCGCTGCCTGGCCGCAAATCCCAAATACCTTCTGCTGGACGAACCCTTTGCCGGGGTGGATCCGATCAGCGTGGGCGATATCCGGCACCTTGTCGCCGACCTGAAAAAGCGCGGCATCGGCGTGCTGATCACGGATCACAACGTCCGCGAAACGCTCGAGATCGTGGACCGCGCCTATATCCTGCATGACGGCAAGGTGCTGATGTCCGGCACCCCCGAAGAAGTGGTGGGCAACGAGAACGTGCGCCGCGTCTACCTGGGCGAGAACTTTCGCATTTCGTGAAATAGCGCGGCGGATTCCGCCAGTGCGCCTGCGATCTTCATTGACAAGCGCCGTCGAAAGGGCGTCAATTAAGGTATGATGTTTCTGAGTGACATACGCCGTCCGAGCTCTGAGTTGGCGTTGAAATCGTTAACGAAATATCTGTTTTCAGCAGCCCTTTCCAACCGTCCAGGGGGCATATGACCGCTTTGGGCCGGACTGGGTGCGCCTTTTGAAGGAGAGACCATGCGCTATCAAATCACTGGCAAGCAAATCGACATCGGCGAAGCCCTGCAGACCCATGTGCGGACCGAACTGGGCGAGGCCGTTGCGAAATACGCCGAGCGTCCGACCAATGCGACTGTCGTCTTTTCCAAAAGTGCCAGCGAATTTGCCTGTGAAGTGATCGTGCATCTTTCGACCGGCTTGACGGCGCAGGCGACCGGCAAGGCGCATGAAATCTACGCCGCCTTCGATGCGTCCTGCGAGAAGATGGAAAAGCAGTTGCGCCGCTACAAGCGCCGGTTGAAAGACCATCACAAGGAGCGCGCGCAGCCTGTTGAACTCTTCGGGGGTTCCTCGTATATCCTCGCCTCTGAAACAGAAGCAGGGGAATCGGAGCCCGATAGCCTTCAGCCCATCATCGTCGCCGAAATGGAGGCGCAGATCCCGTCCCTTTCCGTCGGAGAGGCCGTGATGCAGATGGAGCTGGCTGGCGCGCCGGTCCTGGTGTTTCGAAACGAGGCAAAAAGCGGATTGAACGTGGTCTACCGCCGCGACGACGGCAATATAGGGTGGATCGATCCGTAAAATCGGGCCTGGCGGCCATAATGGCGCTGGCTGGCGGAGCAGTGAATGGACATTCCCATGATCCTGAAACCCGGAGCCGTGCGCGTGCTGAGTGCAGCCTCGAGCAAGAAACGGCTGATGCATGAGTTGGGTGATATCGCACATGCCGTATATGGCGTGGATGCCCATGCCGCCGTCGAAGCCCTGCTGGAGCGCGAGGCGTTGGGGCCAACGGGCGTAGGCCACGGCGTGGCCCTGCCGCATGCTCGGCTCGAGGATATCGACCGGGTCGTGGGCGCAATGGTCCTGCTTGAGCAGCCAATCAACTTTGATGCGGTAGATCGTCAGCCCGTTGACCTGGCCTTCGCTCTCTTTGCGCCGAAGGAGGCCGGGGTCGAACACCTCAAGGCGCTGGCTCTTGTCTCCCGCACGCTGCGCGATGCGCAGCTCTGCGCCAAGTTGCGGGCCAATCCGGACCCTGCGACCCTCTACGCGATCGTCACCGAGGCGCAATCGATCCTTGCCGCGTAACGCGCGCTGGCGGGGCTATTCCTGCCAGCGACCCCATCCGAACATGATGTAGTCGCGCTGATAGACGTCGGCGATCAACGCCTCGATTTCATCGTCATAAATCTCGGCCAGCGTATAGGGCTGATCCGGCGCGGCCTCTGCGACGGGCGCTGCACCCGGCCGCCCTACCTGTTTGGCCAGGGCGCCGAGTTGCAGTTGCATCTCGTCTTCGCGGATGATGACGTCTGGCAGGCTGAATTGCGCCATGCCTTGCAGCACGGCGGTTTTCGTCGCCCAATTTGCATCTACCCGCACGCTGGTCTGGCCACGCAGGTTGGCGCGCAAAAACTCAAGGAACGCAGTAAACGCGAGGTAATGCGCGCGCCTGTCATATGTCGCGTCCGGGCCACCGCCGGGAATGGGCAGCTTGTGAAAGTTGCGCAAGATGCGGCGGATTTCGCCCAGGCAGCCTGGGCCGGGCGTCAGGATACGGTGGCAAAAGGCCGCGTGCGCGCGCGCCGCCGGGTGACGGATCACGGTAAAACTGCGATGCCCGGTCGCTTGCCGCATCCATTGGCGCAGGCCCTTCTGATTCATCTTGGTCAAGAGCGCCTCGGGTGCCACGGCGTCCAGCCCAGCCATCCAATTGATCACTTCGGCCTCGGGCCCGGATTTGACCGGCATATAGATCAGTGGCGCCTTATAGGCGACGATATGCGCCGGCACGGCGGGGCCGCGGCGCGGCTCGAACTCGGGGGTGCGGGTCAGGTTGAAGCGATCCAGCCCCGACAGCGCCTGCGCCATATCGTCGAAATTGGCGACCTTGTCCGATAGGGGCGCCGGGTTCTGGATCTTGAGCGCGCCGTCCAGCGCTTCGAGTGTCTCATCGACGCCGAGATAGCGCGCGAGGCCGTTGATAACCTCGATCTCGTTCAGGTCCTCGTAGGAGATGTAGAAGGCGGTCTGGCCCGACCGCTGAAGGCTGGCCTGAACCTCGATCTGGAAGGCCTGCAGGTTGGCGACATGGCGCTCGAATTCCTCGGCGTCGAATGTTGCCTTGGCATCCTTGCGGCGCTTGATGTTGGTCAGTTTCCACTGCCCCGTTTCCTGCGCGATCTTCCAGCTGACATAGCTTTCGGCGGGGTTGCGCGTCAGTACGATCTTGGCGCAGCGCGGGTCATTCAGCACGATTTCGATCGCGCGCGGATCGTGGTTGTGAAAAAGGCGAAAGCCGCCCATCCCGTCAGATCCGTCGCGGATGGTTTCGATCAGGCGCGCCGGATCGCCTTCCCGCATTGCCTGCGTCATGCCCAGGATTTCGGTGCGGTTGGGATAGCCGATGAAGGCAGGGTTAAACGCCTCGCCATGGCATTCGATGCCCTGAAAGGCGTTCAGATGCGATTCCAGCAGGTTCGAACCGGTGCGCATTTCGGCCAGCACCACGAAATAGTCGAAACCCTTCATCGCCTACCGCACCAGATAGGGTTTGCGCGCGTTTGTCGGCGCCTCGTGCAGGTCATGCGCGACGGGGAAATTGCCCATCAGATAGGGGTGCATCCCCTGGTTCTTGAGGTTTTGCAGGAATTGGCCAAAGCCAGTCAGATCGACCATCTTGGGCACCTCCGAGATGCCGCGCTGTTTTTGTTGTGGGCCGATCTCGTCGATGATGGTCTGTAGCGGCTCCATCGGCGCCTCGATGAATTCGGCCATCGTCCAGATGCGCACACGTGCCTTTGTCCAGCTGGAGCGCAGAATTTCCAAGTGTTTCGATTCCAGCCGCTGCAAGCGTGCTGCCTCGCGCCGGATATCGATGAAATTCCCATTGGACTGGAACAGCGGGATCGCCCACGCGCCCGAGATGACCGAGATCTGCGCGTTGGGATCCTTGGCAATGTGCCAGTTGATCGCCTGATTGTCCTGAGGGCCAAACTGAAAACACTGCCGCTCGCCCCGCGTGTTCCAGATCAGGCTGGCGAGGAAAGCGCGCGGGTTATAGTCGCGCAGTGCCGCGCTGTCGCTGAGCGCGCCATTGATCACGGTCGCGCCTTCGCTGAAATCGGCACGTTCGGGCGCAAAAATGTGACCGTGGACCCGCGCGCCGGTGGCGCGGGCCAGCCACGGCTCAAAATTCTCGAAAAGCTGGGCAAACCCGTGGAAGACCGAGTACTGGGCCGAGGTCAGCCCGTTTTCGCGCGTCTCGACAGGAAAGCGGCTTTGCATGTAAAGGCCGGGGCGCCCGCGCGTGCGCCGCTCGACCGCCTTCGAGAAGATGCGATCGATCTTGGCCGGGTTCGGCTCGGTCCGCTTCATCGCGCCGGCCTCATCCGTGAGGAATGCGTCATAGAGGCGATTGGCCCGCGGCCAGATCTTGCGCGCGACAAAGCAATCCGAGCGACGCAAAAGCTGCAGATGATCGTCGTAGAAAATGTGCGGTTTACCCTGGTAATCGAATTTTGACAGGGTCAGCGACCGGCTCTCGATCTGGCAAGAATACTGGCGCGCAAGGGTCTGGAAATAGCTCTCGTCCGGGATCCAGACCTTGGAGAAATAGCGGTCATAGGCGGCGCGCTCGGGATCGCTGAGGATGGCTGACAGGGTCTGGCGCGTCAGGCACCACCATTGGCTGCCCATATGAGGCACGATACCGCCGGGGATGCGCCGCTTCATCCCGAGGGCGCGTTGCAGGGCCACATAGCGGTCGAAAAGATAGCGATGCCGGCGCCACGAGAACGGAAAGCGCAGGGTAAACCGCTCGGCATCCAGGCCGCCGATGGTCCAGGGGACGTCGGCGGTGGTTGCGCTTTCGATGAAATCGGTGTGGGGCCGCGCCGCGAGATAGTCGATCAACTCCTGCACCGGGCGCAGCGGCAGGCACGAGCCTGAGGCCAGGTAGACGTGCCGCACTTGCGGAAATTCCTCCAGCATCATCTCGGACGCGCTTTGCGATGCAGCCACCAAGCCCCAGGTACCCCATTCGCAGCGATGCCGCTTGGAAAAGCGTACGTCGGGCAGATCGGCCAGCGCCTCGCGGAAGGCGCGATAGGTCTTGGCAGGCACTGAAAGGTCTGCATGGATAACGATGGGACAGCCTGCGGCGGACCAGTGCCGCGCCACCTGTTCGGCCCGGCCAAGCGCCGTGTGGACCAGCATGACGATACCGACGCTCATCCCACCCGTGCCCTCGATACCAACTGTCTCATGCCCAGTTTCCCTTGGACATGAGGCCCAGAATTTCCAATTGCCTCCAGTTTATATACTTTTCCGACCATTTGCACCAAAGCTCTGGCTGCTCGGCCAGGTTTTCCATGTAGGCCTTGTATTCCAATGAGGCGCGATAATGCTGCTTGCGCTCCATTTCCTCCTCGGCCTTCTGGGTGAAGGTGTCGAGGAATTTCGCATGGAGCAGGACACCGCTCGCCGTTTCGCCGCCCCATTCGTCGTAGACGAGGTTCAGACCGCGCGGCAGCAGCATGTGGGTTGAGCTGACATAGGCGTAGCGCCGGTTCCACTTGACCAGCGGGATCTTGTTCAGCGCGGGCGCCTTCTTGGGCTGATCGGCAAAGAAAACGCGGGCGCGAGGGCCGCCCTGAATCCACAGATTGCCGAACTTGTGGTTCTTCTCGATCATGTAATTCCCGGGATCGAACCACGAGGCGATCTCGATCGGGTCCTGCCCGCGGCGGTAGGGCACGGCATCCAGCCGCCCCTTGGGATACATATCCAGCAGCATCGCGCCGAAACTGCGCACGTTCGAGCCATCAAGCCAGTCGGTCAGCGCGCGGATGGGCCGCGTGTCGCAGAAGGGGTAGATGAACAGCTCGTCGGGATCGACGACCAGCGTCCAGTGGTCGTGTCCGTATTTGGCCTGCAGCCGGTTCAGCCAGTCAACGCCAAAGCGCGCGTTTCGATAGCTGCCAGTGGTGTGCCACAGCGACACGTCGGGCTGATCGGCCAGATAATCGCCGCTGCCATCACTGCTGTCATTGTCGACGATCAGGAAATGATCGACGCCCATATTCCGGTAATAGTCGAGGAAATAGGGCAGGCGCACATTTTCGTCCCGCAGGGTCGAGAAGAGCAGGATGTCGCCGGGCTCGATCTGAGCGGTGCGGTCGACCACCGGGCGCAGCGACAGGCCCTTGCGCAGCGACCGGGCCTTGGCATGCTTGCGGCGCAGGCGCATGCGGTAGGATTGCAAAATACTCAAACCGGCCCTCCCTGCGTCGCTGCCTCGCCCGCACCATAGCGGCCGGTGATTAAGGTTCTGTTGCCCCGCGTCTTGTGGCCCCGCGGCGATTTTCGCGGACGATAAGCTGTTGGCGCGCTTGGGTAAACTGTTATTGCAGCCATCACAGCCATGTGCCCCGCGACATCAGGCCCAGCGCCTCGAGCTGGCGCCAACCGCGATACCGGGTAGAGCCCTCGCACCACAGGTCTGGATCCTCGGTCAGGCTGTCGTAATAGGCGTCGTAGAGAGAGGAGTTGGCGAAGTGCTCGCGGCGCTCTTTCTCTTCGGCGGATTTCTCCGTGACCATGCTCAGAAACTTGGTATGGAGCAGCACGCCACTGACGAATTCTCCGCCCGCCTCATCGTAGACATGGTTCAGTCGCCGTGGCAGAGCCGAGTGGGCCGAGCTGACATAGGCATAGCCGCGATGCCATTTCACCAGGGGTACCTTGCCCATCGTGGGCGCGCGCCGTGGCTCACCGGCAAAGAAAGAACGGGCGCGTGGGCCACCCTGAATCCACAGGTTTTGCAGGCGTTTCTGCTTTTGTATCATGTAGTTGCCTGCGTCGAACCAAGGCAAGGCCTCGCGCGGATCCTGTCCCGCCGCATAGGGCGCCGCGCTGAGGCGGCCCTTGGGATACATGTCCAGCATGAGCGCGCCGAAGGACGCGATGCCGCGCCCGTCCAGCCATTCGGTCAGTGCAGGCAGGGGCCGTGTGTCGTGAAACGGATAGATCAGCAGCTCGTCCGCGTCGGCGGTCAGGCACCAGTGACCGTGGCCGTGACGCATCTGCAGCCAAGTCAGCCAGTCAACGCCGAACCGGGACAAACGGTAGCTGTGCGGTGTGCGCCAGAGCGATACATCGGGCTGCGCCACAAGGTAGTCACGCGTGCTGTCGTCAGATGCATTGTCCACGATCAGGAAATGATCGACGCCCAGCGCGCGGTGATGTTCCAGCCAATAGGGCAGGCGGACCGCCTCGTTCCGGACCGTGGAAAAGCCGAGGATGGCGCCTCGGGTAATCTGCGCCGTGCGGTCGACGACGACGCTGAGTTGCCGCCGCTTGCGCCAGCTGCGCCAGAGCAGGCGCCGCCGTTTCCAGCGCAGGCGATAGGCCATGGCCAATTCCGCTGCGGCATCCCTGATCTGCGCGCTGCCGGTCATCCGCTCTCCGCACCGTTCAATAAGTCAGACTCGCGCCTATTTTTCGTAATGTCCAGTTCCGTGCCAACGCCATGCATCCGCGATCATGCGGTCCATTGTGCTGCGCTGCGCGCGCCAGCCCAGCTCGGCCTCGGCGCGGGTCGAGCCCGAGACCAGCTTGGTGCAATCGCCGGGGCGGCGCGGCCCCTCGATCACCGGAACTTCGGCATTGGTGACGGCGCCTGCGTGGCCGATCACGTCGCGCACCGAAAATCCGGTGCCGGTGCCCAAGTTGAAGACGCGGCTGCCCTTGCCTTCCTCCAGCCAGCGCAGCCCCAGCACATGCGCATCCACCAGATCGCAGACATGCACATAGTCGCGGATGCAGGTGCCGTCAGGCGTGTCGTAATCCGTGCCGAAGATGGTCAGCGCGTCGCGCTTGCCCTGCACGGCGTCCAGCATCAGAGGGACCAGATGCGTTTCGGGCTGGTGAAACTCGCCCACCTCGGCCTCGGGATCGGCGCCGGCGACGTTGAAATAGCGGAAGATGACGTGGCGCAGGTTATGCGCGATCTCGAAGTCGCGCAGCATGTCCTCGATCGCGCGTTTTGACGCGCCATAGGCGTTGATTGGATGCTGTGCGCTATCCTCGTCGAGCACGACATTATCCTGATCGCCATAGGTCGCGCAGGTCGAGCTGAAGACGAAATCGAGGCAGCGCGCGTGCACGGCCGCCTCCATCAGGGTCAGCGATCCGGCGACGTTGTTGTGCCAGTAAAGCTCGGGGACGCGCATCGACTCGCCCACTTGGCTCAGCGCGGCGAAATGCATCACGGCAGCCGGGTTGTAGGCGGCGAATACCTGGTCCAGCCGCGCGCGGTCCGTCAGCTCGCCCTGCTCGAACGGACCGAACTTGACCGCGTCCGCCCAGCCTGTGCTGAGATTGTCGTAAGTGACCGGAGTATAGCCCGCAGCCTTGAGCGCCTTGCAAGCGTGACTGCCGATATAGCCCGCCCCGCCTGTCACCAGAATATTCGTCACCCGCTGGTCGCCCCCGCCCTTCTACTGCGCGGACTTGGCCGCACCGACAATGTCGTAAAGGAAGTTCTGCAGGTCGTCTCGCAGATCATCACGCGCCAGCGCGAAGGCGACTGTGGCCTGCAAAAAGCCCGCCTTGGAGCCGCAATCATAGCGATGCCCGCGGAAGCGGAAGCCATAGACCTCTTCTCCAGCATCACGCGCGTCGGCGATGGCATCGGTCAGCTGGATCTCGCCGCCCGCGCCAACGGTCTTCTTGTTCAGCATCTGCAGGACCGTCGGTGTCAGGATATAGCGCCCTATCACGGCCAAGTTTGATGGCTGCGTGCCGGGCGCGGGTTTTTCCACCATGCCCTTGGTCGAAACCAGCGCGCCCATATCCTCCTTGATGTCGAGAATGCCATAGGACGATGTCTTGTCATCGGGCACCTGCATCGCGGCGACGATATTGCTTTGGGTTTGCTCGAACGCCTCGACCATTTGCTGCAGGCAGGGCTTGTCGGCGGCGATTACGTCGTCTGGGAGGATCACCGCAAAGGGCTCGTTCCCGATCAGGCGGCGGGCGCACCATACGGCGTGACCCAGGCCCAACGGCTTGTGCTGGCGCATGTACGCGATCTCGCCCGAGTCCATATTGGTGGATTTCAGGATCTCCAGCAGCTCTTTCTTGCCCTTCTTGCGCAGCTCCTGCTCAATCTGAGGTGCGTTGTCGAAGTAATCCTCAAGCGCGCCCTTGCCGCGCGAGGTCACGAAGATGAATTCCTTGATTCCGGCTGCGCGCGCCTCGTCGATGGCATACTGCACCAGCGGACGGTCGACGAGGGTCATGATCTCCTTGGGAACGGACTTGGTGGCAGGCAGGAAGCGGGTCCCCATGCCCGCGACCGGAAAGATCGCCTTCGTAACTTTACTGCGCATTATAACCCCTCGAAATTCTTTTCCGCCAAGATGGCACAGAAACCGCCCCTGCGCATCTTGGGATGCGCTTTGAGAACAAGATTTAGCCAAAAACGTTGCATTTTATTTAACCTGCAGCAGCAAAAACACGATTACGGCAGGTTTTCGCCGCATCCTGTCCGGGCCAGTCAGGGCAGTTTCAGATCGATGCCCGGCGCGTGCGCGATAAAGAATGGGTTGGCATACCCGTCCTTGCCGTAGGTCAGCGGCGCGTGATCGTCAAAGCGCACAACGCGCCCACCAGCGCCAGCCAGAACGGCATGGCCAGCCGCCGTGTCCCATTCCATCGTCCGCCCCACGCGGGGGTAGATGTCGGCCTCTCCCGTGGCGACGAGGCAGAACTTGAGCGAGCTGCCCGCGCTTTTCATGTCCTTGGCGCTGTATTTCGAGATGTAGTCGTCCGTCGCCCGATCGCGGTGCGATTTGGACGCGACGATCATCAGCGCGTCATTGTCGGGAGACGACACCCGGATCGGCGTCTGCTCGCCCAAGGCGCCCTTGTCCAGCGCGCCCTTTTCCTCGACCGAGATGCCCTCGGCGGTGGTGTAGAACATCCGGCCCTTGGCGGGGGCATAGACGACGCCGCGGGTCGGTACGCCATTTTCGACCAACGCGATATTGACGGTGAAATCGCCCCGGCGGTGGATGAACTCCTTGGTCCCGTCCAGAGGATCCACGATCAGGAAGGTATCGGCGCGTTCGCTGTGCGAGTCCGCCTGCTCTTCGGTGACGAGGGTCACATTCGGAAAGGCCGCGCGCAAACCGGCCGAGATCAGCGCATCGGCGGCCTCGTCGGCGGCGGTGACGGGGCTGTCGTCGGACTTGGATTTGACGTCGAAATCGTCCTGACCGTAGATCTGCATGATGGCTTCACCTGCCTCCAGCGCAAGGCGCCGCATTTCGGTGGTCAGTTTAGCGTAATCCAAGGCAAAGCTCCTGCGGTTTTCGGGCGCACAACGCGCTGTTGCGAGAAATGGCCGCCCCCCTTATGGTCTCGTGCTAACGGAACGGCAAGAATTCCGTGACAGGACGGCAGGACCAACAGCGCAGGAGCCGCGCGATGTTTCAACAGATCCATCACCGATCGAAGCTGCACTCTGCCGTTTCGATCCTCGAGCTGATCTATCACGCTACGGTACGCGATGTGCGCAAGGCGCATGGCAACGCATTTATGGCGATCGGGCTGAACATCCTGCAGGCACTGGTATTTCTTGCTGCGTTTTACGTGATGTTCTCGGTGCTGGGCCTGCGCGGCGCGGCGCTGCGCGGTGATTTTCTGCTCTACATCATGTCGGGGATTTTTCTCTTCCTCACGCATATCAAGACGCTGGGCGCGGTTGTCGGCTCCGAAGGGCCGTCTTCTCCGATGATGAAGCATGCGCCGATGACGACGGCCATCGCCATCACCTCGGCGGCGCTGGGCGCGCTATACGTTCAGGTGTTTACCATGGCGCTGATCCTTTTTGCCTATCACGTCGCAGTGACGCCTTTCGAGGTGGAGTATCCGTTCGCGGCCATGGGCATGCTGCTGCTGGCATGGTTCACCGGTGCGGCGATCGGTCTGGTGCTTCTTGCGCTCAAGCCGTGGTTTCCGACGTTCGTTGCAACCTTTGCCACCGTCTATCAGCGGGCCAACATGATCGCCTCGGGCAAGATGTTCGTGGCCAACATGCTGCCGGGCTACATGCTGCGGATGTTCGACTGGAACCCGCTCTTTCACACGATCGACCAGGCGCGCGGGTTCGTCTTTGTGAATTATTCGCCCAATAACTCGAACATCGAGTATCCGATCATCGTCGCCGTTACGCTGACGATGATCGGCCTGATGGGGGAATTCTACACGCGCCGCCACGCCTCCTCCAGTTGGGAAGCGCGGCGCTGATCACCCGGCGCGGCGGACGGCCTCGGCGATATTGGCGACGACATCGCGCAGGATGTCCTCATCTTCGCATTCGGCCATGACGCGGATCAGCGGCTCGGTCCCCGAGGCACGGATCAACAGGCGGCCCTTTCCGGCAAGCCGTTGTTCCTGCGCCTCAATCACGGACTTCACGTCGCTATCGGTCAGCGGTGATGCACCCGCCGTCAGCTTGACGTTCTCCAGAAGCTGCGGGACCGGATCGAAACTGCGCAAGAGCGTGCTTGCCGGTTGGCCCGAATTGGCCATCGCGGCCAGAAATTGCAGACCCGCAACAAGGCCGTCGCCGGTGGTGGCGTGATCGCTCATCACGATATGGCCCGATTGCTCACCGCCGAGGTTGAAGCCGCCCGCACGCATCCGTTCGACCACGTGCCGGTCGCCCACCTTGGTGCGCTCCAGCGTGATGTCCATGCCGCCCAGATACCGCTCAAGCCCGAGGTTCGACATGACTGTGGCGACCAGAGTGCCGCCCGCCAGCGTGCCCGCCTCGGACCACAGCCGCGCGAAAAGGGCCATTATCTGATCGCCATCGGCGACGCGGCCCATCTCGTCGATCAGCACGATCCGGTCCGCATCCCCATCGAGGCAGATGCCCAGATCGGCGCCGTGGCGGCGCACCGCATCGGCAGCGGCCTGCGGCGAGGTCGACCCGCAAGACAGGTTGATATTATAGCCGTCCGGCTCGACCCCGATGGGGATCACCTCGGCGCCCAGCTCCCACAGGGCCTCGGGTGCGGCCTTGTAGGCGGCGCCATTGGCACAATCCACGACCACCTTGATCCCGGCCAGCCGGGTGCTGCGCGCGATCGTCGTCTTGGCGTATTCGACATAGCGGCCCTTGCCGTCATCAATCCGCTTGGCGCGGCCGATATTCATCGGCTTGGCCGGCTGGATATCGCCCGCGAGGATGCGCTCGATCTCTGCCTCGTCGGCATCGGACAGCTTGAACCCGTCGGGGCCGAAGAATTTGATCCCGTTGTCGTGATGCGGATTGTGGCTGGCCGAGATCATGATGCCCAGATCGGCCCGCATCGAGCGCGTCAGGAACGCGACCGCCGGTGTCGGCACCGGCCCCAGCAGCAGAACATTCATCCCGGTCGAGGTAAGCCCCGCCGTCAGCGCGTTTTCCAGCATATAGCCCGAGCGCCGCGTATCCTTGCCAATGACGACGCGGTGCCCGTTCAGACCGTCGCGGCGGAAATGGCGGCCCGCCGCCGCGCCCACGCGCAGGGCCATGTCGGCCGTCATGGGATAGGTGTTGGCCGTCCCGCGAATACCATCGGTGCCGAAAATCTTGCGCGTCATAAGTTCCTCATCGCTTCGAAGCATGCGTCTGCCGGTATCCGTCGGCGCGCGGCGGCGCAATGCGGACCCTTCGCGGGCCGTATAGAGATTTCGGCGCGCGATGGCGAGGCTGTGTATTGTCATCGAGACCCCGGACGTGCAGAAGCCCGCCAATGCCTGTTTCTTGGCCAGAGGCCTCATGATGCCCGATCCCGTTCAAAACCGTGTGCCGCGCTGGGCGATCTTCCTCACCGTTTTGATCGCACTTGCGCTCGCCATCGCCACGCTCAGCCCCGGCATGCCCGCGATCGGCCCCCAAGGCAGCGACAAGTGGCAGCATTTTGCCGGTTTTGCCCTGCTCGTGCTGCCTTTGGGCTATGCGCGGCCGGACTGGGGCTTGCGCATCCTCATCGGCGCTGCCGCGTTCGGCGGGGTGATTGAACTGATCCAGCCAAATGTGGGCCGCGCTGCGGAATGGGCGGATCTGGTGGCGGATATCGCCGGTGCCGCCGCCGGGATTCTCGCCATGCGATTGCTGACCCTGCGGCGCGGATAGGCTGAACCGGGCGGCTTAGTCTTGCGCCAGCGTTACGCCCGCGCCGCGCATCCCTGTCAACGCCGCATCCATCGAGCCGTTCAGATCGATCCCGCGGCAAAGCGCCGTCTCGACCCGCGTGTCATAGCCCAACTTGGCGGCGTCCACCGCCGAGAAATTGACGCAGAAATCCAGCGCAAGGCCGACCATCGTCAGCGCGGTGATCCCGCGCGTTTGCAGATAGCCATGCAGGCCCGTGGGCGTCTGGTGATCGTTCTCGAAAAAGGCCGAGTAGCTGTCGATTGCCGGATTGTGGCCTTTGCGGATGATCAGATCGGCGGCATCGGTCGCCAGCGCGGCGTGGAATCCGGCGCCGTGGCTGCCCTGAACACAGTGATCGGGCCACAGCACCTGCGGGCCGTAGGGCATCTGTATTACGTCCATCGGTTGCTGGCCCGGATGGCTCGACGCAAAGGAGGAATGCCCGGCCGGGTGCCAATCCTGCGTCAGGATCACGGCGCCGAAATCGGCCATACGGGCGTTGATTGGCGCGACAATCTCGTCGCCGCCGGTCACGGCCAAGGCGCCGCCGGGGCAGAAATCACGCTGCACGTCGATGACGATGAGGGCATGGGTCATGGGGCTCTCCGTTGGCTACTGCTCTGCGTAGGTGCCGGGGCGCCTTGCGTCAACATCAGGGGTCTTGTCCGCCCGGCGCCTTGGGCCTAAACCGGCGCCCATGTTTACCATCGCCGCTCTATATCACTTCTGCCGCATTGCGGATCCTGCCGCCCGGCAGGCGCCCTTGGCACAGCTCTGCGAGGCGCAGGGCATCACCGGATTGCTGATCCTGGCCGAGGAGGGCGTCAATGGCACCATCGCCGGGCCACGCGCTGGGGTGGACGCGGTTCTGGCGCATTTGCGCGCCTGGCCAGGTTTCGAGACGCTTGAGCACAAGGAAAGCACTAGCAAGATCCAGCCCTTCGGACGTCTCAAGGTGCGGATCAAGCGCGAGATCGTGACGATGGGCCAGCCCGGCGTCGATCCGCGCGCCCGCGCCGGGCATTACGTGGACCCCGCCGATTGGAACGATCTAATCGCGCAGCCCGACGTTGCCGTAATCGACACGCGCAACGATTTCGAGGTGGCCATCGGCACGTTTCAGGGCGCGATTGATCCCGAGACGACGAGCTTTCGGGACTTCCCCGCCTGGTGGGAGGAAAACAAGGACCGCTTCCATAACAAACGGATTGCGATGTTCTGCACCGGCGGCATCCGCTGCGAGAAGTCGACGAACTACCTCCTGGGGCAGGGCGTCAGTGATGTCTTTCATCTCAAGGGTGGCATCCTGAAATACCTTGAGGACGTGCCGCCGGAGCAGAGCACATGGCAGGGCGAATGCTTTGTCTTCGACGGCCGCGTATCGGTTGGTCACGGCCTGACCGAAGGGCGCCATCTGCTCTGCTATGCCTGTCGCCGTCCCATCCTGCCCGAGGATATGCAGCGCGCTGAATACGAGCAGGGTGTCGCCTGCCATCTGTGCACGGATGAGACGACCGAGGCGGACAAGGACGGCTTTCGCGAGCGGCAAAAGCAGATGGCTCTCGCCAAGGCGCGGGGCGCGCGCCACTTGCTGAACATCCCTGGCGGGGAAGGCTGAGACGCCGCGCGCCGCCCTTTCACTGTTCAGTAAAATACTCAAATCCCCCCGACAGCAAAAACCGGCGCCGCCTGAAGTGGCGCGCGCCGGTTTCGTCATGTCGTCAGACCCGCTCAGGGGATGGATTGAGCGGCGGCCCCCAGGGAGGAGGAGAGGGACCGCCGCCATGACCGGATATCTCAGGGAGGAGGGAAATATCCGGAACTCGGTTGCCGCTGAGTTTGTCGCGGCAGGATTCTATGTGCTCTGCACTCAGCCCTTGTGGCGCGTGCCGTAGACGGCCTGCCATGCATGGCTGGGGATGGTGCTGCGGCTCAGGCCCAGATCGGCCAACTCGTGATCCGACAGATCCGACAGCGCATTGACCGTCTGGCGGTAGGCGCGGCGGCGGGCAATCTTGTTTTTCATGTCGCCAAAGGCGGCGGACAGCGTGTGGCCAGCGGTGGCGCGGCCTGCATGTGCGTGCGATGTGTAGCTCATCTCGTGTTCCTTCGTCTTCGTTTGGGTGCCGCTGTCCGGTGGGGCTTGTAGAATGCCCTGCTTGAAATCCCGGCCTGTGCTGCGGCCTCAATTCGTTATAGCCCTTAATTAGGCTTTTGCTGCAGTTGCACAATCCTGTTCAGGGGCAATGCTGCTATGCAGCAAATGCATACGTAAAGCTGACCTAGCGTCAGGAATTCCTCAGGTTTTTCCGCGCTTTCCGGGATCGCCCTTGCCCATGCCGTTAAAATCGCCACCTATGAGCCATCACATTCAAGGAGGGGCACCATGGCCGTAACGCGCAGCGATATCGAGGCTCGGCTGAACAAGATCGAGCTACCGGACGGGGGCAGTCTGATGTCGCGCGACTGGGTACGCGCGCTCAGCGTCGAGGGCGGCGAGGTGCGCTTCGTGATCGAGGCGCCGACGCCCGAGATCGCCCGCCAAATCGAAGGCGTGCGCGCCGCCGCCGAGCGGGCCGTTGCGGAGATGCCCGGTGTGACCCGCGTCTCGGCCGCGCTGACGGCCCACGCGCCCTCGGCCAAAGCGCCGCCGCGGCCCGGCAGCGGGCAAGGTCAGGAGCCGCCCAGTCTGAAGATCGGCGGACACCCCAAGCCGCAGGAAGGCTCGATGAAGCCGGCCAGCGTCAAGTCCATTGTTGCCGTTGGTTCGGGCAAGGGTGGCGTGGGCAAGTCCACCGTGTCCTCCAACCTTGCCGTCGCGCTGGCGCGGGCGGGCAAGAAGGTGGGCCTCTTGGATGCGGATATCTACGGGCCCAGCCAGCCGCGCATGATGGGCGTAAGCAAACGCCCCGCCAGCCCCGATGGCAAGACGATCGAGCCACTGCACGCGCATGGCGTCACGCTTATGTCCATCGGTCTTATGCTGGATCCGGCCAAGGCGGTCGTCTGGCGCGGCCCGATGTTGATGGGGGCGCTGCAGCAGATGATCAGCCAGGTGCAATGGGGCGAGCTGGACGTGCTGATCGTCGATCTACCGCCCGGCACTGGCGACGTGCAACTGACGCTCTGCCAAAAGGCCGAGCCGTCGGGCGCCATCATCGTCTCGACCCCGCAGGACGTGGCGCTCTTGGATGCGCGCAAGGCGATGGACATGTTCAGCACCCTGAAAACGCCAATCCTGGGCATGATCGAGAACATGAGCACCTATGTCTGCCCCGAATGCGGGCATGAGGCGCAGATTTTCGGCCATGGCGGGGTCAAGGCCGAGGCCGAAAAGATGGGCCTGCCTTTCCTCGGCTCGCTGCCCATCGATCTCGACACGCGCATGGCAGGGGATTCCGGCACGCCCATTGCCGCAGGGGATGGCCCGGCAGCCGCTGCATATGCGGCACTTGCCCAGCGGCTGATCGACGGGGGGATCGTCTAGCGCCGCAAAGCGCCTGAACCAATAGGGCGCGCCCGGCGTTGGAGGTCAAAGCAAACGGAGCATTGCATGACCCTTCTCATCCTATATGTCGCCACTTTCGCGGTTTTTCTGGGCCTCGACTACATCGCGCTGACGAACCTGATCAAACCCACGTTCGAGAAGGACATCGCGCCGCTTTTGCTGGATAGCCCGCGCATCGGTCCGGCTGTTGTGTTCTATGCGTTCTACGTTGGCGTGCTTTTGTGGTTTGTCAGCTGGCCCGCTATGCAGGCTGACAAATCCCTGCTTTGGGTCTTTGCCTCTGGCGCGCTGATCGGCGCAATGGCTTACGGCACCTACGAGTTCACCAATCTTGCGACGCTCAAGGATTGGACGTGGCGGATGGTGGCGACCGACTTTACCTGGGGCACATTCCTCACGGGCACATCTGCGACGGCAGGCGTCGCCATCGCTCGCGCGATCGGCTGATCGACCTGCCTGCGCGCCGGGCTATTCGGGCAGGTCGACCGCGACCAGGCCAAGGCGGCGCGCGGCGGCCAGTGACAGAATTCCGCTGTCCAGCCCCTCGGGCTGTTGGTATTTGCGCACCGCTGCGCGTGTGCGCGCATCCATGTCGCCGGTAATCGCGCCTCGGTAGAGCGTGCGCGCCTTTAGCGCCCTTTGCAGTGAGCTGACAAAATCGGGGGTCAGGTCGGCGGGACAGGGTGTTTCGAACCATGTGACCTGCCGCTCTGTTACGATTTGCTGGCGCATTTCGGTTTTGTAAACGCCGGGCGCGCGCACGGTTCCGTCCGCCAGAATGTCTGGCGGTTGTACAAGGATCTGGTCCGTCACGGTCTCGATGACGGCTGGCGTGACGACCTTGCCCCAGCATGTGCCTGGCGCGGCGCCCGGCGGCGCCTCGGCCAAGGTCTGTATCAGGTTGGGCTCTCCGGCGCCGGGAACGGTCGCGCCGCAAGAGGCCAGCGCCATGACAGCCAGCAAGGAAAGTGGGCGAAGGATCAATGCACGTGCCTCGGTTGGCGGTCTGATGCCGTATTTCGCGCGACAATAGCCCCTTTTGCATGCGCGGGAAAGATCGCGGCATCGTGCGGCGCCCATTCGGCGGAGCTCGGTCGCTAGGGCTCTGGCTCGGGCCTTGGCTCTGGCGCAAGCAGACTGTCCAGCATGTCCGAGATATCCTCGATCCGTTCGGCTATCACATGGGTGACGCCGTGGTCGCGCTGCACCCGCCCGGTCACGCGCAGAAGGCGCCCAGAGATCACGGCGCGGCGGAACGCTTCGTACATCTTGCGCCAGACGATTACGTTGATCACTCCGGTCTCGTCCTCGAGCGTGAGAAAGATCACCCCCTTGGCCGTGCCGGGCCGCTGGCGCAGGATGACCAGACCCGCCACCGTCACCATTGCACCGGTGGGCGGCTGACCCAGCCGCGCGGCGACCAGGGCCGAGGGCGGGCGCGGCCAGTCATTGGATGGCCTGGCATTGCGTGCCTCAGCTGTGGCTTGTGCGTGATTCTGCATGCGAACATAAATAGAACATATGATGCGCCAAGCAACTCTTTCCTCATGATACGCGCGAATCCTCTGGTCTGGGCGCGGCATGAAAGCTAGGTATCGCGCAGCCGTCATCAGAGGGAGTTCGCGAGCATGGCCAAGATCACCTATATCGAGCATAACGGGACCAAGCATGAGGTCGACGTGCCTACGGGCCTGACCGTCATGGAAGGCGCGCGCGACAACAACATTCCCGGCATCGAGGCCGATTGCGGTGGCGCCTGTGCCTGCTCGACCTGCCATGTCTATGTCGATCCCGCCTGGGTCGAGAAACTGCCCGCCAAGGACGACATGGAAGAGGACATGCTGGATTTCGCCTACGAGCCTGATCCCGCCCGTTCGCGTCTGACCTGCCAGATCAAGGTGTCGGACGATCTGGACGGCCTCGTGGTGCAAATGCCCGAGAAGCAGATCTGATCACGATCGGGGCGCGGCGTCTCCTCGCGCGCCCCTTGTCATGCCTCGCCCGCCGCGCGTGGCTGTTGCCGTGCCTCTGGGTGGCCGGGCGGCACCCGGCGGCGCCGATTTCTGCGAGACGGACTGCTTTGCCGATGGGCGCCAGCCTCCTTGCCTTTGCCAGGGCGATTTAGCTCAGATAGAAGCGCTCGGCCTTCTTGGGGGCCGGGGCGGGTATGTCCAGATGGGGCGCGAGGCTGATTTCGATGGTGCGGCACATTGCATCCAGGGACAGACCATTCACCGTCTCGCCGAAGGGATGCGCCAATTCTTCGGTCACTTCGGCGAGGCCGAAGAAGATATAGGCGATGATCGCCACAAATAGCAGCGACATCCAGCCCGCCGACTCGATCAATCCGAAGGGAATGAGACCGCAGTAAAGATAGGTCGTGCGGAAGATCAGCAGCGAATAGACGTAAGGCAAGGGCGTTGTCGCGATCCGCTCGCATCCGGCTTGGGCAATGCTGATCGAAGCGAGACGCTCGGCCAGCGCGCGCCTTGCAAAACCATCGGGCGCCGCGCGAGCCACGGTCTCGGCCATGCGGTCCAAGATGGCGCAGGGCGGATGGGGCTGGGCCATATCATTCTCGCTCAGCCACTCGCGCGGCGCCGACGCCGTGGGCAGTTTGCGCAGGTTGATCCGATGCGCATGGATAAACCCGATAGCCAGGCGCAGAACCTTTTTTCTGTCTTCTTGCTCGGGCAGAAAGATCTCGACGTCTCGCGCCAGGCTTCGCATGTCGGCGATCAGCTGACCCCAAAGCTTGCGCCCCTCCCACCACCGATTATGCGCGGCGTTGTTGCGAAAGCCAAGAAACAGCGACAGCGCGATCCCGAAAACGGCGAAGGGCGCCGGGTCGGGATGGGGCAGCGCGGTGTAGACGGTATCGAACCAGACCAGCAGCGCGGCAAAGCCGGTGACAACCACGATTCGCGGCACGATCCGCGGCAGGACAGAGCCCCGCACCGAGAAGAGCAGCTGTAGCACGCCGGGCTTGTCACGGATGATCATCGCAAGGGTATTCCTCTAAAGCGGCTAGAGCGCCCGCCATCCGATATCGCGGCGGCAAAAGCCCTCGGGCCAGTCGATACGGTCCACCATGCCATAGGCGCGATCCGCCGCCTCGCGCAGGGTTGCGCCGCGCGCGGTCACGTTCAGAACGCGTCCACCCGATGCGGTGATCTTGCCATCCTTGGCCGCGGTGCCCGCGTGGAATACCATGTTGAAACTGTCGGCAGGGCACGCCTCCAGCCCACCGATCACGCTCCCCTTGGCATAGTCGCCGGGATAGCCCTCGGCGGCCATGACCACCGTCAGCGCGTGATCGTCAGCCCAGTTGACCTGGGCGCTGTCCAGCCGCCCCTCGGCCGCCGCATGCATCAGGTCAAACGCCTGTGCGCCAAGGCGCATCATCAGCACCTGGCATTCGGGATCGCCGAAGCGCACGTTGTATTCCACAAGGCGGGGCTGGCCGTCTTTGATCATCAGTCCCGCATAGAGCACCCCCTGAAAGGGCGTGCCGCGACGGGCCATTTCCTCGACGCAGGGGCGCACGATGCGGTCCATCGCAAGCGCCTCGATCTCGGGCGTCAGGACGGGGGCAGGGGAATAGGCGCCCATGCCGCCCGTGTTGGGGCCGGTGTCGCCTTCGCCGACGCGCTTGTGATCCTGCGCCGAGCCGATGGAGAGGATGTTCGCCCCGTCGCACAGCACGAAGAGCGACGCTTCCTCGCCCTCCATGAACTCTTCGATCACCACCTCGGCGCCCGCGCCGCCAAAGGCGCCGCCGAACATGTCGTCGATGGCGGCATGTGCCTCGGCTACCGTCTCGGCGATGATCACGCCCTTACCCGCGGCAAGGCCGTCGGCCTTGATCACGATGGGCGCGCCTTGGGCCGCGACATAATCGCGCGCGGCGGCGGCATCGGTGAAATGGCCGTAAGCGGCGGTGGGCGCATTCGCGACGTCGCAGATTTCCTTGGTAAAGCTTTTCGATGCCTCCAGCTGCGCGGCGGCGGCGGAGGGGCCAAACGTCAGGATGCCGGCCTCGCGCAGGCGGTCGGCTACACCGGCGGCCAGCGGTGCCTCGGGGCCGACGATGACGAAGTCGATCGCTTCTTCCTCGGCAAAGGTCATGACTGCGCCTGGGTCCATGATGTCGAGAGTCGCGCATTCGGCGATTGCGTTGATGCCCGCATTGCCCGGCGCCACGATCAGCCGGTCGCATTTGGGATTCTGCAGGACGGCCCAGGCCAGACTGTGCTCGCGCCCGCCGCTGCCGAGGATCAAGATATTCATGCCGCTCTCCCGTTCTTGCGCCAACCGCTCAATAGGGCCATGGCGCCGCACAGGCAAGCGGCGGACCGGATGGAACGAGGCGCCGATGCTCTGCGTTGGCTGGCCAATAGGTTCACACGCAGGAAAGGAAATGCAATGACCGATATTTCTGACCGCAAAGTCGCAATTCTCGCAACCAACGGGTTCGAACAGTCCGAGTTGGAATCGCCTCTGAAGGCACTGAAAGACGCTGGCGCCACCGTCCATGTCATCGCCCCCGAGGGCGGCGAAATCCGTGGCTGGGATGGCGATGATTGGGGTAGCAAGGTTGCCGTTGATCACACGTTGGATGCAGTAAAATCCGCCGATTACGATGCGCTGATGCTGCCCGGCGGACAAATCAACCCGGACGTTCTGCGTGCCAATCCCGATGCCGTCACTTTCGTGCGGGCATTCTGGGATGCCAAGAAGCCCATCGGCGCCATTTGCCATGCACCATGGCTGCTGATCGAGGCCGAGATTGTTGATGGCCGGCGCGTCACCTCTTTCCCGTCGATCCGCAAGGATGTCGAGAATGCGGGAGGCATATGGGAGGACAGCGAGGTCGTCTGCGACAAGGCTCTGGTGACCAGCCGCAATCCCGATGACCTGCCCGCATTCAATGCCAAGCTGATCGAAGAGATCGCCGAGGGCAAACACCGCTCGCGAGCCGCCTAGGGCCGTATAGGCGGCACCAATGTCGTGCGGCTTTTCAACCGCGCCGGGATCGGGCATTGATGAGATATGTCAGACCTTATCGATGATCCCGATCCCGGCGCAAACGCGCCCGAATTCTCGGTCTCGGACCTTTCGGGTGCGATCAAGCGCCTGATTGAGGGCGAGTTCTCGTTCGTTCGGGTCAAGGGTGAAATCGGGCGCGTGTCTCGGCCCAAGTCGGGGCACATCTATTTGGACCTCAAGGATGACCGCGCCGTCATCAACGGCATCATCTGGAAAGGTGTCGCGGGCCGTTTGCCGGTTCAGCCCGAAGAGGGAATGGAAGTCGTGGCCACGGGCCGACTGACCACATTCCCTGGGCAATCCCGCTATCAAATCGTCATCGAGGATATCAAACCGGCCGGTGCTGGCGCGCTGATGGCGATGCTGGAACGGCGCCGCGCGGCGTTGGCTGGTGAGGGTCTTTTTGATGAGGGTCGAAAGAAAAGGCTTCCGTACCTGCCTGAAATTATCGGGGTCGTGACCTCGCCATCGGGCGCGGTCATTCGCGATATCCTGCACCGCCTGCGGGACCGTTTCCCGCGCAAAGTCATTATCTGGCCCGTTGCTGTACAGGGCGAGCGCTGTGCGCCTGAGGTGACCCGTGCCATCCACGGTTTTAACGCGATGACACCGGGCGGCGCCATGCCGCGACCGGATCTGATCATCGTCGCGCGGGGCGGTGGCAGTATCGAGGATCTGTGGGGGTTCAACGAGGAATCCGTCGTTCGCGCCGCAGCGGCCAGCGACATTCCCCTGATTTCCGCCGTCGGGCACGAAACGGACACCACCTTGATCGATTACGCTTCGGATAAGCGCGCGCCGACACCGACGGCCGCCGCCGAGCTGGCCGTGCCTGTCCGGCTTGAACTGCTGGCATGGCTCGACGGGCAGGAGGGGCGGCTGATCCAGGCGCTGAGTGGCGGTGTGGCACAGCGCGGTCAGCGCCTCCGCGATCTGGCGCGCGCGCTGCCCCGGCCCGAGGTGCTGCTCGATGGACCGCGCCAGCGGATCGACCTTTGGGGCGATCGCTTGCCTGCCGCGCTGATACGGGGCGTGCAACTGCGGCGTGTTGCCCTTTCCGAAGCGGGCGGCGCCCTGCGGCCCGGTGTGCTGCGCCGCATGATCGAGGGCGACACCCGCAGATTACGCGCGGCCAGCGAGCGGATGGGCGGTGCGCTTGAGCGGCGCACGCGCGACGATCGGCGTCGCCTTGATGCGCTGGCGGCGCGGTTCGCCGCCCGCGCGCCGGGCGAGGGTGTGGCCGCGCGGCGCGCGCAGATGGACCGCATGAACGAGCGCCTCTCGGCAGCGGGGCAGCGGCAGATCGATGGCTGGGCTCAGCGCATCGCCGCGCTGGACCGGCTGCGCGAGACGTTGGGCTATCGCGAAACGCTCAAGCGTGGCTATGCCGTGGTGCGCAGTGATGGCGCCTTGGTCACCACGCGCAAGGAGGCCAAGGCCGCCGGTGCTCTGGAAATCGAATTCGCAGATGGCCGGCTGGGGATTGGCGGCGCTGCGGCCCCGGCGCCGCGCAAGAAGGACAAGCCTGATGCGCCCGATCAAGGCTCGCTCTTCTAGGCGGAGCGCGGGAAGGGGGCGCGGAAACAGCCGTTTCCGCGTTTCCCTGCCGCGAACGATGCGCGGTAAAACCGCGATATTGTCCAGTGCGCGCCCCGTTTGCGCCTAGATTGGCCGCCATACCCACCGTCAATGAATAAGACGGAAGGATGCGCGAATGGATCGCCTGACCGAAATGGAAGCCTTCGCCACAGTCGTGGATCAGGGCGGCTTTACCGACGCGGCCCGCAAGATGGGCATCTCGAAATCTGCGGTCTCCAAGCATGTCTCGTCGCTGGAGGCGCGGCTGGGCGCACGACTGCTCAACCGCACCACGCGGCGGGTCAGCCCGACCGAGATCGGCCTTGCGTATTATGACCGCGCCCTGCGGGTTCTGAATGACGCAGGTGAGGCGGATGCGCTTGTGTCCTCGATGCAGAGCGATCCTTCGGGCCTTCTGCGGATCAGTGTCGCCACGGATTTTGGGGTCAATCATCTCAGCCCCGTACTCGGCACGTTCCTTGATGAGTTTCCCGACATCACCGTCAATATGGTGCTCAACAATCGCTACGTGGAGCTGATTTCCGAAGGCTTCGACATGGCCATCCGCATCGGCGAGCTGGAGGATAGCACCCTGCGCGCCCGCAAGCTGACCGACACGACCAAACGCATGATCGCCGCGCCGGGCTATATCGCCAAATACGGACGCCCGACCAAGATCGACGACCTGAACGAGCACAAGCTGCTGCATTATTCCAGCCAGGCCGGCGGCTCCGTGTGGAAGCTGACCGCCCCCTCGGGCGAAAAGCGCCAGGTGCGCACCGCCGGGGGCCTGTCGGTCAATGACGGGCAATCGCTGCTCAATGCCGCGATTTCCGGCCTCGGCATCGCTTACCTGCCCAGTTTTCTCTACGCCAAGGCGATGGAGCAGGGTTTGGTCGAGGATGTGATCCCCGACCTGCCGGTCGAGACGCAAGGCATCTATGCCGTCTATCCGCCGGGCCGGTTCACGCAGCCCAAGGTGCGCGCCTTCATCGATTTCCTGGTCCATGCCTTTGCCGACAAAGGCCCGACCGAGTGGTAATTTTCTGATTGCCTGACTTCCTGCACAGCCGATCCCGGCCGCCTGCCCCGGACGCCATCCCGCGTTCGGGGCTTTTTCGTCTGCCTGATTGCACATCTCCTGTGCGCTTCGCCGCTTGTCTTGGGCGGTATGCGCCGCAAATAAGAGGCAACCCAAATGATTCCGAGGATCGATTTCATGACCAAACCCGTTCTGCTGACTATGTCAGGCTCGCTGCGCAAGGGCTCGTATAACCGCATGCTGATTGCCGAGGCGGTGCGCGCCTTTGGTGAGGCCGAGGTCATCGAGGGCGATCTGAACCTGCCGCTTTATGATGGCGATCTGGAGGAGCGCGGCATGCCTGCTTCGGTGCAGACCCTCATGGATCAAGCGCGGCGCGCCGATGCGCTGATCATCGGATCGCCCGAGTACAACAAGGGGATCACCGCGCCGCTCAAGAACGCGATCGACTGGCTCAGCCGCGCCAAGCCGAATGTTCTGGCCAATCATACCGCCGTCATCCTTTCAGCCTCGGCAGGCCGAACCGGCGGCGAGACGGCGCATTTCAACACGCATCAGATCCTGACGCAGTTGCAGGTCAACGTGGTGCATGGGCCGCTGATACTGGTCGCGGCCGCGCATAACGAATTCGGCGAGGACGGCGCGCTGAACAACGATTTTCTCAAGGGGCAAATCGCCGACCGGATGGAGCGTCTGCGCGCGCTTTTGACCGCTAGCTGAACCTGTTCGCGCCGAACGCCTCCAGATCGGAATTGCCGCGCCCGCCGATCATGTCAGCCACCCAGCGGCCCGTTTTGGGCCCACCCGTCAGGCCGATATGCTGGTGCCCGAAGGCGGCGTAGATGCCGCTGGCGCCCATTTGTCCGATCATCGGCAGGCTGTCAGGAGTGGAGGGGCGATATCCCATCCACTCCTCGACCTCGTCATATTCCAGATCCGGAAACATCTTGGCGACGTTGCGCCGGAGCAGCTCGATCGGCCCGCGCGAGATCCTGGGCGATGTGCCGCCCAGTTCGACCATCCCGGCACAGCGCAGGCCCTGCGCCATCGGGTTCACAGCAAATTTGCCTGCCGTCATCATCAGCGGCATACGCGGCATCTGGCTGGGGTTCTTGAACTCGAGATGAAAACCGCGCTCCGCCACCAGCGGTACCTTTACGCCCAGCTTGCGCGCCAGCGGTTTGGACCAGATGCCAGCGGCCAGAACGGCGGCGTCGCAGGGCAGGGTGCCTTGGTCGGTGATGACTTCGGTGATGCGCCCGTCCGCCAAGGTCACATCGCGCATCGCGGCATGGCGATATGTACCGCCTTCGCCCTGAAACACTTGCGCCAGATCGGTCATATAGGCGCCGGGATTGGTTATATGTCCGTGACCCCGCAGCCGGACAAGGCACTGGGTCGCGGGGCCCAGCATCGGCTCGATCTCGCGCACGGCATCGCCTTCGATCACTTCGGGCGTGTAGCCGGCGATGCGGCGCAGCTCCCAGCCGTAGCTATCCGCTTCGAACGCCGCACGATTGGCGTAGGCCCAGCCGAAATCGCTGGAGGCGATCCAGCGCTCGGCGATGGTGCCGCGCGCCAAAGCGCGGTGCTGATCGACCGAATCGTGCAGAAGGTGCGACAGCGCAGCCGAGATCTGCCGTGTTTTGGCATCCGAGGAATTGCGCAGAAATTGCCGCAGCCATGGGGCTAGGCGCGGCAATTCGCGCCATTCCAGCGACAGAGGCGCATCGCGCGAGGTGAGGTATTTCAGTCCGGTCCAGGCGATCCCCGGACCGCTGACAGGCACGACTGCCCACTCCGCCAAGAGGCCCGCATTTCCATAGGACGCGCCAGCGCCGGGCCCATCCTTGTCGATCAGTGTTACCTCATGGCCCGCGCGCCGCAGCCAGATGGCCGACGATAGCCCGCATATGCCTGCGCCAACGACAATGATCTTTTGCGCGCGCATGGCGGCCACTCCGGTTGTGTTCGCCGCCAGCTAAGCCAGTTTGCGCTGCCGCGGCAAGAGAGACATCGCAAACGAAAAACCCCGCCTCGGCAGGGCCGGGACGGGGCTTGGTATCTACCGCTTGCGCGGGAGCTGCTGCTCGGCTTAGCCCTGACGGGCCTTGAAGCGGCGCTGGGTCTTGTTGATCACGTAGACGCGGCCTTTGCGGCGCACGACACGGCAATCCCGGTGCCGGTTCTTGAGCGAGCGGAGCGAGTTGCGAACTTTCATCGTTCTCTTCCTCTTCTGTCGCGGCGCGGGCCAGCGCCTGGGGTTGCGGGCGGCCCCGGTTGGGACCAATGAATTCATGGTGGGCGATACAAGGTTCGAACTTGTGACCCCTTCGATGTCAACGAAGTGCTCTACCACTGAGCTAATCGCCCATGAATACCGGCACTTGAGCCACGTTCCAAATAGATTGGACGAACAACTCGCGCGTCAGTTCGCCGGTCTATAAAAGGAGTCGCACCAAGGATCAAGGGGCTTTTGATCACAGGAAAATTCGGTCTATCATGTACTGTCCCGCGCTGGAGCCGCAATGTTCAAAGCCGCCTATCACCTCAGATCGCCCAAGCGCCGGGAAACCAGCGTCGTTTTCGCATCGCCCCACAGCGCTTGTGACTATCCTGCGGCGTTTCTGGCGCGCACATTGCCCGATGCTTTGGCGATGCGCAGCTCGGAAGATGCGTTCGTCGATCGACTGTTTGCCACGGCGCCCGACCATGGCGCACCGCTGCTCCTGGCCGGTGCGCCGCGCGCTTTCGTCGACCTCAATCGCAGCGCGGACGAGCTGGACCCGGCCTTGATCGAGGGTGCGCGCCACCACGGACATAACCCCCGCATTGCGTCGGGCCTTGGGGTGATCCCGCGTGTCGTGGCGGGAGGTCGCGTCATCTATGATGGCAAGCTGTCCATGCAAGAGGCGCGCAAGCGGATCGATCATTACTGGCGGCCCTATCACGCCGCGCTCACAGCCCAGATGGACGCTGCGCACAAGGCGTTTGGCAATGCGGTACTGATTGACTGCCATTCCATGCCGCATGAGGCGCTGGACGGCACGGTGCGCAGTGGCTCGCGGCGCCCCGACGTGGTGCTGGGCGACCGCTTCGGCGCGTCTGCCAGCCGCGAGGTTACCGAGCGGATCGAGGCGGCCTTTACCGATGCCGGGCTGAGCGTCGCGCGCAATACACCCTTTGCGGGCGCCTATATCACCCAGACTTACGGGCGCCCCCCGCGCGGGCGCCACGCGGTCCAGATCGAAATCGATCGCGCCCTTTACATGGATGAGCGCAGCGTGACGCCGAATGCGAATTTCGAGGCGTTCGCGGCCGTGATGGCAGACGTGATCGCGCGGTTGGCCGATATCGGCCGGCCAGTCCAAATGCCTCTCGCTGCCGAATAGCCTCAGCGCAGGGCACGCCCCTTGACGATGGCCGCCTCGCCAAAGCGCGCCCTGATCTGATCGCGCGCCCGTTCGGCGCCGCTGCGCTGGGCCGCGCCGGGATCCAGTAGATCGCCCGAGAGATCTGCCGCGCTTTCATCCACCAGATCTGACAGCCCGACGCCGATCAAACGGAACGGCGCCTCGCCCGTGGCCCCGTCCATCAAGCCGCGCGCGGTGCGATAGATCGTGTCGGCCATCTGGCTGGCATCGCGCAGCGATTGGCGCCGGGTCAGGCTGGTATGGTTGGCGCGCTTCAGCTTGAGCGTGACGACTCGGCCCGCCAGCTGCCGCGCCTTCGCCCGGCCCGACACCTTCTCGGCCAGGCGCCAGATATGCCCGTCGAGGATATCGAGATTCCCTGTATCCTCATGGAACGTCGTCTCGTTCGAAATGGATTTCACCGGCGCGCGCGCATCGACGCGGCGGTGGTCCTGGCCCCGCGCCAGATGCCATAGCCGGTCGCCCATCGCGCCGAAGCGCGCGTGCAGGTCCGTCCGCTCCCAGCGCAGCAGGTCCGAGAAGGTGCGGATGCCCGCCGCCTCCAATGATGCTTGCGCGGCCTGCCCCACGCCCCAAATGAGGCGCACCGGCCTGTCTTGCAGGAACGCCCCCGTCTCAGCGGCGCCGATCACTGAAAATCCGCGCGGTTTGTCGAGGTCCGAGGCGATCTTGGCCAGGAACTTGTTATGGCTCAGCCCGATGGAGCCGGTGACGCCCAGCTCGTCCCGCATCCGTCGCACCAGCCGGGCCAGCATCACGGCGGGCGGCGCGCCGTGGAGGCGCGCGGTGCCGCGCAGATCCATGAACGCCTCGTCCAGGGACAAAGGCTCGATGGCCGGGGTGAGATCCTCCATCATCGCACGGATCTGGCGCGACACGGCGGCATAGACTTCCATCCGCGGCTTGATGATCACCGCATCGGGGCAAAGTTTCAGCGCCTGGAACATCGGCATGGCCGAGCGCACGCCGCGGATGCGTGCCACGTAGCAGGCAGTGGACACGACGCCGCGACGGCCCCCGCCGATGATGACGGGCTTGCCCTCCAGCGAGGGATCGTCGCGCTTTTCGACGCTGGCGTAGAACGCATCGCAATCCATATGTGCGATGCCCAGATCGTAGAGCTCGGGATGCGAGATGACACGCGGACGCCCGCAGGCCGCGCAGCGGCGCTGGTCGGGTGGCGTTTCGGTCAGGCAATCACGGCAGAATGCGGGCATGGTCTTTTATACCAACCGAAAGAGGCGGCGTTAATCCCGCCCATTCTTCTTGCGACAAATATCCCCGCCGGAGGCAAAAAGTTCTTCTGGCGCCGCGTCTATGTCAGGGTAGGCTTCCAAGTATATCCGCCGCAGCGGCGGACGGATCGCTAGCCGCCCATATGGGGCGGCCCACGACGATGTGATCGGCGCCGCCCGCAATAGCCTCGGCGGGGGTCGCAACGCGTTTTTGATCGCCCAAAGCGCCACCGGTGGGGCGCACGCCCGGCGTGACGATCAGCTTGCCGGCGGCTTCGGGCAAGGCGCGGATCATCGCAGCTTCTTGCGGCGATGCTATCACGCCATCGGCTCCCGCCTCGAAGGCGCGGGCCGCACGGGTCGCCACAAGATCGGGAATGTCGCCTGCCTCGATCAGCCCGGCATCCAGATCCGCGCGGTCGAGTGAGGTGAGGATGGTGACCGCCAAGATGCGCGTCGCCTTGCCGGATGCGCCTTCGGCTGCGGCGCGCACGACATGCGGATCGCCATGAACCGTCAGCATGTCCAGATCGAACTGCACAAGTCCGCGCACTGCGGCCTCTACGGTCGCGCCGATATCGAAAAGCTTCATGTCCAGGAATATGCGTTTGCCGTGTTCGGCAACCAACTCGTTGGCCAGTGCCAGGCCACCGCCTGTCAGCATGCCAAGGCCGATCTTGTAGAACCCGACTTGGGGCCCGAGGCGCTGAGTCAACTCAAGCCCTGCCAGTGCGTTCGGCACGTCGAGCGCCACGATGAGGCGGTCGTCGAATGTCTGTGTCATGGGCGCGGCTCCCGGTTGGCTGATGCGCTCTTCATACGGCGCATCGCCCCGGCGTCAACCGCGCCCGCCGGGATTGGGTCAAGCGGCGGCGTTGCCCAAAAGGCGCGACAACAGGCTTTTCTGGCTGGCATCCGCGATTGCCGCCTTGAGCGGTGCCGCGTGATGAAGCCGCGTCCTGCCTTCGGTGCCCTTATGCGCCTTGCGGGCCGCCTGCGCCAAACCGCGCACGATCAGGCCGTATTCGGCATGTAGCGGCGCGGTGACCGAGGCGGGATAGGAAAATGTCTGTCCTTGATCGTGGATCTTGACCAGTGTTTCGAACGCTCCGATTTCGGGATTGTAGCGCACGTTATCGAACTGAATTTTCTCGATCTTCATTGGACTGCTCCTTCGCTGAAGCCAGCCTTGGGCTGGGAAAGGCCTTGTGGATAACTCGCCTCTCGCAAAGTTAACTAAGGTGGCGCTGTTACGGTTTCATCACAGCTGACGAAAAGTTTACCGTGCCGCGGTTTTGGGGCTTGCCCGCTCTTGAACCGGATCGGCCTGTTGCCCAAATACAACTCAAGGATCCCGCCGGAGCATGCCTAACGCTGGGTGCGCCATAGGGAATTCGCTTAGCAAGGAGACAAGTCATGGACTTGAACAAATTCACCGAACGGTCGCGCGGTTTCATTCAGGCGGCCCAGACAATTGCGATGCGCGAAAGCCATCAGCGCCTCGCGCCCGAGCATTTGCTGAAGGCGCTCATGGACGATGGTGAGGGGCTTGCGGCCAATCTCATCCGGCGCGCGGGGGGCGATCCGGCGCGTGTGGCACAGGCCAACGATATTGCCATCGCCAAGATCCCGGTCGTTCAGGGCGATGCGGGTCAGACCTACATGGACCAGCAGACCGGCAAGGTGCTGTCCGAGGCCGAGAAGCTGGCCAGCAAGGCAAAGGACAGCTTTGTCCCGGTCGAGCGTCTGTTGCAGGCTTTGGCGCTGACCAAGTCCCCGGCCAAGGAGGCGCTGGAGGCCGGCAACGTTTCGGCTCAGACGCTGAACGAGGCCATCAACGATATCCGCAAGGGGCGCACCGCCGATACGGCCAGCGCCGAGGATACCTATGAAGCGCTGGAGAAATACGCGCGCGATCTGACCGCTGCCGCCGAGGAAGGCAAGATCGACCCCATCATCGGCCGTGACGATGAGATCCGCCGCGCGATGCAGGTCCTCAGCCGCCGGACCAAGAACAACCCCGTTCTGATCGGCGAGCCGGGCGTGGGTAAAACCGCGATTGCCGAGGGTCTCGCGCTGCGCATCGTCAATGGCGACGTGCCCGAGAGCTTGGCGAACAAGCGGCTTCTGAGTCTCGACATGGGCGCTCTGATCGCCGGGGCGAAATATCGCGGCGAGTTTGAGGAGCGTCTGAAATCGGTGCTGAACGAGGTGACGGATGCCGCGGGCGAGATCATTCTCTTCATCGACGAGATGCACACGCTGATCGGCGCGGGCAAGGGCGATGGCGCGATGGATGCCGCCAACCTTATCAAGCCGGCGCTGGCGCGGGGCGAGCTGCACTGCATTGGGGCCACCACGCTCGACGAGTATCGCAAGCATGTGGAGAAGGACGCGGCGCTGGCGCGCCGGTTCCAGCCGCTTGTCATCAGCGAGCCGACGGTTGAGGACACGATCAGCATCCTGCGCGGGATCAAGGAGAAGTACGAGCTGCACCATGGTGTGCGCATCAGTGACTCGGCGCTTGTGACTGCCGCGACTCTGTCGAACCGCTACATCACCGACCGCTTTTTGCCCGACAAGGCGATCGACCTGATGGACGAGGCCGCCAGCCGTCTGCGGATGGAAGTGGACTCCAAGCCCGAGGAGCTGGACGCGCTGGACCGTGACATCCTGCAAAAGCAGATCGAGGCCGAGGCCCTGCGCAAGGAGGATGACGCAGCCTCCAAGGACCGCCTGTCTAAGATCGAAAAGGATCTGGCCGAATTGCAGGAACGCTCTGCCGAGATGACCGCGAAATGGCAGGCCGAGCGAGACAAGCTGGCCGGTGCGCGCGACATCAAGGAAAAGCTGGACCGTGCCCGGATCGATCTGGACCACGCAAAGCGTGCGGGCGATCTGGCGAAGGCCGGTGAGCTTAGCTACGGCGTGATCCCGCAGCTCGAAAAGGATCTGGCCGAGGCCGAGAAATCTGAAGAGGACGGCGTCATGGTCGAGGAGGCCGTGCGCCCCGAACAGATCGCGCAGGTGGTCGAGCGCTGGACGGGCATCCCCGTTGCCAAGATGCTGGAAGGCGAGCGCGAGAAGCTCTTGGGCATGGAGGCCGGACTGCACAAGCGCGTCATCGGTCAGGATGCCGCGGTCAAGGCCGTCGCGAACGCGGTGCGCCGCGCGCGTGCCGGGCTCAATGACGAGAATCGCCCCCTGGGCAGTTTCCTCTTCCTCGGGCCGACCGGCGTGGGCAAGACCGAGCTGACCAAGGCCGTGGCCGAGTTCCTCTTTGACGACGACAACGCGATGGTGCGCATCGACATGTCCGAGTTCATGGAGAAGCATTCGGTCGCCCGTCTGATCGGTGCGCCTCCGGGCTATGTCGGCTATGACGAGGGCGGCGTCCTGACCGAGGCCGTGCGCCGGCGCCCTTACCAGGTGGTGCTGTTCGACGAAGTCGAAAAGGCGCATCCGGACGTGTTCAACGTGCTCTTGCAGGTGCTCGATGACGGTGTTCTGACCGATGGTCAGGGCCACCGCGTCGATTTCAAGCAGACGCTGATCATCCTGACGTCGAACCTTGGCAGCCAAGCGCTTAGTCAGATGCCCGAGGGAGCGGATGCCGCCGATGCCAAGCGCGGTGTGATGGACGCGGTGCGCGCGCATTTCCGGCCCGAGTTCCTGAACCGTCTGGACGAGACTGTCATCTTTGACCGGCTGAGCCGTGACAACATGACCGGCATCGTCGAGGTGCAACTCGCGCGCCTCAAAAAGCGTCTGGCAGGCCGCAAGATCACCCTCGATCTGGATGAGGCAGCCAAGAAATGGCTGGCCGACGAGGGCTATGACCCGGTCTTCGGGGCGCGTCCGCTCAAGCGTGTGCTCCAGCGGGCGGTTCAGGATCCGCTGGCGGAGATGTTGCTGGCCGGTGATGTGCTGGATGGCGCGACTGTCAATGTGACCGCAGGCGACGCGGGGCTGATCATTGGGGACCGCGTCGGCACCACCAAGCGGCAACCGCCCGAGGATGCCGTCGTGCATTGATCGGCGTCGACACACAGAAAGGCCGCGCATGGATCCATGCGCGGCCTTATTTTTGCGCTGCGCGGTCTTATCAGGAAAATGCGGCCATCGCCTGCGATTTGGCGCGGCGTTTGATAAGGTCGGTGCCGGGTTTGAAACTGTTTGCCTGGGCGGCCGACCACCAATCGGAATAAAGCGTATCCTCGGGCGCATCGAGCAGGATGCCTTCGGGCAGGAACGAGTGGATCACGTCCATCGGCAGCGCCGTCTCGGGGCCGACGCGGTGCATCATGTGATGCGGCTGCAGTTCGCTGGGATGTTTGAGACCCGCGGCAGCGACCATATCGACCAGCGCCTCGACCGTTTTCTGGTGAAAGCGTGCCGAGCGTGGGCCCTGAACCTCGGGAATGAGACCACGTTGGCGGGCCGCGTTCTGGGTGGCGACGCCGGTGGGGCAGGTATCCATATGGCAGCGCTGCGACTGGATGCAGCCCACCGAGAGCATGAAGGCGCGCGCTGCGTTGCACCAGTCGGCCCCCAGCGCCATGTTGCGCGCCAGCCCCATGCCGGAATAGATCTTGCCGCCCGCCACCAGCTTGATGTCGTTCTTTAGCCCGCATCCGACCAGCGCGTTGCGCATCAGGATCAGCCCTTCGGTCAGCGGTGTTCCGACCCAGTCGGACAGCTCCAGCGGCGCCGCTCCGGTGCCGCCCTCGCCGCCGTCAACGACGATGAACTCGGGCTTGATCCCCGTTTCGAGGATGCCTTTCATTAGGGCAAAGACCTCATAAGGCTGGCCAATGCACATCTTGATGCCCACAGGCTTGCCGCCTGACAGATCGCGCGTGCGGGCAACGAATTCCATCATTTCGATAGGCGTCGAGAAAGCCTTGTGCCCCCGTGGCGAGATGCAATCCTGCCCCTCGGGAATGCCGCGCACGCGGGCGATCTCGGCCGTCACCTTGCCGCCCGGAAGCATGCCACCATGGCCGGGCTTGGCGCCCTGGCTCAGCTTGATCTCGGTCATCTTGATTTGGTCGCTCGATGCGGTGTCGCGGAACATTTCGGGGTCGAAATCACCGTCCTTGGTACGCGCGCCAAAATAGCCCGACCCGATTTCCCATACCAGATCGCCGCCATGCTGCGTGTGATGGTCGCTGACGCCGCCCTCGCCGGTGTCGTGATAATATCCGCCCTTTGCCGCGCCAATATTCAGCGCCCGGATGGCATTGGCCGAGAGCGAGCCGAAGCTCATTGCCGACACGTTGAGGACGGAAGCAGAATAGGGCTTTGACGTCTGGTCGTGTCCAACGGTGACGCGCGGGGCCTGATCGGGTTGATCCTCGGGCGCGATGGAATGCATGAGCCAGTGGTAGTCATGCGCGCCGGTTTCGCGCTCGGTCCCGAAGGGATGCGTGTCGTTTTCGCCGCGAGCACGGGCGTGGATCAGGTTGCGCGCGTCAAAGGAATAGGGCGTGCCGCTGAGGTCATCCTCGACGATGTAGGCGCGCAAGTAGGGGCGCAGCTTGTAGAAAACCCAGCGCATCCGCCCGGCAACGGGAAAGTTGCGGGTGATGGTCCAGGCCTTCTGGTTGTGATCGTAAATCCCCAGCGCGACGATAGGCAGTGTCAAAATCAGGAGCCAAAGCCATGCAACATTGATGAATGCCAACGCGACAGCGAGACCTGAAAGCGCCAGCGCCGTGACGGGCACTATGGCGCGTTTGAGTGTATCCAGCATCTTTGTCTCCGAATTCTGGCGTTACCGATTGTCAGTTAGCGCAACGCGCCGCCAAGTCCCACCGCCACGACGCATCGAAAGGCGGAGGCCCGACGGATGTGGCTGATCGGTTTCGGATCAAGAAACAATAACCATGAAAGGATAGATATGTTGCCTGTTTCGATCGCGCCGGGTTAGTGTGACGATCAACGCGGCGGGGTGGTCCGAGGCAGGCCATCAGGCCCATGTCGCGCATAATGACATACAACGCAAAGTTGGACCCATGGCAGACCAAGACGAGAGCGACAGCCCAGATGACGCCCCCGAAACGCCCCGGTGGCTGGACGATCTGAGGCCGGGCGCCGAGGGTGAGGGCTTTTTCGAGAAGAACCTGCGCCATTCGCTGATGTTCATCAAGCGGCCCAGTGATCGCCTGCTGGTAACCTTCGACAACCTCTCAAACGTCAATGACGACAGCGTCCTGCGCGAGCCGTGGGCGTATAAATACGCCTCCGACAGCGGGTATTCGCATCTGGGCGTGATGGCGCATGTCAGCGATTGGTATCGTGACGCGGATCTGATCAAGCGGTTCGAGGGGCTGGTGGCCCAAGGGTTCTTCGAGGGGTACGAGCGCGTCGTGTTCGCGGGCGTGTCGATGGGCGGCTATGCCTCGCTGGTGTTTTCGTCTCTGGTGCCGGGCGCGCATGTGATCGCGATCAACCCGCAAAGCACGCTTGACCCCGATCTGGTCCCTTGGGAGACGCGGTACGAGAACGGGCGCCGTCAGGACTGGACATTGCCGCTGGGCGATGGCGCCGCGCTGACCCATGGGGCCGGGCGCGTCAATATCTTCTACGATCCGCATTTCGAGCTGGACCAGCACCATGTCGACCGGTTTCACGGTGATAATGTGCACATCTTCAAGTGCTGGTTTTCGAACCACAAAACGGCGGTTTTCCTGCGCAAGATCGGCGCGCTCAAGGCCGTCATGACCCATTGCATCATGGACGAGCTGACCGAGGCGGAATTCTACGATCTCTATCGTGCGCGGCGCAATCTGCCGTGGTATCGCGGCGCGCTCTCGAATTATTTCCGCGAGCGGGGCCGCGAGGCGCTAGCCGACCGTTTCGACAAGGCGTTCCGCCGCCGCCTGCGCAAGCGCAAGAAACGCCTTGAGGAAGAGGCGACCGCGGCGCCCGCCGTGGAGGCGGAGGTCAAGGCCGCGCCCGAAGCGACCGCCGCGCCCGATGCGCCGTCGCCCGAGGTGACAGCCGCGATCGCCAAGCAGCCCAAGATCAAGGCCGCAAAGATGCCGGCAAGCGGTGTTATGCCGCGCATCGTCGCCCCTGCCAATCCGGGCCAGAAAGCGCCGGCCAAGCAGGCCGATCAGCGCCGCGTCATCGTCACCACGATGAAGAACGAAGGCCCCTTCATGCTGGAATGGGTGGCCTATAACCGCCTGATCGGTTTCACGGACTTCCTGATCTACACGAACGATTGCGATGACGGCACCGATCTGATCGCCGCGCGTCTGGACGCGCTTGGGCTGGCGCAGCATCGCCAAAACCCTTTCAAGCCCGGCGGCAGTCCGCAGCGCAGCGCATTGCGCGCCGCCAAGGATGAGGATCTGGTCAAGAACGCCGATTGGCTGATCTGCGCGGATTGCGACGAGTTTCTGAATGTGCGTGTCGGCAAGGGGCGGCTGGATGATCTCTTCGCTGCGGTGGGCGAGGCTGATGCCATTTCGGCCTGCTGGAAGCTGATGGGGAATTCGGGCCGCGTCGATTACAGCGAGGATTTCGTGATCGAGCAGTTCGACCGCGGCTGCGCCGAGCTGGAATTTCCCAATTACCGCGCGCTGGGCATGAAGACCTTGGTGCGCAACAATGAGCGCTTCGACAAGCTGCGCATTCACCGCCCGGCCTTTCACCTCGACCGGGGCGATGTCGCCTGGGTCGATGGCGGCGGCAAGCCGATGCCGGACCTTTATCTGGCGCAAGGCTGGAAGGCGTATGACGGCTTTGCCCATGACTATGTGCGCCTGCATCATTATGCCGTCCGCTCGGTCGACAGTTTCCTGGTCAAGCGGGACCGGGGCCGCACCAACCATGTCGGCGACGATCAGGGCGTCACCTACTGGTCCAACATGAATTACAATACCGAGCGCGATACCTCGATCCACGCGCGCCTGCCTGGTCTGCGCAGGGAGATGGCCTCGCTCTTGAAGGATCCCGAACTGGCGCGCCTGCACAAGGCGGCGACCGAGTGGCACCGCGGGCGCATCGAAGAACTGAAACTGCGGGATGGCTGGGATGCCTTCCGCGCGCAGATCCGGGCGATCAACGCCGCGCCGGAGATGGCCGAGGGCTGAGCGCATGACCAGCGATACGCCCTACGTAGTGGTGCATGGGGGCGTTCACAAAACGGCCACCAGCCACATCCAGTCCATTCTACAACGCAATGCGGGACGGATGCGCAAGAGCGGCGTGCATTACGTCCATCATCGCGACACACGCAAAGAATATACGTTTCCGACGCAGCTGAATGGCTACGAAAAGCTGGGCCTCGATTACAAGACCAAGATGCCCGACGATCTGCTGGCGCAAAAGGCGCGGGACTTCTTTGACGGCATCGGCGCTGGGCCGGGTGCGCGCATTGTGCTGTCGGACGAGAACATGCCGGGCCATAGCGGGCATTGCGTGCGGTCGGGGCAGCTTTACAACCGGCGCGACGTGCTGATCCCGATTTTTGCACAGCACATCCCCTACCCGGTGACAGAGGTGCATCTGGCGATCCGCAACTACGCCGATTTCTTTGCTTCGACCTTCATCGAATTCCTGCGTTCGGCCAAGGGCGAGAATGTGATCCCCGAGGCACAGATGAAACGCGCGGTGCTGTCGAACCTGCCCAGTTGGAGCGGATTTATCGACGTGATCGAGCAGTGTTTCCCGCAGGCGCATCTGACGATCTGGCGGCACGAGGATTTCCGCGATCTGTCGAATGTGGTCATCGGCAACCTTTGCGGTCCGGATATCGACGTGGACGCACTGGTCTCGCCCAAGCGCAAGCGGGGCAGGCCGTCGGCCAGCCACCGCGCGGTGCAGGAGCTGTTGATGGAAATCGAGCGCAGCGGCGGCGAGGCGGCCCTTGCGCGGCGGGTCGAGATTCAGGACGCTTACCCGCGTGGGCCGGACTACCCCGGATACGATCCGTGGAGCGCATCCGAGCGCGCGCACCTGACCCGACTATATGACCGCGACACCGCCGAGATCGGCGCGCGGGGCCGGGTCACGCTGCTTTCGGTCTAGCCACCTTGCGCGGAGTTTCCGCCGCTTGCGCTGTCACGCCGCGTTGCAGGATGCGCCGGGCTAGGGGATCCGGCTCGAGCGTGAGGTCCTGATATTCCGAGCGGTCGTAATGCCAGCTCTGTGAGATCATGCGGCAATGGAAAAAACCGAAATCCTGTTGAAGCTGATCGGGCAGGCCCTTGATGCCATGTGTGCGCCAGCTTTTGCCCAGTTGCGGCCCGTTCGGGATGAGGCACCATTTGGGATACATCGGCGCGTCTTCCTCCGCGCTGCGCAATAGATGTGCGGCATGGGTCAGTGGCGCACCCGGCTGCGGATAGCGCCACGTGCCCGGCAGGGTGAGGAAGCCGGCCTCACTGTCGGCGGCGGCCTGAAAGACGGTCTCGCCCGCCGGGCCGTAGGCCATTTCGTCGATGTCCATGTTCAGCACGCCCGCGGCCTGGGCCAGGAACCGTAGGCGCGCAATTTCAAAGAGCCCGAATTGCAGAAATCGCGCGCTTGTCAGCTCGCGTCCGTCGCCAGCGGGGCCGTATCGGAACGGGGCGGGAACCACGTCGAATGTGGTAAGGCCCGGCACATTCGAGAGAACCTGCTCCAGCGCGTCCGTGCCGTATCGGTCCGATGCGTTGTCAAAAAGGATGATCGCCTCGACACCCTGCGTCTCGACATGGTGCCGCGCCCAGTCGCGGACCCAGGCGAGGTCATTGTTGCGGCTGAGTGTAAATAGCGTCTTCAGCCCTTGGTAGCGCCCGATCTGCGACGGGCTGACAGCCATATCTAGCGAAAGGTCAGGATGCCGGATGGACAGTTGCGTCGGCGCGGCCACGTTCGACGTGATCTCGAGGATCGAGGCACGTTGGGACTGGCTGATTTCGCGCATCTGCGCAGGCTGCCCGTCGACCAGGAATTCGGCCTGCTTCACGAAGATGCGAAACCTGCGCTTGAGTGGCGGGCCGACCGCATAGACGGTACCGGGTTCGGCGCCCTCGAACGCGTCGTAAAACAGCGTTTCACTATCGAATGCCGCCTGCGCCTCGGCCGACCAATCGCGGAAACCGCCGGGCACATCGCGCCGCAAAACACGGGATGGCATCACGCAAAACGAGAGTGGTGTCATTGTCTACTGCTCCTGCCTGACCCGTCTAAGAGCGGGCGTTGAGGCGATATTAACCGTAATCAAGGCAAACTGCGCACGAGATTGTGGTGGAAATGCGGCAAGGGGCTTTGGTCCCTGCGACATTGCGCAGCATGATTGCGCGGATTCGACCTCTGGGGTAACGTCATGCGCAGCAAAGACCCGAAATCGGGCGCGCGCGAGGCTTCAGGCAAAAGGGCAGATCCCAAAGATGAGCAAACTACACCATATCGCCATGCTGTGGGTCGAAGGCCCCCTGAGCTATGTCGAGCAACTCTGTGTTCAGTCCTTTCTGGACGCAGGCCACGACGTGACGCTCTATCATTATGGCCCGGTCGAAAATGTGCCCGAGGGCGCCAAGATCGTGCATGGCGATGCAATCCTCAAGCGGGACGAATTCATCGCCCATGGCCGCACCGGCAGCCTGGCGCTTTTCTCGGACGTCTTTCGCTATCACATGCTGACCCAGAGCGAGCGCACGATCTGGGCCGACACGGACGCCTATTGCATGAAGCCGTTCCAGACCGAGACGGGCCATTACTATGGGTGGGAGAGCGAAAGCCATATCAATGGCGGCGTTCTGGGTCTGCCGCAGGACAGTCCGGCGCTGGCGGGCCTTCTGGAGATGAGCCATGATGAATATGGCATCCCCGAATGGTATAGTGATGGTGCCAAGGCCAAGCTGCAGGCGCAAAAGGATGCCGGTAGTCCGGTGCATTGCAGCGACCTGCCTTGGGGCGTCTGGGGGCCGCAAGCCGTGACGCATTACGTCCACAAGACCGGTGAGGACAAATACGCATTTCCGCGCGAAGTGCTCTACCCCATTCCCTTCGACAAGCGGCGCCGCATGGTCAAGGCCGCCCGCGCTGACAGTGCCGAGAGCTATCTGACCGACAAGACGACGTCGATTCATCTATACGGTCGCCGCATCCGTGAATTTCTGGCGTCACGCCCCGGCGGATTGCCGGACGAGGGCGGCCTGATCGACCAGCTGCTGAAGAAACACGGGATCGACCCCGAGGCCGCGCCGGTCATATCCAAAAAAGCAAACGCCGAAGCGGCGGAATAAGGGAGGCAGCAATGCTGGACGAAGGCACTGCCAAGAAGAAGACCCCTATCAACCTGACGGACCTCGCCGACCGGTTTGGCTCGGACAAGGGCTCGACCAAGCACCGGTATACGGAGCTCTATCATCTGCTCTTTCATCCCTACCGGGGCCGCAAGATCAACTTCCTCGAGATGGGCCTGCTGATAGGCGGTCCCGAGCAAGGCAATGATGCGGATCGCGAGACGACGGACCTGCCGTCGATCCGGATGTGGCTGGAGTATTTTCCCAAGGCGCATATCCACGGGCTCGACGTGTCGGATTTTTCATGGTTCGATCATGATCGTTTCACCTTTCACCGTTGCGACATGGATGACCGCGCGGCGATCGCCAAAAGTGTTGCGGCAATGGACGCGCCCGATATCGTCATCGACGATGCCAGCCATGCCAGCCACCACCAGCAGAATGCCTTTCTTGAGATTTTCCCCAAGCTGCCGTCGGGCGGTCTATATGTGATCGAGGATCTGCGCTGGCAGCCCGACACATATGAAGTGCCCGGAATCACCAAGACGGCCGCGTTGCTACGCTCTTACATAGATACGCGCGAGTTTCAGCACTCCGATCCCGCCGTCGCCGCGGAGTTCAACGCCCTTATCCCCGAGATTTCGGCCTGTATCGTGCACCCTGTGAAGTATCAGAAGAAGCGCCGCGATCAGGTGGCGGTCATACACAAGCGCTGAGATGGCGAGAATCAGGATTAGGGAGGGCGGGGCCAGGAATGGCCTCGCCCTTTTGCGTGCCTTTATCGCCCGATTCCCGGGCAAAGACGGATGAGACGCCCTATTGGGCAAAGGCGCCCGTCCGCCTAGAAGCCGATTCACTCGGCTCACCCAGGGGAACGTGGGTCAGATCCTTTCGTGCGAACGCATACTGCAGCAACAAATGGCACCTAAGCTTATAAGTTCACGTGAAAAATCGGTTTTTCAGCCAAAAGTCATCCTTTGCCGAAAAAAGGGGTTGCGGGTATCCGGAACTAACCGTAGAACCCCCTTCACCGGCGGCGCTGATGCGGCGCTGGGGCACGGGACGGGAAGTTGGAGCGGTGCTCTGGCGGTCTTGCCCGGGAAAAATTCGGGATTGATGACGCGGGCTGCGCCGTTTGTATAGGGCGCTGTTTGTTGATTTTGTTCTGGGGCTTTTGGGTCCGACGTTTTTTGACATTGATGATATCTGAAGAGATATGTGGGCGGTTTGGTTCATTCGATGAACGATGACTGCACATATATC